>NZ_MUEY01000029.1:0-3269 GCF_001995695.1 Salinivibrio sp. ML290 | reverse complement strand
GAATAATGATCACTACTGTATCCTTTTTCAGCAAAGAAGGATAAATAGACTTTCATGAAATCAATTTTGTTTTTATTAGCACAAGAAATCAAAGCATTACAAAAATCTAAAATCAACTGTGGGGGTTCATTAAATTCATACCAGTCCTCAAATTCACCACAGAAAAAATCGTTAGAAAATTCAATAAAATATTCATCCTCCTGAAAGAAGAAATATTCTTTTTTAACATCTCTTATATTTTCGTCCAACACGAGAGAAAATCCTAACCTTTCAAAATCCTGAAATGAATCGTCATTTAAATTTGCAACAAGACTTCTATCAAATGAGATCATTTGCGTACAATCAAAGTTTTGGCTCATTGTCCATACTTCCCATTATAAACGTGATCATATAACTGTTTTATATCTTTCTTCGAAGGAGATGTTACTCCACCATTACTAGTTTTTGTTCCTTGTGTGCCGTATATATCTCCTGTTTTCGGAGATACATTTCTAACCGGTTGATGTACATGTGGGCTAATACCAGCATGAGAGTCTAATCCGTAACGTTTAAATTGACCGCCAACGTTCCCTTTATTGTTATTAAAACCAGCTGACTTAGTATGGAGTGTAGTTTCTCTATCTGGAGACACATGCTCTTTCATGAATCCTTCGTATGTTCGGCTACCGGGTGCAGGAGGCTCTCCCCCCATATTTGACGATTCACGAGCTTTTCGACTTGCTTCAATGTTAGCTTTCACTCGTTCTTTTTGAGTATTCTTCGAACCACATTCAGCCAGCCCCAACGGATCCACCCACTCTAGCGGGTTGGCAACATAGGCCTGCGGCCTTAACCCTCCCGCAAACCCTATCGGGTCTGGGCTTAAGTATTGGCCACTGTCTGCATCGTAATAACGGTTTACGTTATAGTAAAGGCCCGATTCTACGTCTTCGAGTTGTCCTTGGTAGCGAAGGTCACACTGTATACTGTCGTTGGCCGCCTCTTCGCGTCGTTGCCAGTGGCGTTGTGACTGCCCGTGATAATGGCCCCATAGCGCTTGCTCGCCCCGCCAGACAATATCACCTTGTTCATTACACAGCTCTTGGGGTGTGCCCGCGTGGTCGGTCACGATGTAATGCAGTTCGCTGCCTTGCTCATGGTGGGTCACTTGCGCCATCGGACGGAAGCTACCGGGCTCGTAGAGGTATTCGGTTTGTTGCAGCACCTGCCCATCAGCCGTGGCCTGTTGTTGCTGCACGATATGCGCGCCGTCCCACAGGTAGTGAGTCTGTGTTTGGCTGTGCGCACATTCTTTGGCGATACGTCGCCCAAACGGGTCGTAGCGGTAGCGATACCGCGTTCTAGCTAAACTGAGTTACTCAGTCCTCAGCTGACACTGCGTGATTACAACATACAAACTGGCGAAACATTGGCCAACGTGAAAGCAATAAACAAAGTCATAAGACTTGGTATACCTGTTACTTATCGAGTTAATTGATGGGGGCAATCCCAATGGGATCAGTGTATTAGCTAAATGATTTGATCAACAACGCCCCCTAACACTCAAAAGTGTAACGTCAATAATAGGCTCACTATGTATTCTTTAAGGGGCGCTAGATGATCATATATAGAGTATGATTTTTAAGTCGCACAGACTTTTTGTCACTACCATTCGTGGGTAAATAATTGATTAGAAAAGTCATCATTTCACGGTATTTTTCTCTTAGCTTTAGCGCGCAACATTTCAACAGAGATATTGTAATCTCTGCAATATGTATTAAATGCATCATTTAAAGGTACAACTTTAAAACCTCTAACATTATTTTTTTCAGATTCAATCTTTCTCTTTACCTCGTTATTAACAACTAAAAAACCACCTAAATAAGTTGTATCTAACAATTCGAAAACATCATATTTTTCTGCATTTTCTGTTAGCTTTATTTCTCCACTTGGTATAATTCCCCCTCGTTTATTCAATTCATATGATGATTGCAGCCTGTCGTAAAAAATAAAGTCGGGGTCAAGTTGTTTACCAGTTTTCCATACACCACGTTCAAATGCTATATACGTGTAGCTATATTGAGTTTCAGCCCCCCTCATCCAAACTGATAACCTTTTCTTATAGTGCGGAGAAAAAACAAAACCACTGAGAATATCCATCATTTTTTCAGATAAAATATGGCCTTTCTCGCACCTGTAGTCGAAGCTTAGGTTCTCAACCTTTTCAAAGTTCCAATAGATAATATTATCTTGAATTTTACCCACATCGTATGGAAACGATATACTGCTCCCCTCAACGCGTTGAGCCTGAGCACATTCGGTGTCTAGTACACCACTGTAAAAATTATTCTGGCAATCATTCATGAGAACGTAGTATTCATCAGTCATTAGTTCAATCTTCCCTTACAGTTTTTAGAAACGTTACCCGACCAAATATCACGCCTTAGTTGCATCTGCTCTTTTCGGATATCTATTCTAGCTTCGTCTTTTGATATAAGACCAGCTCTATAATCTCTCTCTATTTCACCAATGCGTCGCTCTACTTCAGAGGAGTAATTGTTATGATTAGAGCTATGATAAACAGAAACACCTTTACCTGTTCCATTTTTATATGCTTTTTCACTACCAGGAATTAATATACCATTTTCAACACTATCTCTTCTACCAGACAAACCAACCTCATCTAAAAAAGCTTTATTTTTATTCCACACATCGACTGGGATAATATGATGCGCAGATAAATTATCTCCCTTAATACCTCCAAGTTTTTTGTTCAAATTTGTGCTATTGAGCCCCAACGGATCCACCCACTCCAGTGGGTTGGCAACATAGGCCTGTGGCCTTAATCCACCCGCAAACCCTATTGGGTCGGGGCTAAGATACTGGCCACTGTCTGCATCGTAATAACGGTTTACGTTATAGTAAAGGCCCGATTCTGCGTCTTCGAGTTGCCCTTGGTAGCGAAGGTCACACTGTATACTGTCGTTGGCCGCTTCTTCGCGTCGTTTCCAGTGGCGTTGTGATTGCCCGTGGTAATGGCCCCACAGCGCTTGCTCGCCCCGCCAGACAATATCACCTTGCTCATTACACAACTCTTGCGGTGTGCCCGCGTGGTCGGTCACGATGTAATGCAGTTCGCTGCCTTGCTCATGGTGGGTCACTTGCGCCATCGGGCGGGAGCTGCCGGGCTCGTAAAGGTATTCGGTTTGCTGTAGAACTTGCCCATCAGCCGTGGCCTGTTGCTGCTGCACGATGTGCGCGCCGTCCCACAGGTAGTGAGTCTGTGTGTC
>NZ_MUEY01000028.1:0-4940 GCF_001995695.1 Salinivibrio sp. ML290 | reverse complement strand
CCAAGGGTGGCTTTGCCAACGAGAACGCATTGCTCAAGTTGCTGTATGCAGGTATGTTGAAGGCGTCAGAGAAGTGGACGCATCCGGTGCAGAATTGGAACCTGACATTGTCCCAACTGAGCATCCACTTCGAAGGGCGGCTCGACGACTACGTAGATCTTTAAACGTTGGGTGACACAGAACTATGAACACCCTCTACGTAGATCTTTAAACGTTGGGTGACACAGAACTATGAACACCCTCTTGAACACTACCGGCAACCCCATTGGGATCAGTGCGTTAGGTGAATGATTTGATCAACAACGCCCTTGTTATCTCAAATAGCTTTTAATCATTATTTATATCAACTATTTTCATTATCTTTTTTTCTATTTGAGAACCCCTCCATACTGTAATAGGTGTCGAAATTTTTTCATTATAACTGCTAATGCATATTTCACCTTGACAATCTACTCTCCTCCATCTCTTCTTTTGAATAGCTAGACCTGACGTGACTAAAGGCTCCATTAATAAATGATCAAATATTCTTTTATCTACACTATTTTTCCAACCATCAATCTCACTCGATATGATTATCTTTAAACCAATTGAATCTTCTTTCCTTACCACTGCACAATATGCAAAACTAGAACTGATATCCTGTGGTTTCATTTTCGACATAGATGTCGCATCTGAAACATCTGGTATTCCTAAAGGGATAGCATACACATCTTTCTCTGATACGTTTCTCATGACAAATCCGCCTTACTTATTACATTTTTTCCTGGGTTTTCTTCCATTAATATCAATCTTAGCTTTATTATACTCATCATTAAAAGCTACTCCTCGGGCAGGGCGAGCGCATGAGTGTTCATTTTTCAACCATTGCTGGAATGCCTGCGGCTAAAAACTTTTCTAAGAAGCTGGTATTCATGAGACAACGCTTCTGTTTGGACACCAAACTAATCTTGGTTGGCTCTGCCCGCACCATGTTTGAGGCCATGTGTCGCAGACAAGCTACGTTCGCTGCGCCATTGTCTTTATAAATCTGGCAGGCGTCTTCACCCATATTGACATCTAACACCCAGTGCATGGATTCAATGCTCCAATGCGAGCGGATAGCACGGCTTGCCTCATCGGCAGTCAGTGATTTTGAGCTGATATAGTAGCGATACTCCAGCGACATCGGACGCCCTTTCTCAACACGCAAAGACTCAACCATGACAAGGCTTTGTAGTGATGGCCAACGAGTAAAGTCGCCTGATAAACATTCTTTATCAATTACATAGCACTGGCGCGACTCAGTACGACCGTGGCCATGTTCAAACACAACATCGTCATTGAAGGTTCGGCGCTGCTCACTGAATGCCGCGGTGATCGCGTTCGCTAACTTGCCTTGATTTTGTTTCACCGCTAATAAGTAATCGCCACCCTGCTCAAGAATCGTCTTGGCAATCGTCGTTTGGCAGGCCATGGCATCGATGGTGACTAGCGCACCACGTAAGTCGAGCAGACGGATTAACTCGGGAGTAGCACTGATTTCATTACTTTTTTCTTCAGTCTTGAGTTGACCTAGCACCAGATGGTTTTTACTGGCATACGCACTGACCATGTGGATCGTACTGCTTCTATCTTCACGGTTGTACGAGCCTTTTAGGGTTTTACCGTCGATCGCGACCACCTGACCATCCGTCATTTGATGGACGGCTTTCATCCAATCGATAAAGCAAGCTTGAAAGGCGCTCGGTTCAATCGTGGAAATGGCACGTGCGATAGTATCGTCGGCAGGAATACCGTCTTTAAACATGCCGTTGTGCTTAAACCACTCATGGTGCCCTAGGATGTATTCTCGAATATCGTACCATCCTTTGGAACCAGCAATAACGGCGCACAATGAAGCAAAGAGCAGGTCAAAAAGTGGGTAGGTTATCTTGGCACTCTGGCGGTTATCATCAACGGCACTGAAGTAGTCTTTAAATGTATCGATATCCACGGTATCTATCCCGAACTATTTTAGAGTAGGCCTATATGATCACAGCCAGAGGTGGTCGTCAAACTGATCCTTTTTTGGTTAAAAAACGTTCACGATCTCGCCCTGCATCAAGAGAGCGTTGAGGTAAGTACAGGCCGGAACACTGTGGCCGGCCGTTAGGCTTAATCTTTCTCTAAATAAGATTCGTCAATAACACTAATCTCCAGCAAATCTTGCAATTAACACTGAATCTTCTTGTAAAAGTTTTATCACTTTTTTTAACTCAGTTTGGCACTTATCTAGTTTAGGGAAAATAGTCTCCATTTCGTTAATTAAGCCTATTAACTCATCACCTCTGAATGTTGAATTAACTTTATAAAAATCTCTTATTTTTTTTAGATTTCTCATAGACTTCCACTCAGTACTTTGATGAAAGATAGCCACATGCAATGATTCATCAAAAGGATACCACTCCTCTGAAAGGTTCGTTCTTGTTATAACTATATCCATATTTATCCCCACCTTATAATACTCGAGATATATCTGATAATTCTTTAAAGCTAGACTGAGGGAATGCTGTCACCAAATCACCATTACTCTCAGTGACAACACGGGTTTTGTATAAAAGTTCCCCATTCGGATCTACGCCAACAGGATTTTTATATGTTTTTTCATACAAAAATCGACCATTTTCTTCAACTATCCGATCCGGGTTTCTAAAGGTATCTCTTGCCTTGCTCTTCCATTCTGCATTACTAAGGGTCCATTTACTTTTCTGTTTCCATTCAGGGTGATTACCCACATGACGCTCTTTAACATGTGTTACACCCGCCCTATTCAGCTTAATTTTTTTCGGCGCATCAGGTCTTTTCTTCCCACCACACCCCGCCAGCCCCAACGGATCCACCCACTCCAGAGGGTTGGCAACATACGCCTGCGGCCTTAACCCACCCGCAAACCCTATTGGGTCGGGGCTAAGATACTGGCCACTGTCTGCATCGTAATAACGGTTTACGTTATAGTAAAGGCCCGATTCTGCGTCTTCGATTTGTCCTTGGTAGCGAAGATCACACTGTACGCTGTCGTTGGCCGCTTCTTCGCGTCGTTGCCAGTGCCGTTGTGATTGCCCATGGTAATGGCCCCATAGCGCTTGCTCTCCCCGCCAGACAATATCACCTTGCTCATTACACAGCTCTTGCGGTGTGCCCGCATGGTCGGTCACGATGTAATGCAGTTCGCTGCCTTGGTCATGGTGGGTCACTTGCGCCATCGGGCGGAAGCTGCCGGGCTCGTAGAGGTATTCGGTTTGCTGTAGGACTTGCCCATCAGCCGTGGCCTGTTGTTGCTGCACAATATGCGCGCCGTCCCACAGGTAGTGAGTCTGTGTTTGGCTGTGCGCACATTCTTTGGCGATACGTCGCCCAAACGGGTCGTAGCGGTAGCGATACCGCGTGCCGTTGGGCAGTTCAATGTGGGTTAAGCGGTCATCCGCGTTCCAGCTAAACCGCGTCACCTGTGGCCGGTAGCCCGTTTTATGCTCGGTTTTTTCAATCACCCGGCCGCAGGCATCATAGCGATAACGAAAACGGCCGGTTTCTATGAGTCTTTTAAATATCCCTCACCACTTTGATGGCCCACCCTTACAGTAACAGAGTCACCATAATAGAAATTTTCTTTTTTCAGAACTTTACCTGTCGATTCAATGTCATTTTCGGATAAACTCCATACTTCCTCGGTATCAGTGATTTGGACTGAATAAAACCAATGCCCGGTGTCGTCTGGAGTCATTCCCAAAATTACAGCTTCTTGCCCTTTAACTTCGGCGAATGCTGAATCAGAGGAAGTTATTTTTACTACTTCAAAGAATTCATATAGAGCTTGCATGTGACACCTATTTGTGTGTAATTCTACCATCAAGAGATACGTTTGCATGACTTCCATCACGTGTGACCCAGCCTATTTTTTTTCTTCCTGTTTTCGAGAGCTGAACGTCCCATTCAAAATCTTGCCCTGCTGTTCTTGATGGTCCTTTAACCCATTCATTACCAAACCTATCAATAAATCCACCTTGAGGGCCTTTAGGTAGTGGATTAGATGGGTTGTAACCCTTAGGAGGTACGAACCTGATTTTTCCCTTAGTGGGCAATTGTTCTTTTTTTAACCGACCTTTGACTGATGTAATCTTTTTGGAGCAAGATCCAGCCAACCCCAACGGATCCACCCACTCTAGTGGGTTGGCAACATACGCCTGCGGCCTTAATCCTCCCGCAAACCCTATCGGGTCAGGGCTAAGATACTGGCCACTGTCTGCATCGTAATAACGGTTTACGTTATAGTAAAGGCTCGATTCGGGGTCTTCGATTTGCCCTTGGTAGCGAAGGTCACACTGTATACTGTCGTTGGCCGCTTCTTCGCGTCGTTGCCAGTGCCGTTGTGATTGCCCGTGGTAATGGCCCCATAGCGCTTGCTCTCCCCGCCAGACGATATCACCTTGTTCATTACACAGCTCTTGGGGTGTGCCCGCGTGGTCGGTCACTGCGCGCCGTCCCACAGATAGTGAGTCTGTATTTGGCTGTGCGCACATTCTTTGGCGATGCGTCGCCCAAACGGGTCGTAGCGGTAGCGATACCGCGTGCCGTTGGGCAGTTCAATGTGGGTTAAGCGGTCATCCGCGTTCCAGCTAAACTGGGTTACTCACCCCTCAGCTGACACTACGTGATTACAACGTACAAGCTGGTGAAAAATTGACCAATATGAAACCGATAAACAAAGTCATAAGACTTGGTATGCCTGTTAGTTACCGAGTTGATTGAGGGGAGTAATCCCATTGGGATCAGTGTGTTAGGTGAATGCTTTGATCAACAACGCCGAGTTAAAAAGCCGAGATGGTGATCCCGGCTGTTGGTTTTTGGGGCTGTTTTATTTACTTATTGATATTAATAATCAAATTATCGGTCCATACATCAAAATTGTGTTTAGACATCAAAAA
>NZ_MUEY01000027.1:0-6624 GCF_001995695.1 Salinivibrio sp. ML290 | reverse complement strand
GCGAAGCTGGCCCCGAGATGAGTCATCCCTAGAGCTTCGAGCTCTCTAAAGGGTTGTTCTAGACTAGAACGTTGATAGGCAGGGTGTGTAAGCGCTGTGAGGCGTTGAGCTAACCTGTACTAATTGCCCGTGAGGCTTAACCATACAACACCCAAGAGGTTTTGGGTTGGACTTGAAATAAGCCAGTTGATTGTGGCGAGAACGAACAGCTTTCTAGATTACGTGTTTTGACTGAAAAGTGAAGACACACCMAATTTTGCTTGGCGACCATAGCGCTTTGGACCCACCTGAYTCCATGCCGAACTCAGTAGTGAAACGAAGCAGCGCCGATGGTAGTGTGGGGTCTCCCCATGTGAGAGTAGGACATCGCCAGGCTCTGATTATAAATTGCGCCTATTGCTTGCGATTTTTGATAGCTGCGATGCTCATGTATTGGCATACACTGTGCGTCTTGCTTCAAAACTCACTGCGCATAGCTCGCAATTTAAGCATCAAAGCAGATTGACGTAAGACTTTGATGAGAAAACACCAAGCCCTGACCTGACGGTCGGGGCTTTTTTGTATCTATAGCAAGATATCACGCGTTTTGATTCAATAACTTACCGCTTCAAACTCTATAAACCGTTATACCTCAATAATGTATATCTGTGCTCACTCAACGCGGAAGCCGAGAGTCGATTCCAATATTACTCGGTAAAGCGCGCTTTTCACCGGTAATCTATAGACATAAAAAAACCTCCTTTGCGGAGGTTTTGATTATCAAGCTTGTTGACTCCCTATTACGCTGGATTCTTGGCGATCAGTTTTCTTGTTCGCTCTGCGGGTTCATCGAGTCCAAGCTTTTCATAGGCTTTAAGCATTAAAGGGAGTGACGCTCTGGCCGCTTCTGTATCAGGGAAGTCACGCTGCAACGCTTGGCAACGATTAACCGCGGCAACCCAAGCTTCTCGACGAATGTAGTAATCTGCTGCGGCGAGCTCATAGTTAGCAAGGCGGTTTTTTAATGCGGTCATCCGCGCTTTGGCATCTGCGGCATACTCACTGTTTGGATAGCGCTCAAGCAGGCGACGAAAATCGGCAAATGCTTTGCGTGCTGGCTGAGGATCTCTGTCGTCCCGCTCCATACGAAGAATATCGTGAATGAGGCTACGATCTTGCGCCATATGGGTAAGGCCACGCATATAAACCACCCAGTCACTTTCTGGGTGCGCAGGGTGCATACGCATAAAACGATCAATGGTTGCCTCGGCTAAAGCCAAGTCATCATTTTTGTAATATGCATAAATCAGATCCAGCTGCACTTGATCAGAATAAGCACCAAAGGGATAGCGTGAATCCAGTGCTTCCAGCTTTTCAATAGCGGTTATCCAAGCCCCTTGATTTAACTGCGCTTCAGCATCCTGATACAGTTTGGATGGCGGATCGTCTTGGACGACTTGGTCGTTACTTGAACAACCGGCGAGTAGAGAGGCTGCGAGTAGTGCAGTCAGGGTTAGGCGTTTCATGGGTTATCGCACTTCCTTGAAAAGTTTTTATGCCATCTGGATTACGGTCGCAGCGGCAAACAGATACAATGTCATTATTCCGGCTATTTTATCCAGTGACAGGCGACTATAGCAAAAGGCGTTGATAGGCGATATGCCGAGCGCCACTATAACGACTGTCGCGAGGGTTTAGTCATAGAAATCATAGAAAAGTTCGATATGGCACAACAGATAGAATTATCCCACCAGATCCAAGACCATCAACTAGGTCAACGGCTTGACCAAGCCATTGCTGAGTTGTTTCCTGACTACTCACGCTCTCGGATCAAGACTTGGATCCAAGCCGGCCAGGTATCACTCGATGGTGTGGCCATTGATAAGCCGCGCCAAAAAGTGATGGGCGGAGAAAACGTTGAGATCACTGCGGAAATTGAAGATGACGATCGCTGGATAGCGCAAGATATTCCGCTAGATATTGTCTATGAAGATGATGACTTGTTGGTGATTAATAAACCTGCGGGGCTGGTTGTTCACCCAGGCGCAGGTTGCCCTGATGGCACTTTACTGAACGGTCTGTTGTATCGTTATCCGGAAATTGGGGACGTACCTCGGGCAGGGATAGTGCATCGTTTGGATAAAGACACCACGGGATTAATGGTGGTCGCTAAAACTATTCCGGCACAAACCCGTTTGGTGCGTGCACTACAAAAGCGGAAAATTACCCGTGAATATGAAGCCATTGCGATTGGTAATATGACCGGTGGGGGGATGGTGGATAAGCCGATTGGCCGCCATTCGACCAAGCGTACCCATATGGCCGTGCATGAGCTAGGTAAACCCGCGATCACTCATTATCGCGTCGCAGAACATTTTCGTGGTCACACACGATTACGGTTGCGGTTGGAAACGGGCCGTACCCACCAGATCCGTGTCCATATGGCCTACTTAAATCATCCTCTAGTGGGTGATCCCTTATATGGCGGGAAGGCCAAACCGCCTCGTCACGCTGACGATGAGCTTGTACAAAGTCTGCGCCAATTCCGACGCCAGGCATTGCATGCGGCCATGCTACGCTTAGATCACCCTGTTAGCGGTGAGTTGATGGAATGGCATGCACCGATCCCCGACGATATGGTGGCCTTGACTGAACGGTTAAGAGACGATCAAACCCAATATGGAGAAGAGGACTACTGATGTATTGCCTTCAGCCTGATTGGCCCGCTCCGAGTAACATACGAGCGCTGACCACCACGCGTATTGGTGGTGCCAGTCAAGGGAGCTTTTCGGGTTGGAATCTTGGCATGCATGTTGGCGACGCCCCTGAAGCTGTGGGTCAAAATCGCGCACTGCTTGCACAGCAGGTAAGTGGGGATATCACTTGGCTTGAACAAGTCCATGGTACACACGTTGTCCACTTGCCGACCCGCTCGCCTCATCCACAGGCAGATGCGGCCTTCACCGATACGACGGGTCAAGTGTGTACCATCATGACGGCTGATTGTTTGCCTGTGCTCGTTTGCAGTGACGATGGTCAGCAAGTCGCTGCTGCCCACGCAGGTTGGCGAGGTTTATCGTCTGGCGTGTTAGAAGCGACGCTATCTCTGTTCTCCGATCCCAATCGATGTCTTGCCTGGTTAGGGCCAGCCATTGGGCCACAGGCTTTTGAAGTTGGGGAGGAGGTGATCGAGGCGTTCGTAACGCACTCACCGAAGGCGATGTCGGCATTTACCGCAAAAGGAAACGGTAAGTATTTTGCTGATCTTTATCACCTTGCGAAGCAACGACTCCAACAGGCTGGCGTTACTGCTGTTTATGGTGGGGAGTTTTGTACCTACCAGCAGGCGGATCAGTTTTATTCGTATCGACGAGATGGGCAAACAGGCCGGATGGCAACCTGCATCTGGCGGGTGAAATAAAATCGACAAAGGTGCTTGAAAAGCGCCGCAATCGTGCCCATTTATTCATCAACTAGAGGTGTTAAGTGGGAGGAACTATGCGCCTTGACCGATTTACGAGTAAATTCCAAATTGCGATTTCTGATGCGCAATCACTGGCATTAGGGCGAGATCACCAGTACATCGAGCCTGTTCATTTGATGACCGCACTCCTGAACCAAGACAGCAGTGCCATCCGCCCGTTATTGACCATGCTGAATGTGGATGTGAGCCAGCTGCGTTCCAGCCTTTCTGAGTTATTAGACCGCTTACCACAAGTAACGGGTACCGGTGGCGAGGTTCAGCTTTCAAACCACCTGGGTACGTTATTTAACCTGTGCGACAAAATCTCGCAAAAGCGTAAAGATAAATATATCTCGTCAGAGCTTTTTGTTTTGGCTGCGGTGGAAGATAAAGGTCAGTTGGGCGAGCTGTTACGTAGTCACGGTTTAACATCGCAAAAGGTTGAAGAAGCGATAGAGAAAGTCCGTGGTGGGCAGCAAGTGGATGATCCTAACGCGGAAGAGAACCGCCAAGCCCTCGAAAAATTCACCATTGATCTTACTGAGCGTGCAGAGCAAGGCAAGCTCGACCCTGTCATTGGCCGTGATGATGAAATCCGTCGTACGGTGCAAGTGTTACAACGCCGTACCAAAAATAACCCAGTGCTGATTGGTGAGCCTGGCGTGGGTAAAACGGCCATCGTGGAAGGCCTGGCTCAACGCATTGTGAATGGTGAAGTGCCAGAAGGACTTCGTAGCAAACGCGTACTCTCTCTTGATATGGGCTCACTGGTCGCAGGCGCGAAATACCGTGGTGAATTTGAAGAACGTTTAAAAGCGGTGCTGAATGAACTGGCCAAAGAAGAAGGCAATGTCATTCTCTTTATCGACGAACTTCACACCATGGTGGGCGCAGGTAAAGCTGAAGGGGCCATGGACGCGGGCAACATGCTTAAGCCTGCCTTGGCACGTGGTGAACTCCATTGTGTGGGGGCAACTACGCTGGATGAATACCGACAGTATGTGGAAAAAGATGCGGCACTAGAACGCCGTTTCCAAAAAGTGTTGGTGAGTGAGCCGAATGTCGAAGACACGGTGGCCATTTTGCGAGGCCTCAAAGAGCGTTATGAGTTGCATCATGCGGTAGAAATTACCGATCCGGCTATCGTAGCTGCTGCGAGTTTGTCACACCGCTATATTGCTGATCGGCAGCTGCCAGATAAAGCCATCGATCTGATTGACGAGGCTGCGTCTAGTATTCGGATGCAAATAGACTCTAAGCCAGACTCACTCGACAGGCTTGAGCGTCGCATTGTGCAACTGAAGATAGAGCAGCAAGCGCTGGAAAAAGAAGAAGACAGTGCGAGCCAAAAGCGCTTAGAAACGCTTCGCGACGAGCTAGAAGCAAAAGAGCGCGAGTATGCAGAATTAGAAGAGGTCTGGAATACTGAAAAAGCCGCTGTATCTGGTGCTCAACACATCAAAGCAGCGTTAGAGCAAGCGCGTACTGATATGGAAATCGCACGTCGAGCCGGCGACTTGAGTCGGATGTCAGAGCTGCAATACGGCAAGATCCCTGAACTAGAGAAGCAATTGGATCTTGCCAGCCAAGCAGAGATGCAGGAAATGACGCTGCTTAAAAACCGTGTCACGGATGCAGAGATTGCTGATGTTATCGCACGGCAAACAGGCATCCCAGTGTCGCGTATGCTTGAAAGCGAAAAAGAAAAGCTGCTCAAGATGGAGTCAGCATTGCATGAACGCGTGATAGGGCAAGATGAAGCGGTGAGCGCTGTTGGTAATGCTATTCGCCGTAGCCGTGCCGGTTTGGCGGATCCGAATCGCCCAATTGGTTCATTTCTCTTCTTGGGCCCAACGGGGGTAGGTAAAACCGAACTTTGTAAATCACTGGCTGAATTCATGTTTGACAGCCGTGATGCCATGGTACGGATTGATATGTCCGAATTTATGGAGAAGCATTCCGTGGCTCGCCTTGTGGGTGCACCCCCAGGTTATGTGGGTTATGAAGAAGGGGGGTATCTGACCGAAGCGGTACGTCGTCGCCCTTACTCTGTCATTCTGCTCGACGAGATAGAGAAAGCTCACTCGGATGTGTTTAACATCTTGCTACAGGTGCTGGATGATGGGCGCCTGACGGATGGTCAAGGCCGCACTGTCGACTTTCGCAATGCGGTGGTGATCATGACGTCAAACCTTGGCTCAGAGCAGATTCAGGCGCATTTCGGTGAACTGGACTATGCGGGTATAAAACGCACCGTGATGGAAGTGGCTGCAAATCATTTCCGTCCAGAATTCATCAACCGAATCGATGAAGCGGTGGTGTTCCACCCATTAGCCGAAGACCACATCAAAGAGATTGCAGGTCTACAGATGCAAGAGCTGGCTCATCGTATGGCCGAAAGAGACTTTAAGCTTGAGGTCTCAGACGCAGCCTTGGCAAAAGTGGCTAAAGGTGGCTTTGACCCCGTCTATGGTGCGCGTCCACTCAAACGTGCTATCCAGCAGACAATTGAAAACCCGCTTGCTCAGCAAATTCTAAGTGGCGAGCTGATACCAGGGCGGCCTGTTTTCCTCGATGTTGAAAACGATCAAATCATCGCAAAACAGGACTGATAGATACTTATTGAGCGAAAGCCACCGACTTTAGGTGGCTTTCTGCTTAGTTTTCGCATGGAAATGCTCAGTAATAATGCACCTTGTTGGCTTTTTGCTCGCTTGAAATGTTTTTATCAAAAACTCCTTGCGTCAAAAAATCACCTCTCTATAATGCGCTCTCGTTGGCACGGCAAGCCGCGCTAACAACGGCAAAACAAACAAGCAAAACAAAATGCTTGACTTGTTGCCAAAGTGGCGTAAGATGCCACTCCCGCTCAAGATTGAGCGGCGCTCTTTAACAATTTGACCTATGCAATCTGTGTGGGCACTCGTTGAGAATAGACAAAAAGATTTATTCGATGAACTGAGTGACCAAACGACAACTTTAATAGTTGTTCGGCACAGTCAATTCGTTTTTCTCTTCGGAGAGAAACAGTAATCAGTATTCATTGAGCTGAAACTTCGGTTTCGAAAAAACTTAAATTGAAGAGTTTGATCATGGCTCAGATTGAACGCTGGCGGCAGGCCTAACACATGCAAGTCGAGCGGAAACGGCAGTATTGAAGCTTCGGTGGATTTACTGGACGT
>NZ_MUEY01000026.1:0-6718 GCF_001995695.1 Salinivibrio sp. ML290 | reverse complement strand
TTGCACGAATAAGGCAAATGGTTTTGAATTTATTAAAGCAAGAGAAGAGTTTCAAAGCTGGCATTCAACGCAAGCGAATGATGTGCGCGATGGACCAAGAGTACTTGGCGACCGTGTTAGGAAGCCTTTCTTGACGCGGATGTTCATGCGTTTTCCGTGAAAGAAGGACTCGGTTGCATTCATAAAAGCTTGGCTCATATCCATCGAGACTGAGCGGACCTGTTGTTTAGCGATGTTAGGCAGCACTCGATAGCAGTTTGCTAAGCTTTGTTCACTTTTACCGTCGGCAACAGCGAGAACTTGGCCCGTTCGGCTCGACATCACCGTGACATAATCATGCCCTCGGCAAAAGGCAGTTTCGTCTACCAACAGATCTTCTACCTTATTTAAATTTCTCCGGGCGAGCCCTCGTGAAACAGCCCTTTTCATTACCCGATCAATGGCTCCCCAACTCAGTCGAAAGGCTTTAGATACAGAGAGAAGAGAAGTGAACTGAAGTGTTTCAATAATCTTTGTCTCAAAGAGTTCGGTATAGCGACTTCCAGGAGATGCCCAAGGAACAGAAACGGTCTGAACCCCATGCTTTGGACAGTCAGCACGTGGAACTTGGGCCTCAAGATATGTTTCGTATTGGCATGTATCCAAATGACGCCATATCCGCTTTCGAGAGTCATGCTTTCTTACCGCTTTCGAGCATGTTGGACAAGCAACGCCTGAATGACTTTCGTACATGATAGTCACGGTAATACGTTGGCTCGTTTTATCCACCTGGACAGAGTCAACAGTCCATGGCGGAATCAGTCCAAGGATCGTTTGATAGAGTGCTGTATCTTTCATCTGATTCAGGGAGCAAGTGCAGAGTGTTTACTTATTGTCTAATTAATCGGAAAACTTGAAAAGAAACACTTTCCACCACATCCGGTGAAGAGCCATATTTACACAGCTTATCGGCGAGGGAAGCCAGATCGTGTGCACGATTATTCGAAACACATTCACATTATCACCAAGCTAAAAAATAGAAATGCTATTTAATCAATGGGTTGCATTTTACTGCTTGGGGATAATGTGAACGCCTGAACCGTGATAGGCGGCATGCACACTTTCTCGGAAAAGAGATAGATCATAAAGACTCAAAATGTTATTTATAACAGTGGGTTAGATAAGAAAAGCCGCGTATAACGATTTTGGGAAATCGCGCATGCGCACTAATACAATGTTATGTATAAATGGAGTAAATATTGAGATTCACAAATATCCGGTTATTCGAAAACCGAATGGCTAGTAGTGGGGTTACTGTTGCATTCTTCAACTTTCAGTACCATGACTGCCTAATTGAAACAGCATACTCTGCAGCGCAGAGAAAATTTCTTTTTGCTTTTGTTGATCACAATATTGGATTCACTTGCTCGCTTAATGGTGAAAACGCTAGTGCTTTCATTAATCATAGAGCGGCCGTGGATCAGCTAATGAAGTGTCGTAATCACCATAGCTATGATCCGAAGCACTTCTATGAGCTTCTGAACGAGCATTTGCCTTATGCTAAGTTTTCCAAAATTAGCCTCACTGAGTACAAGCGTACCGCCCAGAAGGCTGTCTCAAACTTTGAAGATCGAATTTTCTTCAATCATTGGCGAAACTCGAACATGACTGACAAGCAGAGGGATAAAACAATAGAGCTCATGGGGCATGAGGTGTTGAGGTTCTGTCGCGAAAATCACCTAATCCCTGATTTCTATCCCTATCCCACTGAGAGAACTTTGGCAGCATTCGAAGATTTTCGAGACGACCATCAGCAGTTTGGGTTGCAGCAATAATACATAACTAATGCGTCAACGGGACCGCTTTGTTCCGCTGCGCTCCACAAAACGGCCCGTTACGCCGGCGTTAACAATCAAGGAATAGTTCGTGCACTATCAAGAAGCAAGAAAGCGGTCAAACGTTAAGAGAATTCTTGGAGTAGCAATCGCCGCTCCTGCCCTCGTCTCAACGGTCATTTCTTTTCTGAAAATGGTCTATTTCCGGCTCGACGATGGAACCCAGTTTGGGTCTGCATTGGCTCGGCCGTTTAAACAGGCGGTATCTTGGATTTATGAGCAAACCCAGTTTTTGAGTTTTTTCTGGGATCATTCGCCAGTACCAGATCAGTTCAACCTGTCGGAAATTCAAAATCTGTATGCGCTAATAATATATTCCGGCATTTTCGTAGGCGCAGCGCTTTATGCTTCTGGGCGTAAAATGGCAGCGCGATTGGCTATAATTGACGAAAAAATTGAAGATCAGCTCATTGAAGAGTCTGTAAAAGGCGCTAATGGACGGTCGAGGCAGGAAATTGAGCAGTCAACAGCTATACCGTCAAACAGCGTCTTCGCGCAAGCGCATCAACTTTATTTAGCGCCTATCATAGTTGGAATTATCGTCGCCGTATTTGTCGGGCTCCTCGGCATCTAAAGTGTTAACAAAACGCGTCACACGGATGGCCTTTTCTCCGCTTCGCTCCAAAAAAGCCACCGGTGCGCTCTGCGTTAGCCCTCAATACATAATTACGCAATGGACATGGATACTATAACCAGCAAAAAAGACTTTCACCGTAAAAACCCAGACGTGAGTTTAGAGCAACATGTGAGGAACAAGCGTGTACAGCTTGGTAGAGAGATAACAAATAGATTCAGGGTTTATTTGGACCTACGCTTTTGGATTTTTCTGAGGGATGTCGAGCTTGGTAGGAACGATAATCAAGAATTAATTAAACTCCTTGATCGGATAAAATTTCTTGTTGATGAAGGCCAGGTAATTTGCCCCATATCCGAGACAGTTTTTATTGAGTTAATGAAGCAAAGTGATCACGAGACAAGGCTTGCCACCGCAAGACTGATAGATCGTCTAAGCCTTGGTGTCACACTTGTTGTGAACCCAGAAAGAATAAGTCAAGAGATATGTAATACTATTTACTCTCTGGCTGGGGTCGAAGACCTTATACCAGTAGACGAATTGGTATGGATAAAACTGAGCTATATATTCGGTGAGATTCATCCTCACCAAACGCCCTTCGGGCCATCTGAAGAACTTATAATACAAAAGTCATTTTTTGATCATATGTGGAATACCACAATTACAGAAATGATGGGCTATCTTGACTTTGAAAGTTGGGAGCAGCCAAATTGGCAGAGTACTGCAGATCGCCTTAATTTTGGTAATAAAAATCATGCTGATGAAATTCGTAGTTACAAGCAAGCGTATCGTATCGAATTTGAAGGCGGATTAAGCCTATTTAAAGAGGAAATGTTGCAGTTGTTCAAAGAGGTAAATAATAGAGGATATAAAGAATTAGAACCCAACAGCGAAAATTTATCTAACCAAGAACGATTTAGTAGATTTTCAAAATCAGTTAGGACGCTTCATATTGGTGCTTGCTGTCACGCAGCAGTAAGGTGGGACCAAAATCGCCAACTGACAGGTAATGACCTTCTAGACTTTCATCATGCTGAAGCAGCCCTAGGATATTGCGATTTGTTTTTGACTGAAAAGCCACTTAAGGCTCTAGTGAGCCAGAATCATTTAGGGTTAAGAGTTGATTTTCCTTGTGTCGTTGAGTCGTCAGCCGCTGGCGGGCTTAGAGTTCTCGATGCCAAGAAAGGCTAACAAAGCGCTGTTGTCGGACAAATTTTCCGCTGCGCTCCAAGTTTGCCGCAGAGCGCGGCGTTATGTTTCTGAGGGTATGATGAGTAAAGAAGAAATTACCTTAGTTGCTGCCTTAATGGCTGCAATAACTTCGATTATATCGTTAGTCTTGAGTTCAAGACTAACGCTAAACCGCGATAAGCGAATTACAAGTTGGAGTAAAGAAGTTGAAAGATTACATCAACTTGAAGAACAAATTGGCATCGCGATGGAAGTGGTGTCTGTTTATACTGGCATAGATGAAAAAAAGAAAGACTATATCCCACTTCATGACGACCTTAAGTATGTTGCCGGTAAATTTTCACGTTATCCAGATTTGGCGAAAGCTATTCGTCGTTTCGTTCACGCTTGCGATCTTACTGTCAATTGCCAAATGGATCATCGAGATGAACGTCCTTATAAAGAGGATGTTCAGAAGCAATATGATCAAGTCATAACAGAATGTGACCGTATTCTAAATCCTAAATGGTATAGTGGCTTTATCAGGTTTAAAACATAACAAACGCGTATGTCGTCAATCCTAAATTTTAGCGAGATTTTTTTATTTCATATCACGCCGTCTCTGAGCATCAAATTTAAGATTACCACCATCTTACGCAAATAGAAATTTATGGCGAATTTTTTGTGGTCATTCAGCGTGAGAAAAGAAAAGTAGTGCTTAGCGAGATTAACGCCAAAAATTTTGAGCAGATATAGTCATCTCCGATATCTAAGGTCGCACCTCAGTGTGGCAGACATTCAAGAGAGTAACCCTGTCATTCGGTATACATTCAGATAGAGTAGTGTTAATGAAGTTTAAAATAGTAGATAAAAGAATAAAAAATTTGTATGTAGGGCCGCTCAGTGTTTTTATGTTTTGGCCTTCTTTGATATTTTTTGGTTCATGGTTTATGGGTGATGTAATTAGTTTTGAGTATCTCCTTTATGTTTTTCTATTTTGCTCTATTCCAGCGCTAATAAACTATAAAGGAAGGTGCGATTTTAAAAACTACGCTGAAAATCATGCCATTGAAATTTCAGACAAGGGATTAATTTCTTATGAGCCTGACACACAAGAAATCATGGAGTGGGAAAGCGTTAAAACGGTCAAGGTTAAGCGTTCCAAGCACAAGGTGAAATCTATAAAAATCATTGGTAATCATGGGTTAACGGCTGATTTGTCAAGATACGGAGATTTAGATAGGCTCTATGATGAACTAAAAAAAGTGATAGCGGCAGATCGTTGGAGGTAAGTGTACAATGAGTTAATTAGACTCGCGCTCTAAATAAATCACTTTTTAGCTGATTAATTAGTAGCGGGGATAACAAGAGTCGCAATACGATTGTCGGAATTTACTTAGCTACCACAGCTACTGATTATTTTTCGGCTTTTATGGTGTTGTAGCAACGATTTGATATCTCCACAGCTATTTATTGCTCTTTTGAAATTCAGGGTATTGCTCAAGAAACTCAATCATATCGAAAGGCATAACTGTTGGTTGTCGTTTGTACCATTTTACAAGCGAGTTTACGTTGAGTGCATCAAATTCGCGCTTAAAGTCGTCACTCCGATATACATTCGATAGCTCGAGCCACTCGTCTAAATACTGCGTATCTTTCGATTCAGAAGTATATGCTAACAATGCAGAGTTGTAGGAGGATAGCTCTTCTCCCCAGCAATCAGTCTCTGCTAGATGCTTGATATAACCAGTTGCTGCTACTTTTTCGCTTCGACTGAGATTAACAAACCAACTTTCCTCGATTGGCTCTAATTGTTGACGGTTTTTACGGCAATTGCTTGCTTTTTCTTCTAGTGCAGAGTAAGCGCTATCCATCTCGGACTTTAAAAATTCTTCCCACGTCAGGGCATGACCTACAAGAGGAAGGCTTATCAGTAAAAGTAAGGTGATTTTTCTATAGTGCATTAGAAACACATCTCCAAAATTCGTAATCTTTTCCTGTTGCATTTAATGCTGTCATATCAGCGTGATCCTGCAGTCTACGGCGTCGAATAATTCCTACACTTTTAAATGCATCAGCGAAACCTTTCCAGTCATATATACTGATATTAATGCCTGTGGATACTACTGATGCTGAACCCTCAATAATAACTGAACCATTCGCACTTCTTGATGCAAATAGTTGAAATAGCGGAACACCAGATAAGACTGCTTCGAGTACATTGGCAGTATCGATTATCCTGTTCATTTCCTTGATTCCATCAAGGGTCTGAGCGCTAGGCTCAAAGCTATCTATATTGCAAAAATCACCTTTAAAGCTTGATACTGGCATACCTGTTCCATGAGAGATTATTATCTCGATATTTAAAAGTAAATACTTACAAAAATCWCAGAAAGCCTTACGATATTGGAGCATCATCACGTAAATATCAATTTTTAGGATACACCCATGCACCTGACTTTCCGTCCCATCAATCTTGAAACCGATTTTGCTTATTGCGTGGCCGCGCGTCGGGACGCTTTTGTCTGTAGCTTTGGCTCCGATGAGGGGTTTGAAGGTTTTCATTAGTGAAGACCGATTTTTATCAGTGTTGGTTGCGCCTGAATTCAGATAATAAGTGCAACACTCATGGTTAAACTGGCGAGAGGAAGTCAACTGCTGATAGTGGTACGCTTCTCATCGCCAAAATCAAAACGTGATTACCATGAGTTACCAGCAGTTGACCGAAGGACAACGATACCAGATTTCTGTCCTTTTGGCCCGTGGCTGTTCACAAACAGTCATTGCCGAAACCCTCTGTAAGTCAAAATCAACAATATCGAGAGAGCTAAGTAGGAACTGATTACCAGACGGCCGTTACGAGCCAGGGAAAACGCATGAAGATCCGCGCTACGCCTGGGCTAGCAATTTAATGATTAAGTTGTCACTTATGGCTTAAAATCGTGCGTTATGCCATATTTATTAATTAAAATAAGTGAAAATAAAGGATCAATTTGTTGATCATTTTCAGTACGATTTAATGGTCTCCTAATGTTTAGGAGATTTTCAGTACGATTTAATGGTCTCCTAATGTTTAGGAGATTAAAAATGACAGAAGATA
>NZ_MUEY01000025.1:0-31472 GCF_001995695.1 Salinivibrio sp. ML290 | reverse complement strand
GATCAGTCCTTCAGGCGCTTGCGTCCAGTCAGCATAGCCCGCACAAGGTTGTCGCGGTGCAGCCCGTCGGCCGCCCAAAGCGGATCGGCGTTTTTTCTCGTTCCCACGCATGAGCGTGTGCACGAGTTACACCAAACTCACCACTGAACCAAACCGAGTCACGTTCGTACAAGGTATCGTTATGTTTAACCGATGCAGTATCTAACGGGGTGAACCCAACCAATCCAACCAAGTGATGCAATAGCAAGTGGACGGCGGTCAAACCCCTCCATCGCGATCAGCACGTTTTGCGCGAGAAAACACACCYTCATGGTAATTAGACGACTCGCTGCTACGCTTATAGCAAATAGCAGTGCAGAGGATTTTGCCATGACAATCAGCCGTAAGATTAAAACCATGGCGCTTGCCCTTTTGCTGGGGTCATTTCTTACCATTTACCTGGTTATGGAGTGGGTAGCGAAGCCCGTTTTGCAAGAGCAGGCAGAGGCTGGCGCTCGGCAAACCGTCACAAACATTGAAGGGCGTATTGCCACGGCATTGAATGAAGGGGCAGTGTTGACCGATACTCTCGCGGCACTATCGGAAACATTGCCGTTAGATCGCGCCCAGTTTATTGAACGTCTCGAGCCCGTGGTCGATCACTACGGTAACGCCGCGATTGCGGGCGGTGGTGTTTGGCCTGAACCTGGTAAGCTAACACCGGGAAAAACACGTGATTCCTTATTTTGGGCACGTAATGCACAAGGCTCGCTGGATCTATTAGATGATTACAATGATCCCGTTGGCAGTGGTTATCATAACGAAAGCTGGTATCAAGCAGGCCGAGGCTTACCGGCGGGGCAATGCGCGTGGTCTGCCGCTTATGAGGATGCGATTTCTGGCACGCCCATGGTCACTTGCACAGTCGCAATTCGCCGAGATGGCCAGTTTTGGGGCGTTGCGACAATCGATTTGATGCTCTCCGGTCTGTCAAACTTATTAACTGACCAAAATGAGGCAACCGGAGGCTATGCCTTTGTGCTCGATCAAACCGATCGCATTCTGTCGTTTCCAGATGTGCGTTCTTCAAGCCTTAGTATGCAAAGCCTGAGCGACGCAAGTAGACAGTATCCTCGTTTATCCCCGCTTGTCTCGGCCTTGGACGCTGAGGAGCCAGTTTATCTGCCGGAAGGTGTGGTAGGCGATAGCCGGTCGCTCCTCGTGCAGGTTCCTTTACCGGAACAGGGTTGGACAGTGGGCATGTTGTTGCCTGAGGCAACGGCCTTGGCGGCGCTGAATCGAGTAAGTTCTGGCCTGTATATAACACTGTTACCGCTGGTGATTGTCTTCGCGTTAGTTGTGGTATGGCTCGGCCAGAGGCTCATCCGCAGTATCAAAGAGACGACTCAGCAGGTTAGCAGCCTATCGAAAGGTGAGAAAGGCGGTAAGTTGGAGATTGTTCGTGCTGATGAGATGGGCGAGCTACGGCGCGCTGTCAACGATTATGGCGCCCATCTTGAAAAAATTCTCGAAGACGTAGCGAGAGAAGCGATTGGCGTTAAAAGCAGTGCAAACGACTTACAGGCACTGAGCCAAGATTTGAGCGACCGAACGTCGGCGCAGACGAATGAGAATATCACGCTCGCCTCATCGATTAACCAAATGTCCGCAAGTGCCACCGAGGTGTCGAGCAATACTGCTACTGCCGCAGATACTGCCGAGGATGCATCGCACGTGGTGGCAAAAGGACAGCAAGCCGTCGATGAGAACAGTGACGCGATTGCCAAGCTTGCTACCACACTGAAAGAAGCCTCCTCTGTGATTGATAAACTGGCCTCAGATTCACAGCAGGTGGGAACGGTCCTTGAGGTCATCAAAAAGATTTCAGAGCAAACCAATCTACTAGCACTGAATGCGGCTATTGAGGCGGCGCGTGCGGGAGAGCAAGGACGTGGATTTGCAGTGGTTGCCGATGAGGTGCGCTCATTGGCCGCCAAAACGCAGGAATCAGCGGAAGAAATTGATGGCATGATTCATCAGCTTCATTCAGCGGCTAGCCAGGGCGTGGACGTGATTGAATCGAGTTATCAGTTGTCTCAATCTTCGGTTGAGCGAGCGAGTGTGGTGCGTGAGCACTTTGAAGAGATTGTCACAGCATTTGATAACATCAAAGAGCGCACCGTAAGCATTGCCACGGCATCGGAGCAGCAAGCGCATGTAACAGAAGAGATCAGTCAACTGGCGGATCGAATCAGGTCGTTGTCGGAGCAGAACGCTGAAGGGGCATCTGAACTCAAAGCAATGAGTGCTGATTCACTCGAACGGGCTGACCGTCTAACCCAAATTAGTCAATGGTAGCGTTCGTTTACCTTGTATTGCTATTCTTGAAAGGGCTGATAAGTCGAAACGAATGCATTCCTTGTCAGCCTCATCCGGTGTTTGTTAAGGGGCAATCGTGAACCAGATCAATCCAGCCAAGTTACGCAATACCAAGTGGACGGCGGTCAAACCTATTAATCGCGAGAAGCACTTTTTGGTCTCCGACGTTGAGTATGATGAAGACGGTGTGGTGGTGTTATGCGTGCTCGAGTCGGTGCTGTCGAAAAAAGAATATCCGATTGACTGGCGTGAGCTTAAAAGTGACGAGAAGTGGCGTCAAGGATGGAAGTGATAACGCAAGGGAGGAGGCTATCCTCCCTTTTTTGATCTGTTTTTGACCCGTTTTTGAAACGTCGCGCGTGGCGCTTGTTATTTCAGGTGGAAAATTTGCTCTGTTTCTAGCGATGTCATCGCGCGTATCTGACGCCAAATGTAGTAAAAGATGCCGAACATCATCAACATGCTAGGGATAGCAATCATCGGGTAGCTGTACAGCGTCATTTTGCCTAGCTCTTCATTAAACGCGGACGTGCCGGCAGGGCTGGTGACAATCCACGTGGCAAGGAAGTAGTTCATCGCCGATGAGAACACAAAGGTGCTAGCGAACAGGTAGTTTGACCACATCAAGCAGCGCTCAAAGGCGTCGGATTGCCCTTTTTCTTTTAGGCGCTGATTAATCAACGAGAGGTTGAGCACGGTGTCATTCAGAATTAACTTCTGCATCAGTGGGTAGCGGGTAAAGGTTGACCCTAACACCGCCAAGCCGATAAGGCCGGGGATCAGCGCCTCTTTTAAGGCTAACCAACGGGTATCGAGCTCGAGTAGGCCAATCCCGCCTGTCAGTAACACGCTGATAAAGCCCAGTGCTGCGATAAAATTGAATTTCTGGTTACGGACCAGATCCATCCCGCCGTAAGCGAGAGGAAAGGCCAAAGCGACGACCAGTGCCGTGGCTGTACCTAGGTATTCATCGCCGCTCAACTTCATCAGGATGATCGATGGGATGAAAACGTTGAACAGGATTTCAAACAGGGGACTCGGCTTTTTCGCGATGGTATTGCTCATAATGTGTGACTAACTCTACGTGATATCGGTTGTCATTATACTCTGCCAAGCAGTGTTCATCGACCCGCGTTCGATGTAAAGCGCAAAAGCGCACCGTTGTGTAACTATGTGTGAAATCAATAGGTGTGAGGGGGAGTGGTGTGCGAGCCTGAAACCTACACACTAGTAAAAATTAGCGCAGGGCTTGCAATCAAAAACTCCCACCATTCAGCTGTTGCCATATTGGTTATTCCAGAGTTTACACCATGAACAATGCAAGCTTTATCAATCTAAATGCTTAATCAGTTGAGAGAATAATGGTGTAATAATAAAGCTCCACATCCCAATACAATTAACCCACATGAAAACTTTCATTTTTTTAGGAAGTTTTTGTTTACGATTGTTTGTTATAGGATAACTTATCCAGTATAAAAGCAGACGTGTGCCAATCGAGTAGGGGGTTTGGTAGTAAGGTTTTAAATAGCCCTGTTCGGTATAGTATTTTTTTATATTTTGAGATAAATACTTATCCAGTAATACAATACGCTTAATATCCCCAAGAGTAATCAAAGAAAACATGATAATACCCGGGATAGACCAAACCGCAAGGTATCCCCCAAGCACCAATCCAATCATAGTAACAACTAATTCATATAATTCCAATCTGATATCTCTTTGCTTTAGTTAGTCAAATGACTTTTCAGATAAAAATATCTAACCCTCCCCTTCAAACTAGCTACTTGGCGCGCAGATACTTTCCATGTTTTAGTGTTCTGCGGAATTGATATTTGCACACTTCACTGAAGCTTTTCAGTCACTGCAAAGATGAATGCCCAAGACCAGACAGCAATCGAAGTAAAGGGTAATGCAGCCTATGGCGGCATAAGTTAAATTCGCTCCTGTAGTGCTCGGTGGTCAGTCTATCACACCGGACAACTTAGCCAGATAGACAATGATGCCCGAGAGAATAAGGCTCCAAAATCCTAAAAAATTGTACCACATAAAGGCTCTGAACTTCCATGAGTTGGTCGTTTGGCGATGTCGAATAATAGGGTAGGAAACACAGTATAGAGTAAAGCGATTGACGATTTTATAAGATAATTGATAATCAAGCCTGCTGTGAAGTTTTTTTACATCTTTAGCAAGTYGTTGGTCTATAAATTCAATGCGTTTGATGTCATTAAGCGCCAAGATTGCGAGTATTAATACGGCTGTTACAGCCCACAAAAAGGTGTATCCTCCAAAAATAAGTATTAATCCCATTATGAAAATATCGAGGGTATGCATGATTATTTTTTACATGAGTCAAATGGTTGTTAATTAATAATGCCTAAAATATCCGATAGGTATAGGAATAAAATACCTAGAGAGAAGCTCCAAAACCCAAAGCAGTTTATCCACATGAATAATTTAAATTTATACGAATTTGTCTTTTGCCTGTGACGAATCAATGGGTATGCAAAACAATAACACATAAATCTATTTACTATTGTATAGGAAAATTGATAGCGTAATGTGCTATGTAGCTTCTCATTATTCTTTGCTAGTTGCTGGTCTATAAACTCAATCCGCTTAATGTCACCAAGCGCCAAGGCCGCAAGTATAAACACTGCGGGTACTGCCCAAAGAAGAAAGTAACTACTAAAAATTAGCGCAGGGATTGCAATCAAAAACTCCCACCACTCTGCTGTTGACATATTGGTTATTCCAGAATCCACTCATAAACGTTGTAAGCTTTATCGCCCAAATATTCGCCGGCTTTGCCACCATAGTATCCGCTAGTAAGGCCGCCTACCACAAAAGCCGCTGGCACGGCGATTGCAATTACCGGTGCCGAAGCAATACCCATGGCTCCCAAAAGTAATGCGGTTCCGCCAGCCGCAAGTTGACCGCCAACTGTGCCTGCGGGGATTGAGCTCATAAATCCTCCGACTTTTTGTGCAGTTGTTCTCCCACATTCACCATAACTATCAACATTACAGGCTTCATAAATGCTATCTGCGACACTTGCACCACCTAGCATTAATCCAACGTAACCACCAGCGCGTGATGCATCTACCCCAATAGAGATATTCGCGATGCGCTTTCCGAGATTACTCACATAGCCTTTGCTAATAATTTCGTCAGCGTGATGAATGACGGATTTAGTTGAAAGCTTTAGGTTACGCCTAACTTGGGTATATAAGGGGAGTTTTACGCTGCGCTTGGACAAACGCGCGAATGAGTCATCAAGCTTTTTGAACAAGCTTGCGCGTTGAGCAAAAAACGTGGCACTGGGTTTGCCGTTCTTGGCCAAATCGTCGACATAGAGCTCATTGATCTCTGACAAGATGCCTTGAATGTTCTCTAGGTGTTTTTGAACAAACCCGGCGGCGATACCCACTCCGATAGAGGCATAATCATAATACTTACCGGACTCGCTTTCATCGATGGTACACAAGGCGTCGTCAGCAAAATAGTCAAGTAGCTCCAAATGACGATTAACCAATGAAAGAGAATCATCGCTCAGTTTTCCCAGCTCTAGGCTGCCTATTGCCGCTTCGCCTTGGAGCGCGCTTAGAGCCTCTTTCTCTTTAGTGGTTCTTGGCTCAGCGGTTGGAATAACAACGATCTCTCCTTCTCTCACGGGCTCGTTGAGATGGGTATTCGCTTGTTTGATAAGTTTTTGCTTTTCCTCAGGTGTATCGTCGGTAAATAGCGCTTTCCAAAGTGCACTCTGAGGTTGGGTTTTAGGCGATTGCATCCAAGCTAAATCAAATGCAGCAGCTTGTGTTTTTTTCCAGTTATCTTCACTTTCCTCAATCCGCGTTTTGCGTTGACGAGCGACCTTTTGTTGCGTGCTTTCTTGAACTGGTGCGGGTTCAGATGCAGCACTGATACTAGGAATAGAGCCACCACTGGCAAAGTTCTTTGCCTCTGTACGTTTAACGGCTTCTTTGCTTTCTTGCATCAATCTTTGATTGACACAAGCCGCACAGTTACATGTTTCAGGGTTTTTGAAAAATGGACAACGATAAGACTGTGTCGATGTGAAGAAAGTCATCTGTGTTTTCTCTTGAGCCAACTAAGCGGGTATCACCAGTGAGCAAAGCATATTGCTCAATCCCCTCAATGGAATGGTCAAGGGGGTTATGATTATTTTTAGCGGCCAATGCTAGCAAAATTCGCGACAAAAGCTCGACTCAATGTGGTCATGGTAGAAAAGCTGTTTTATTTATTGGATCGGTGTCGAATAAATGGTTTTACTCCTTGGTATGATACGCGCTGCATTAGAGCCCATATCAACGTTGGCGTGTTTTGTGAGGACTGTATGACGCTTAACTTCCTACCGCACCGCATAAATCAGCAAACAGGTGTAGCTGACGTAGCATATAAACAGTAATCCCCCTTCGGCGCGGTTGATTTCGCGTGTCTTGCTAAAGCGTATTGCGACCAGCAGCAAGAGCACGGTGGCGGCGAGCATCACCATCCAATCTCGCCAGAAGACCGCTTCGGTGATGTCGCGAATCGGCTCGATGGCACCAGCAATACCAATCACGGCGAGGGAATTAAAAATGTTGGAGCCGACCACGTTGCCCACGGCAATATCGTGCTCTCCTTTACGGGCGGCGATAATTGAGGCGGCCAATTCGGGCAGGGAGGTGCCTAATGCGACTATGGTTAAACCAATAATCAGATCGCTGATGCCCAGTTGTTGGGCGATCTCAACGGCACCCCATACCAAGATGCGCGAGCTCACAATTAACAGTGCCAGCCCAATCGTTAGCCACATCAGTGCTTTTTTTAGCGACAGGGTTTGCTGGTTGAGTTCGGCATTCATGTCGGTGGCGAGGGTATCGTTTTTAGTTCGTATGCCAGACCACACTGACCAGCCGATCAGCAGTAAAAAGCCTGTGATAAGCAGTAAAGCTTCGTAGGCGCTGATCGTGAAGTCCCATAGCATTGCCCCGATAATGAGAGTGATGGCTAAAAGAATGGGTAGCTCTTTGCGCACAATGGTGGAATGCACTGCAATAGGCGCGATGAGGGCGGTCACCCCGAGAATTAAGGTGATATTGACGATGTTCGAGCCCAGCGCATTGCCCAGTGCTAACGCAGGATTGCCATCGACTGCAGCCATCGCTGAGACCACCATTTCAGGCGCTGATGTCCCAAACCCTACCACCAGCATGCCAATGAGTAGCGGCGGTATACCGGCATAATGGGCGCTCACAGCCGCGCCTTCTACAAACCTATCTGCACTCCACACCAAAAGCGCAAATCCAGCAATAATCGCCAGTATTGCAAGCAGCATATCGTCACCTTGGTTGAAATAAGAAGCGTGTTTAATCATCGCCAATAATATCATGGCGATGATTAAACACAGAAGATTCAAACCCTTAATGCTAGTTGATGGGCGTTAACTGTGCCAGTCAGACGTGGCGTGGTGTGGTCAACGCCACTTCCCTGATGTATCACCTAACACTGGCGTTTTTCAACGCATACCAATCCATCTCTTTTGGCAAAGGCGTGTCGTGGCGATCGCGTGTCAGCGCTAAAAAGGTTGCGTCAATAGCGCTGAAGTAACGGCTGGTCATCGTCCATTGCCCGCCGGCGATAAAGAACTCCAGTGAGCTGGTGTCGGCGAGGACTTGTAGTGGCAAATCTTCTAGCGGCTCGGGCAAGTGAATGCAGCGACGGGTATCGCCTTCTTTGGCGAGGCTTGCGCTTCTATCCAGTGTTAGGGTGCGGCTGTCACCGTCAATGGTGAGTGCACAACCGGATGGTTTGCCGGAGGAGGCTGGCGTCATCATGCCGCTGCGGCTGTGAAAGTATAGCGTGTAGTGGCCGCTGGTCGGAATGGGCAGCGTGGTGTTGAGCTCAAACTGCTTGGTGCCTAAATCCACGGTGGTTGAATGGCACTCAGGGTTAATCACCAAAAGTTGCTGAGGGCCTCTTAAGCTTTGCAGCGCGGCGGCTGGGCGCTGATAAATTTGCCCATTTTCCCAGCGTAACTCACGTGGACAGGTTAACTGATGCAACCAGCCCGCACTTAAACTGGGTTGTTCAACTTCGTCTGGCAGGCCCATCCAAGCGATAAGCATGCGCTTATTGTCAGGGGTCTGCGCCGTCTGCGGGGCGTAAAAATCAAACCCATGATCCAGCACTTGCCAGTTATCAAGCCTGATGCCGTCCGCTTCTAGCGTAGCTTTGGCGTAACCATTGTGGTGAGGAACATGATGATCGGGCGTTGGTGAAGGGCTGCCTTGTGGGCAGAGAATACAGAGCCATTGATCGCTTAATTGGAACAGATCTGGGCATTCCCACATATAACCATGTTCGCCTAAGCTATCACCGCTTAGTCCGTCATAGTGCCACGTAAGGCCATCAGCAGACGAATACTGCGCCAGGCGGCCTATTTTATCTTCACGTTGCGCGCCCAACAGCATCCGATAGTGTTGGCCGTCATGGATGACTTTGGGATCGCGAATATGCTCGGTCACGCCTGCTGGTGGGGCATCAATCACCGGGCCGAGCTTTTCAAAATGAATGCCATCGCTTGACCGCGCCACACACTGGGTTGTTTGGCGCAAACGCTCGGGGCCAATGCGGGTATTGCCGGTGTAATACAGCCAAAGGGCGTCGTTCATCACCATGGCGTGGCCTGAAAATACCCCATGGCTGTCATACCAATCACTGGGGGTGAGGCCGAGCGGCGCGGTATGCCATTGCACCCCATCAGGGCTGATTAAATGCACCCAGAATTTATCTTTGTGCTCACAGGCAAAGGGATACCACTGATAAAAAAGGTGATAGTGACCTTGAAAATAAATAAAACCATTGGGGTCATTCAGCAGCCCTTGGGGAGGGCTGATATGCCATCCGGGGCGATGGAAATCTGTCTTTTGGCTGGGAGAATAGAAGGGCGCGGCTTGTTCACGCAGGTTGTGATCGATCACGCGTCCCAGTGCCGTTAGCGCCCCCTGACTGACGGGTTGATCGAGGGTGATCTGGCGTAGTGAATGGTCAATCGTACTGATTGGCAGCATGTCTTGGTTCACGCGTTCAAGCTCGATGAGCTCAATGATCACCTTGTCTTGATGGCGCAATGCTCGTCGCACGTTATCGGCGCCACCACATGCGTCAACCAGGCCTGTTGGGGTTATTTCCATCTATCCGTACCAATTTTATTTTCGGGAACGTTCCAAAAATAGCGAATAAGACGGCGGTGGCGCAAGTAAAATTTCTCTGTATTGGGTTAACGGTCGCTGTGTTAAGGGCAGGTGGCGCGGCTGATATAGTTAAAGCCCATCACCAATTTGGACACATGACTTTGTCCGGTTTCCAGTAATTCGAGCAGCATTTTGGCACCACTTTCTCCTGCTGCATCAAAGGCATAGTTAAACGTCGATAAGCTTGGCGATACCACTTGGGCAAGCTCGTCATCGCCCACTCCCATCAGCTTCACGGCGTGTCCTGGCGTAATCCCTTGTGCTTGCAAAGCTTGGATAGCGCCAATCGCGATACGGTCGGTGGCACAAAATACGCCGTCAAGATCAGGATATTGCTCTAGCATAGCGGTCATGGCGACATAGCCCGATTGAATCGAGAATTGGCCTTGGTAATGGAACAAGGGTACCGTTTGGGTCAACGTGGTCAATGCGCTCTCAAAGCCTTGATAACGCTGCTGATCAACGGCAATGTCTTCCGCTTGTACCCCTAGAAAACCCATCTGTCGGCAGCCAGCATTAATAAGCTGCTCGCCAGCACAAAAGCCCACCCGATAATCATCATGGATCACGCTGGGAATGTTATAGGGTGAGCCGTCTTGACCAATTACCACCACCGGTGCACTCGAGCGCTTAATGGCGTGCACCAAGTCGGGGTTGAGCGTGGAGGCAAACAGCAGTATCCCTTCTACGCGTTTTTGGTTGAACAAATCGAGGTAATAGCAAATACGCTGATCGTCTTGGCGCGTGTTGGCCAATAGCACGTGTTTGCCTTTTTTATCAAAGACATGGCTAAGCCCATCAACGCTGGCTGACATCGCATTCGACGATACTCGCGGTACAATCACCCCGATGAGGTTGGTTTTGTTGGATTTCAAATCCTTAGCGATTTGATTGACCACATAGCCGCATTGCTCAATGGCGCGGTTAACTTTTTCAATGGTGGCGGGCTTTACGCCATATTCCTGGTTAATCACGCGTGAAACGGTTGATTTAGAAACACCCGCTAAACGGGCGACATCATTCAAGCTAGCCATGGGTTCTCCTTTTCTGGGAGTACCATGATCGTTCCATTTACGGATCCTTTGCAAACATAGCGCCTTAAATGCCCCCTATTTAGTGATATTAATCACGTTTAAGGTGAGAGGTACGCGTCGGTTTACTGATCGATCTCACAGCGATTAGCCCTCATACTTGATGCTTTACAGGATTCAGCACATCATTTTCGGGATCGTTCCCGAAAATGTGGAGCGTGTGACGCCACACGAAAATAAAAGTGACGGTGGCAAAGACGGTGAGAGCGTGCAGGGGAAGTAGCCATGAACTACCAAAAAATAGCACAACAACTACTCGATAAACTGGGTGGAAAAGAAAACATCGCGGCGGCGGCACACTGTGCCACGCGGCTAAGACTCGCACTCCATGATGATAACTTGGCGGATTTAAGCGCGATTGAATCGATTGAAGGTGTGAAAGGCCAATTTCAAGTCAGCGGTCAGTTACAGATCATTTTTGGCTCGGGCATTGTTAATAATGTTTATGCCGAATTCAGCAAACTAACGGGCCAGTCAGACATGTCGTCGAAAGACGTGGCAGCGGCTGGCGCTGAAAAACAAAATTGGCTACAACGCGCGGTGAAAGGGCTGTCAGATATTTTTGTTCCCATTATTCCAGCCATCGTCGCCGGTGGTTTGCTGATGGGGATTTTTAATATCCTGACGGCGCCGGGCTTGATTATTGATGGCAAATCTTTGATTGAGGCCTACCCACAAATGGGCGACTTGGCCAATATGATCAATACCTTCGCTAATGCGCCATTTGTGTTCTTGCCGGTACTGTTGGCGTTTTCTGCCAGTAAAAAGTTTGGTGCTAACCCCTTTTTGGGCGCGGCACTCGGGATGTTAATGGTGCATCCTGACCTGCTCAATGGCTGGGGCTTTGGCGGTGCGGCGGTGTCCGGCGATATTCCAGTATGGGAAATCTTTGGCTTTGAGATTGAAAAAGTCGGGTATCAAGGCTCGGTACTGCCTGTGCTGGTTGCCACTTATATTCTCGCCCAAGTCGAGCAAGGGCTACGTCGTATTATTCCCTCGGTGCTGGATAACTTGCTGACGCCTCTACTGGCGATTTTTATCACCGGGCTGATCACCTTTACTCTGGTGGGTCCATTTACCCGTGATCTCGGCTTCTTGCTCGGCGATGGTCTCAACTGGGTGTATGAATCAGCAGGGATGATTGGTGGTGCATTGTTTGGGTTTGTGTATGCGCCGTTTGTGATCACCGGGATGCACCACAGCTTTATCGCAATTGAAACGCAGCTATTGGCAGACATTGCGGTCACCGGAGGTACCTTCATCTTCCCGATTGCCGCGATGTCAAATGTGGCGCAAGGCGCAGCCTGTTTGGCGTTCGGGCTAAAAACGGCGGATGTGAAAGCGAAAGGAATTGCGATGCCGGCGGGTATCACGGCACTGCTTGGCATTACTGAGCCGGCGATGTTTGGTATTAACCTTAAATATCGTTATCCGTTTATCGGTGCATTGGTAGGCGCAGCCTGTGCAGGCGCGTTCATCACCTTCTTTAAAGTGAAAGCGCAAGCGCTGGGTGCCGCGGGGCTGCCAGGGATCATTTCGATTCGCCCTGATGGAGTGGTGCCGTATATCATCGGAATGGCCATTGCTTTTGTCGTGGCGTTTGCGGTGACCTATGTACTGGGTACCCGTAAAAAATATGCGCAAACGGCGGCGGCCTAATCGAGCATTGAACGAGGAGCAAGCGTGATGAGTAAGGTATGGGTCACTGGCGATGCGGTAGTGGATTTGATCCCTGACGGTGAACGCCACTACCTAAAATGTCCGGGCGGTGCGCCCGCCAATGTGGCCGTGGCGATTAGCCGGCTGGGGGAGAAAACAGGCTTTATTGGTCGAGTGGGCGACGATCCGTTGGGACGTTTTATGCAAACCACGTTGGCCGATGAAGGCGTAGACATTGCGTTTATGCATCGCGATAACGCGCAACGCACCTCAACCGTGTTGGTCGAGTTAGATGAGGCGGGTGAGCGCAGCTTTACGTTTATGGTCAAACCCAGTGCCGATCAGTTTGTGGAGCCCGATGACTTCCCTGTGTTTGAAAAGGGGCAGTGGTTACATGCTTGCTCCATTGCGTTAGCTAACGAACCCTCGCGATCGGCCACGCTCGGCGCCATGCAAGCGTGTCGTGACCAGGGTGGGTTTGTCAGCTTTGACCCTAACTTGCGTGATGATTTGTGGCAAAGCGAGGCGCAGATGCTAGAGACCGTGAGGCAAGCCTTGCCGCTGGCGGATGTGGTCAAAGTGTCTGATGATGAGCTTGCTTTACTGACTGCGCCGTTAGTGACAGGCTCCGAGCCCGGCGAGAGCCGGTCTATCAAATCCGCGCTTGAAGTGCTCGTCTCGCACGTACCGAGTGTGTCCTTGTGGGTGGTCACGCTAGGCAGTGACGGTGCACAAGTTGCGTTCAACCGAGCGCTTTGGCAGGTGGCGACAACACCCGCCAAGGTCGTGGATACTACTGGCGCTGGTGATGCGTTTATGGGCGGCTTGTTGGCTGCCCTAGCCAAGTTGCCCGACTGGCAGTCGCCAGAGGCGGTGACTGAGGCTGTGCGTCAAGGCAACCGCTGTGGCGCGCTGGCCACCACCGCCAAAGGTGCTATGACCGCATTACCCTCGGCGTTGCAGTTGGCTGGACAATGATATCCCATTTACCAGCCATCTTCATGAAGACGACGAGGCACGTTCGGGGGCCGTCAGTGGAATCGTCACAATGAAGCGACTGCCCTGTTGCGGTTTACTGTTTACCTGAATACGGCCACCGAGCACACTCGTAATGAGGTTGAAGGTAATATGTAAGCCAAGGCCAGATCCGCCCTGACCGAGGTGGGTGGTATAAAAGGGATCAAAAATGTGTTTTTGCACGTCTGGCGTCATGCCCAGGCCGTTATCTTGGACGGTAATATGTACCTGATCGTGTGAATCCTGACTCGCATGGATTTGAATATGGCCTTGATCTTGCTCGGTAAATGCATGCACTAACGCATTGTTAATTAAGTTGATCAGCGTTTGGGTGAGGGCTCCAGGGTAGCTATTGAGCTTAATCGCCTCAGGWATATCTACGTCAAGGTGGTGAGGCGTTCGCTGCAGTGTCGGACGCAAAGACAGAAGCACTTCGTTGATAAGATGATGGAGGTCAAACTCGCGCAGGTGGTCGTTGGTTTGATCCACGGCCAGTTGTTTAAATGCACGGATTAATTCGGAGGCACGTGACATGTTACGTTCAACAATCCGTGTCCCATCTTCAACATGGGTGAGAAATTGGTCTAAATCGTCACGTGTGATCGGCTTTTCGAGTTGTTGGACAAAATCTTGCTTCATCGACAAGATGGAGGTTGAAGACATCAGTGCGTTGCCGATGGGGGTATTCAGCTCGTGTGCGATGCCTGCGACCAGGGAGCCGAGTGAGGACAGTTTTTCATTCTGAACCAATTCGTCCTGGAGTGTTTCTAAACGCAATAGCAGTGCCTTTAGTTTATCACCATAATCGTTGACGGCATGGCGTAATTCCCCGACTTCATTCAGGTTCCCCACGTCGAGTGCTTGGGTGGTTTCACCATCGATCAACTCTCGGATCTGATGGGTGGTTTGTCGAATTTTATCCAGTAAATTGCGGGCGGTGATCGTCGCGATGACACCGACAATGAGCAGCAAGCCACCAATCGCTATCATTAAAAACAACCCCATGTTGTCAGCGGCGGCGGTCATTTTGCTTTTAGGGACGGCGAGGCCAATCACCCAGTCGGCTTCAGGGTAGCGAATCAAATGAACATACGCGGCTTCGTTGAGGATGCCGTCATTTTCTACCGTGATTAGCTTGCTGGTGCTGAGTGTTTGGGTTGCCTTGAACGCCGATTGCAACCAAGGCAATTGCACTTGCAGTTCGTCTCTCGTCCATAGTGTGTTCCTGTAGGGTTGAAAGGTGACGGCTGATTGCGGAAAGCTGATCGCTTTGCTGTCTGCGTCGAAGGCGAAGACATAGCCACCGTTTTCTTTGCCATACTGGGACAAAATATCTGAGATGCCGGCGAGCCTCATATCGACGGTGGCGACACCCACAAAGCGCTTATCATCTTTCATTGGCACGGTGCAGGTGATCATCGGCTCTTTGGTAAAAGGGTCAATATAGGCGTTGGACCAAATGCAATGATCGGCGGGGGTTGTTTTGCCCGCTACGTACCAACTTTCATTGTGATACCCCTTCCCGTCTGGGTGGTTGTAATCGTCGTAGTACTCCATGGTCGCGCCTGCTCGGCCCCAGAAAAAACTGCGCCGCGTCACCCCTTGTGTAAATGTGCCGGGCTCGGGCCAGATACCACCGCCGGCAATCGCTGGATCGCCATGATTATTGAGGATCTCGGGAAAGGTGGTGCGGAACAGAGCTTCATCTTTGGGGAGTGTGGTTCCCGCTAACGCCATGGTGCTGGTTAACAGTTCAATTTGGCCGAGTTTGGCGTCGAGTAAATCGAGCAGGGCGTGTTGATTGATGCTGATCCGCTCTTGTCGCTGCTCAATAAGCTCGGGTTTTACCTTCCATTCCACCACCGCAAAAATCGTCAGTAATGCCATAATCAGAACAAACGCAAAACCGAGGTTGATCTGATGACGAATCATGGGTGCGACTTTGGCCATTTTGAATACATCCTCTTTCTTAGCTGAAACAGGTGTGGAGCGGTTGCGTCCTGCGGTCAGCCTTGCCAAATTTCGATGAAGCTAGTCAATCATCCCCATTAGTGTAGTTGGCACTGAGTGTTTCTTCTGCATCAAGAAGGGGAGTGGAACGGAAAAGCGAACGTCACTCATAAAAAAACCCCCTTAGCTATCCATCGCTAAGGGGGAGGCAGGGTTTTCGGTATGACGAAATAAAGCGCGGATACTTTATTTAATATTGACGACCATCTTGCCGAAGTTTCGGCCTTCGAGTACATCAATCAGTGCTTGAGGCGCTTGCTCAAAGCCATCTACCGCGTGCTCACGGTAATGGATTTGGCCTTCRCCGACCCATTTGGCCATGTCGTGAGCGAACTCAGGGTAACGGTGCGCGTAGTCATCAAAAATGATGAAACCTTTTACGGTTAGGCGCTTAACCAAGATGGTCCCCATCAACTGTGAAAGGCGGTCTGGGCCTTCTGGCAGGGCGGTGTTGTTGTATTGAGATACCAAGCCACACACGGGAACACGTGCCCCTGTGTTAAGCAGTGGCATCACCGCATCAAATACCTTGCCGCCGACGTTTTCAAAGTACACATCAATGCCTTGCGGGCAGGCTTCGGCAAGCTGCTCGGCAAAGTTATCGGCTTTGTGATCGATACACGCGTCAACACTGAGGTGTTCACGAGCGTATTGGCATTTGTCTTCACCACCGGCAATCGCTACCACGCGGCAGCCTTTCAGCTTACCGATTTGTGCGACGGTCGCGCCAACGGGGCCGGTTGCGGCTGCCACTACCAGGGTATCGCCCTCTTTGGGCTGGCCGATATCTAATAAGCCCATGTAGGCGGTGAAGCCGGGCATCCCCAAGATCCCAAGCGCGTATGAAACCGGTGCGAGATCGGGGTTAAGTTTAAGCAGGGTATCGCCATCGACGACAGAATGGGTTTCCCAGCCTTTATAAGCCAGTACCCAATCGCCGGCCTGGTAATCGGCATGGTTAGATTCCAGTACTTTACCCACGGTGGCACCGACCATCAGACCATCAATTGCTACCGGTTCAGCATACGACTTAGCATCGCTCATCCGGCCGCGCATGTATGGGTCAATCGATAGATGATGGTTTTCAATCAGGACGTCATTGTTGCCTAGTGCGGGAATGGCGACTTCTTCTAAGCGAAAGTTCTCGGCAGTGGGTGCGCCAACTGGGCGTGATGCGAGAACAAAACGTTGATTTGTTAATGCTGACATTAGTTCCTCCCTTGATGTTGGGAAAAGAGGCGGCTGCTTCAGCGCGCCTCACAATAGCAATGAAATAAACCGGCGATTAAAGCGCGGCTTGCAGCACGCGGCGACACACGTCCGGGGTGACATCGCCATGTTCGCCGAGCTGGGTCATACCGTGTTGGGTTAGACTTTCAATCAACGGCTCAATCGCGGTTTCATCCAGATCGTAATCTCGCATGCGTGTTTTCACGTTCATGCGCTCGAAGAAATCGCGCGTTTTCTCAATCGCTAATTTGGCTTTCTCGGCGTCGCTACCTTGTTCAATATGCCAAACACGTTCAGCAAATTGTGCGAGCTTGGCCTGTTTTTGCTCAAACTTCTCATTAAGCATTGCAGGCAGTACCACCGCGAGGGTTTGGGCGTGGTCTAAGCCATGTTGGGCTGTGAGCTCGTGACCAAGCATATGAGTTGACCAGTCTTGCGGGACACCCACGCCAATCAAGCCGTTAAGCGCCAGGGTGGCTGTCCACATCAGACTCGCACGCACATTGTAATCTTCTGGTGTTTCCAGCGCTTGTGGGCCCAACTCAACCAAGGTTTGTAGCAGGCCTTCAGCAAAGCGGTCTTGCACCGGCGCATTGGCAGGATAGGTGAGGTATTGTTCCACCACGTGAACAAACGCATCGACCGCACCGTTCCCCACTTGGCGAATCGGCAGGGTGTAGGTCTTCACCGGATCCAACACTGAGAACTGCGGGAACACCAGCTCGCTCATAAACGGCAATTTCGCTTGCATCGACTCACGGGTCACCACTGAGCCTTTGTTCATCTCAGAGCCGGTAGCAGGCAAAGTGAGCACGGAGCCAAATGGCAGCGCTGCTTCCACTTTTCCGCCCATGCTGGTGAGGATGTCCCATGCGTCACCGTCATATTTCGCGGCTGCGGCAACGAATTTAGTGCCATCGATCACTGAGCCACCGCCCACGGCGAGAAGGTAGTCATAACCTTCAGCGCCGACTTTCTCGACTGCCTTCATCAAGGTCTCATAGCGCGGGTTGGGTTCAATGCCACCAAATAGGCCAAATTGACGTTGCCCTAGCGCTTGTTCGACTTCATCCAAGGTGCCGGTTTTGCGTGCACTTTGGCCGCCGAAAAGAATCAACACTTTTGCATCGGCCGGGATGAGCCGATCCAGCTCGGCAATCTTACCTTCGCCAAAAACGATACGTGTGGGATTGTAGAACTCAAAGTTGTTCATTGCTCATCCTTCCTTTTATTGTGCTTGATGGTATCAAGCGTTTATTTAAATTAGACCGGTCGTCTAGTGAGTGCCGGTTAAAAACCCGCCAAAGCGGGTTTTGAGTAGATGGTGGCTGTGCGCTAACAACGAGTGCCGTCGCGAATGCCACGCATCGGAGATTAATTTGTTGTTTAAGCGATGCTTGGTACAGCAAAGCGTCGTTAATCGATCAGCCCGAGCTTTTCTTCGGTGATGGTCATCGCTTGTGCAAGATGACTGTCGTTACGATGCAGTTTGGTTAATAAGCTGGCGCCCAGCCACAACTGATACAAGGTCGTGGCAGTGGTAAGCGCGGTTTTTTCATCAAACACATCGCTATCTTGGGCGAGGGTACTCGCCAAGCAGCTAATCAGCTGATCGGTGCCATCGCGCAGTGCCAGCCGCATTGGCTCGGATAAATCAGCTACTTCTGCACTCAGCTTGACGACCAAACACGTTTGCACCGGATCCAAACTACAATATTGTGCTTGCCAGCGACTGAAGTAGCTGTGTACACGTGCAATGGGAGAGAGCGTGCTATCTGACAGTAAGCGGTTTACGTCGGCAATGTAGCAAGCAAAGTAGTGGTCTAACACGGCTTGGCCGAATTGTTCTTTCGACGCAAAGTAGTGGTAAAAAGACCCCTTGGGCACGCCGGCTTGTTTTAGTATCGCGCTAAGGCCGACGCCGCTGAAGCCAAATTGCGCCATCACACTCACGCCCGTTTCCAACAAGTGTTGGTGGGTCGCGTTGTGAGTGCTGGTTTCTTGGGTGCTGCTCGATTTCATGTGGGGTAGCATAATCAAAATTAGACCGGTCGTCTAGTGGTGCGAGAATTTTTTATGTTGGCGTGGTTCGGTGGCATAAATCAGGCCGGTATGCTGTGCGAAATCCCAGTTTGTGTCAGATTTATTAAACTGTTCACAATTTGAACGGCACACCATGGCACAGTGGCAAAAGTGTGCTTTACTGAAAATGTCAGCTGAGCTGACACACAATTTGGTAGATGATTAGCGCGCAGTGACGCGCCACATAATGCGTTAAGTCCCCGTTAATGTCAGGCGCCCATGACGACACCTTGTTAGCCGCCAGCCAGGCAATTAACACAAGACCATGCGGTGAGGACGCTCAACGTAGTGAGCACACGGGGCAATGTAAGAAACATGTTCATTGACCAACAACCAACAAGGAATGCATCTTGAAGCCGCTCAGTAGAGCGGCTTTCTCTTTTGTGGGCCTCGCGCCTGACCTACCTGACATATTGAATACGTATTTAGCACCTTGAGCTGGCTGTTTTCTCGCCTTATCGCTGCTTGACAGTGATCGAATTTGCTTTCCGGAACGAAATAATATAAGACTATGAATTGGCGCCGCATTTGGCGCTTGACATCAATATCGTTCATTAATCTGATTGAGAGGTGTTCGATGAACAACAAAAGCAGACGTTTGTGGTATTACTACAAAACAAAGTCGAATAAGACCCGCCCAGTTAAAGCGGCTGGGTCAGCGTAATCAAGCGTTAGTTAGGCAACCGATGGGTTGCCTTTTGTCGTTCTAAGCGATTGAAAAAATCACTAAGCTATTGTGCATTGTCGAATTTTTCATCTAATCTTATCAGTAAAGCTTTAACAAGCGCATTGACCCAAAGAGGGGCGCGGGAGGGACGATGAATGTACTATCTTTCCAGTATGTCAATGAATTGATTAATGAAACGATCACGCTCATTGATGGAACGGATACGGAATACGCAATGACGCTGGCGCGTGTCGACACCCATCCTGGCCACGGTGATGAGGTGGGCGGGCACGCGGTAGAAAACTTCAGCCTGGTATTGAAAGGGCCGGAAGACACCCGCTTTCCGCAAGGCAATTACCTGCTTACCCATCCAGCGCTTGGCGAGCAGATCCTACATATGCTCCCCGTCGGGGACGCCACTTATACCATTAACATCAACACGCAAGCCTAATCTTTCTGTGGTCGCTCACTGTTGTCCATTGGGGCCTCGTAATAGTTAGCGACCAACACTGATTAAATAACCGCCAGTCAATGAGTTACTTTCGCCTTTTCATAGATTAGTCACGGAAATTGAGTAGAATAAGGCCGCTAAGCTAGCAGTAGGGAGGTCATATGTTTGCCTGGCTGAGTGGCTTATTTGAAAAGGAACAGCTGCAATCGTTTGTCTGGGTGAGAGACATTATGGCGAGCAACCCCAAAGGGAGCTACGCCAAGTATAAAAAGTATTACGATCGCCACGTTGATCGCATCCTGAAGGGTTATCACAAAGACTTTCTCCGCTTTGAGAAATTCGCCGCCCGTAATTACAAATACAGCGACCAATCGATTTTTATGGCGATAAAGGTTGCTAACTATGCCTATCAGCTTGGACAGCTGAAAGTGGCCGCTTGCATAACGGCGGCAGTGATTTCGGCGTGTAATCGTGCAAAAAAAGGCGAGTCACAGGTTCACCCTAAACTGTATCGCGCCACCGTGGTGCTGCATAAAAAAGTGCTCGAAACGGGTAAGGCGAATAAGACAGAGAAACCGAAGACACCAGCGTGACGACACGGTGTTGGGTAAATTTTACCCACTTAACAAAAATGTCATATTCCTATTCAGCCCCCGCCATGGCTGAATAGGTGATGCTTGTCACGTTTTTCCCTTCTTTGACTGTAACAATTTGTTCTGGTCATTCATTCGCCACACTGATAGAGTCCCCTCCCTCACACACCTTGTGAGCGAACTAATGCTTAAATCTACACAAAATAATGACCGTCTCGTAGCCGTGTTTACTATCGGCTTTGTTGCTGTCTTCCTTGCCTTTGCCTTGTTTGACCTGAAACACTTCTCTTCTGTTATCCAGTCTCTATTTTCTGAGTCTGCCAACCTTTTTGGTTACTGGTGGCAGTGGTTGATGGTGATCAATTTTGTACTGGCGCTTGCTATTGGCGGCAGTAAATTTGGTAAATTAAAACTTGGCGCCACGGATACTGTCTCAATGAGTCGTTTCCGTTGGGTTGCGATGATCATGTGCACCCTGCTTGCGGGCGGTGGTGTTTTCTGGTCAGCCGCGGAACCTATTTATCACTTCATGACGCCGCCGCCGGCGTTGGGTGACATGGAAGCGGGTGTGATGGAAACCGTCGCCCCTGCGCTGAGCCAAAGCTTTTTCCACTGGGGCTTTTTAGCCTGGGCAGTATTAGGCACCTTGGCAACCATCGTACTGATGTATGCCCACCATCAAGCGGGTGTACGCCTGCGCCCTCGTGCGTTGCTGTATCCGCTACTCGGTGACAAGCTGGAAAACCACTGGTTAGGCTCTGTGATTGATGCCTGCTCTATCATTGCCGTGGCGGCCGGTACCATCGGTCCGATTGGCTTTTTGGCCACCCAGCTTGGCTACAGCCTAGAAAGCTTTGTGGGTATCGAAAACACCATGCCAATGCAGATGCTGATTCTGGCTGCCGTCGTGGCGATTTACTCGATCTCTGCATTTACGGGGATGGATAAAGGCCTACAATGGCTGAGCCGCATGAATGTGATTGGTGCAGCCGTATTGTTGGGCGTGGTGATTGTGCTGGGTCCAACTGGCTTTATTTTCGAACAGTTTGGCTCAGGCTTTAGCTACTACCTCAACAATATGCATACGCTAGCACTGAATACCGATAACGGTAGCTGGAATGCATGGTGGACCTGGTTCTTCTGGGGTTGGTTTATTGGCTTTGCGCCGATGATGGCGATCTTTATCGCTCGTATCTCGAAAGGCCGTTCGATTCGTGAGCTGATCGTCGCCGTGGCTATCTGTGCACCGATTGCGACTAACTTCTGGTTCTCGGTACTGGGTGGTACGGGTATCTTTTATGAGTTGCAATCGCCTGGCAGCATTTCTGGCCCAATGGCGGATGCGGGTTTGCCTGCTATCTTGATTGCGTCCTTGTCACAGCTGCCTTACAGCGTGGTTCTGATCCCAGCCTTTATGCTGCTGACCACCACCTTCGTGGCGACCACGGGTGACTCAATGGCGTACTCGATTGCGATGGCCGTATCAGGTGACAACCAGCCAACTCGCCGTCATCGTCTGTTCTGGGCGATTGTGATGGGTGTGGTTGCCGGTGTGCTTCTGCTTGCCGGCGATGGTGGCTTGAATGCGCTTCAGTCGTTTATCGTGATCACCGCCGTGCCTGTGTCTTTCTTGATTGCCTTTACCTTTATCACCGGTCCGATTGCGGTGATGCGGATGCAGCAAGAGAAAGAAGCGAACTTAGCATTGCAGCCGGCGACCGCCAGCTAGTAAGACCAGAGTTTGTTAATGAGAAAAGCGCCGAGTTGTCGGCGCTTTTTTTTGCTTACTGGATAGGAATCATCGCGCTATTTGGGTTGCCATTGTCCACTGGTGACGAGTTTATCCATCACCTTATCGACGGCGACTTGCGCTTTAGCGACGATTTCATCCACTTCGTTGGGGGTGACCACCAAGGGTGGGGCAAAACCAAGAATATCGCCATGTGGCATCGCACGCGCAATCAGACCTTGCTCCATACAGGCGGCGGCCACTTGTGGGCCCACTTTAAGGCTAGGGTCAAAGTGGCTGCGGTTGGCACGATCAGGCGAAAACTCGAGAGCATGGAGCAAACCCACCCCGCGGCTATCGCCAATCAGTGGGTGATTGGCAAACGCGGCTTTCATCTTCATTTGCAAATATTCCCCCGTGGTCGCGGCGTTCTGAGTCAGATTCTCGCGCTCGATGATATCGAGGTTACACAGTGCGGCTGCCGCGCCTAGTGGGTGGCCAGAGTAGGTGTAACCATGGCCAATCGCGCCCCACGCATCGGTGCCGTCTTCCAGCACATCCCATACCTTGTGACCGATCATCACCCCAGAGAGAGGTTGATAGGCCGAGGTTAATCCTTTGGCAACGGTAATAAGATCAGGCTTCATGTCGTAGTAAATAGAGCCAAAATCACTCCCGATACGGCCAAAGCCACATACCACTTCGTCGGCGATCAACAAGACATCATACTTATCCAGTACTTTGCGAATCGCCGCCCAGTAACCTTCGGGGGGCGGTACGATGCCACCGGTGCCGAGTACAGGTTCGGCAATCATCGCTGCGACCGTGTCGGGTCCTTCCGCGAGGATCATTTTCTCCAGTTCATCGGCACAGTGTTGCGCGAATTCAGGCTCTGTCATGCCGCTGTCTTCACGGCGATAATAGTAGGGGGCCATGGTATGTTTGATGCGCTCGATGGGCAGATCAAAGTGCGCATGGAACAGTGGTAACCCCGTGAGTGACCCTGATGCCACGCTGGAGCCGTGATAACCCCGATCCCGAGAGATGATTTTCTTTTTCTCAGGCTTACCACGCGCATTGTTGTAGTACCAAACAATTTTAAGCTGTGATTCATTGGCGTCACTGCCCGACATGCCGTAATAGACTTTGCTCATGCCCGGTGCCATGTTGATTAGGCGCTCCGATAAGGTCACGAGCGCTTCGTTGGTGTGGCCTACATAGGTGTGATAGTACGCGAGCTTTTTCGCTTGCTCATAAATGGCGTCGGCCATCTCTTCCCGACCATAGCCGATATTGACGCAGTAGAGCCCGGCGAAGCCGTCAATCAGCTCGACCCCTTCGGAATCGGTGATGCGAATACCTTTGCCTGTCTCAATCACTCGGCCTGGCATCTCGCCGTGCGCATACTGCTTCAAGTGGGTTGAAGCATGGAATACGGTGTTTCTGTCTTTTTCCAACAAGGCTTTTGTTTCTGGACGCATGATCAGTCTCCTTATCCGTCAGCAAACCTGAATTAGCTGCCGCTCACCGTGGGTAAGCCACCTAAACAGTAGTATTTGATTTCACTAAATTCGTCGATGCCATAGCGGCTTCCTTCACGGCCCAAGCCCGACTGTTTGACGCCACCAAATGGAATAGGGTGACCGGTCATCTTCACTGAGTTGACACTGACCATGCCGACCTCAAGGCCGCGCAGACAGCGCCAAATATCTCGAATATCATTGCCATAGACGTACGCCGAGAGTCCGTACTCGGTATCGTTACCCATGGCAATTGCCTCATCCAGATTGTCATAGGCAATCACGCCCGCCACAGGACAAAAATTCTCTTCTTGATACACCAGCATATCGGGCGTCACCTTGGTGATAAGCGTAGGGGCAAAGAAGTTTTCGCCTAGGTTGGGGTTGAGTTTTCCGCCCATCACGGTCGCGCCTTTGGCAATGGCGTCATCGACAATGGCTTGGGCTTTATCGACGGCACGAGACGAAATCAATGGGCCGATATCTGTGCTGGGCAGCAAACCATTACCCACTTCAAGTTCATCCATTAATGCGGCGAAGGCATCGACAAAGGCTTGATGTTTGTCGCGCGGGACTAAAATTTTGTTGGCGGCCAAACAATCTTGTCCCGATGTTTGAAACTTGGCATCGATGGCCGCGCGGGCCGCTTGTTGAATATCCATGTCTGGCAGCACAATGAAGGGCGCATTGCCGCCAAGCTCCATGGCACACTTTTTCACGGTTTGGGCGCTTTGCTCGAGCAATAAGCGGCCCACACGCGTTGAGCCGGTGAAGCTTAGCGCTTTGACTTTGTCACTTTGACAAAGCTGGGCCGAGACCATGGGCGCGTCGCCCATAATCACGTTAAACACCCCTGCAGGGATCCCGGCACGTTCCGCGAGCTCGGCCAACGCTAGTGCAGAAAAGGGCGTTTCTTCTGCGGGCTTGACGATCACGCTACAGCCAATCGCGAGCGCTGCTGCTGCCTTGCGGGTGATCATCGCGTTAGGGAAATTCCATGGAGTGATCAAGGCGGCCACCCCAATGGGCTCACGTAGTGTCGCCAGATGGGCGTTGGGAATGTGGCTAGGCATGGTGTCGCCATACACGCGTTTAGCTTCTTCGGCAAACCATTGAATGAACGAGGCCCCGTACGCCACTTCCCCCTCGGCGTCGCGCAACGTTTTGCCTTGCTCGAGCACCATTAGATGCGCGAGATCGTGTTGGTTTTCCATGATTAAGTCGTGCCACTTCATCAATAGCTTGGCGCGCGTTTCGGCGGACTCGGCACGCCACAGGTGGAAAGCGGTCTCGGCGTCATCAATGGTTTGATTGATTTGCGCAGCATTGAGTGATGCGGTGTAGCCGAGCACTTCGCCCGTTGCCGGGTTGAGCACGGGTGTATCTGAATCGCCATTGACCCATTTACCATTGGCATAGGCAAGTTGGCGAAATAGACGCTGATCGTCCAGGTACGCGAGAACGTCTGAACTGGCTTTGCCGGCTACATCATGACGCAATGCATTGGCTGCGCTGCCAGCGTAGTTAAGATCGCGTGATTGGAATACGGTCATACTCCCTCCTGATTCAAAATCGCCACGCTGCCTATCAGCGTTTGCCTACTGTTACTGTATGCAATGAGCAAAAAAGAGGTTTTTTGTTAAGAAGGGTGATTAACGAAATTTTTTCTGAAACCGCGCAATGACAGAAGAAAATTTTCTGGTCATGAGAGAAACGGGCATTGACCGCGATCATGTAGCAGGTGATCAGATATTGCCAAGAGGTTAACGACTCATGCGGGAGTGTCATTGAGCACTCGCAAACAAGGACAAGCAATGATTAGCCATTGGCAGCAACATCTGGTGTTTCAAGTGGTAAGGTAAGGGCTGGTCGCTTCACCTGTTTGGTGACGATATAGGTGTAGTACTGTTTGATGCCAAGGTCATCGGTCAACCAGCTGTCAATCAGACGCTGATAATAGTCGATATCAGTGACACCAAGACGAACGATATAGTCTATCCCACCGCCCGTCGCCCAACACTCTTTGACATCGTCGCAGTGCTGCATGGCACGTTCGAAACGTTGAAAGCTGTCAACATCATGCTGGCCAAGGGTGATCTCGACCAGCACAGTGTTAAGTTTTACCACCGCATCTGGATTGATACGTGCGCCATAGCCCTCGATGATACCTGCTTGCTCGAGCCGTTTTACCCGCTCCCAGCAGGGGCTTACAGACAGGTTGATCGCCTGTGCGAGGTTAGATTTGGTAATACGGCCATCTTGCTGCAAGATCTGCAAGATTTTGATATCAAATTTATCCAGCTTCATGGCCCCTCCGCTAAACAGGTTCGGCAATCACCGCAAAGGTATCGCCGATATAAATCCGTCCGAGGTGACGTTTGGCCAGTAAAATACCGTCGCGCTCGGCATAGTAGGGGATGGGTTCAGTCCCTGTACGCTCAATATTATGCACTTTGCCAATTAAATCACCCTGTTTGATGGTATCGCCTAAGTGCACAGAGAACTCAATAATCCCTGCGTGTTCACTTTGCACATAGCAGTGTTTGTCGGGTAGCTCGAGCTTGACGGGCGCGGCCGGTGGATGGCGATAATCGTCTTGTAGAATGCCCGAAAACACTAAAAAGTTGTGAATACCGCGCTGAGTAATGGCGATAGAGTCAGGTGTACTGGTGCCACCGCCACCGAGCTCGGTAGTCACAAACACTTTCCCTTGCTGCTCCACGGCTGTGTCGTACATGCTGGTGGCATCCATTTCAGTGGTTTGCACTTGATAGGGGGCACCAAACAGGCGAGCCCCTTCGGCACAGGCGTCGGCTTGCTGAAGATTCTCTAAGCGGTGGGACGCCGCATAGGGAATAAGATCTAAGGTTTTACCGCCTGAGTGAATGTCTAAAGCGGTATCGCACTGTGGGATTAAATATCGGGTGAAGTAATCGGCAATTTGTTCGGTAACACTGCCGGTTGGTGAACCAGGAAAAGCGCGGTTCATGTTGCCTTGATCCCAAGGGGAAGTGCGTGTGCCTGCGGTCACGGCGGGCGCGTTCATCATCGGTAAGACGATCACACGGCCTTTGATATCGTTTGGCATCAGTTGATGGCAGGTATTGAGTAACGCTGTGATGCCCTCGTATTCATCCCCATGGTTGCCGCCCGTCAGCAGGGCCGTTTTCCCCTCACCGTTTTTAACCACAGTGATCGGAATAGTGACACAGCCCCATGCGGATTGGTCGTGTGAGTGAGGCAGTTTAAGAAAGCCATGCTGTACACCATCGGCATGAAAATCGACGGTGGCTTCAATTGCGGTGGGTTCCATAACCTCTCCTTGTGATCTGTTGTGACGCTCAATCCGGCGGAAACGGGTAAAGTTTAATTTTTAAATCATCACGTTATGAGTGTAGCTAAAAATAGTAACGAGGCTGAACAGAAAAGGGCACAAGTATGGTGCCCGTATCTGACGCGATGTACCAAGCTAATGTTTGACAAACAACTGGCGCGGTAGGTCGCACAAGGTTTGTGCACCATCGCGGGTGATCACAATGCTTTCTGTGGTTTCCATGCCCCAGTCTTTCATCCAAAGCCCTGGCATGAAATGAAACGTCATCCCCTCGCGCAATAGGGTTTGATCACTGGGTCGCAAGCTCATGGTGCGCTCGCCCCAATCGGGTGGGTAGCTTAACCCTATCGGATAGCCACAGCGCGCGCCTTCCCGATCAAACCCATAGCGCAACAAGGCATCATTGAGGGCGTTGGCAATGTCTCCGCATGTATTGCCGGGCTTGGCGACCGCGAGACCGGCTTCTAGTCCGGCCTGTAGCGCCTCGTCAGCACGGAGGAACTCATAACCCGGCTCTCCTAAGAAAATGGTACGAGAGAGTGGGCAGTGATAGCGACGATGCACCCCAGCGATTTCGAAGAAGGTCCCTTCTCCCCGTTTAAATGGGCGATCGTCCCACGTTAAGTGAGGCGCAGCAGCATCACCGCCTGAGGGCAACATCGGCACGATAGCGGCATAATCCCCAAAGTGACCGTCATGACCGACCACCGCGTGTTTATTAATCTCAGCAACCAGTAAATGCTTGGGTAAGCCGGGCTCGATCATCTCAAAGGCGACACGGTGCATATTCTCCACGATACGCGCAGCTGTATGCATGTAGGTGAGCTCTTGATCAGACTTGACCGCGCGGCACCAATTAACCAGTCCGGTAGTATCGACGAGGGTCGCCATTGGCAGATGTTCTTTGAGCGATTCAAACGCCGTGGCGCTGAAATAGTAGTTGTCTTTCTCGACGCCGATGCGACCACGATCCCAATAGCGTTCTGCCAGCACATAGTTTGCCAAGTATTCCATGGGGTGCAGGGGCGGATTCATCACGTAATGGTCAGGATAGTAGGTGATGCACTCGGCACTCATATAGACAGTACGCAGCGCGCCATTCGCGTCTTGGACACGTCCGAACCACAAAGGGTCACCCGTTGCGCCAATCACTACGCACTGAGGCACATAGAAAGACCAGCCATCGTAACCGGTTAGCCACGCCATGTTAGATGGATCGTGCACTAACAAGGTGTCGATCTCTTGTTCTTCCATGGCATAGCGAACCTTGGCTAAACGGGCGCTGTATTCTTCGTAAGAGAACTTCAATACAACGTCGCTCATACGCGTGACTCCTGTTCAATACCACGACTGTGGTGCTTATAAACGTACTACTGACCGGTAATCAAACTTGGATCAAGTATGATTACCGGTACAGAAAGGTGCCGTTTTTCGGTCTTGTTATCGAACAAACGGAGGAAGCGCGAGTGTTGCGCGGTCCTGTCTAGGCGACTCTACTGTCTGGTGCGGCTGTTGCTCAGTGAGCCCATTCGGCCTGCTCACCGGATAAGATTTTGTTTCGCCTCTAGTTAAGTGTTAAACCATGGAGTGAAAACCCGTCAAGTTTTATTAGCAACAAATTTGTCACTAAACTGCCAATCTGTGCAGACAGGCAAGTGTTGGCGTGAAGCGGGAAAGCGTGGGAAGGGGATACGAAATACGATAAGACAGATCATGAATAGCCTATGTAACACGTTATCCCGCATCCGACGTGCCTTTCTTGTGGTTCGGGTGACAAAATACACAGAGGTAAAGAGCAACTGCTAAGGCAAAAAATTGTATGTACCCAGGGAGCTGGAGAGTGTCTACTATCGTATCGTTGAAAAAGAGTATGTCTCCGGCATCGTAACCCTGAATTCAGATAATTCGTGATCTGGATAAATTGAGGTATCTAGGTGTGAAGTATGGTCAAGAGGTAAAGATAGGCCGGGCAACTCCTGAGGGCTATGAAGAGTGTATTAATCTGATGAACAAGATTTCTAGTGAAATTATAAGCTTGAAGATGAAATCAAAAAGTCCTAGCATATAGCTTTCGAGTGATTTTTATCTAACCAGTAGCGCCAGTTGGATCGGCTTTCCGTTACACTCCAAACCGGCCGCTGCGCATTAGCAACTTACGACTATATGAAAAAAAATATAAAGATTTTTACATGGGATCGATATTTAATATGTATAATTGCTATTGCAATTGGGTCATGTATATCTCCTTTTAAAGAATATAGTTCAACTGGTATGATTTCAAATCAATCCCTGATTATGTCAGCTATTACATTTGTAATAGGGGTTATAATCGTTATTACTATTGGAGCTTATGCAAATAAGTCTGAAAAGGAAAATTAATTATGTTCAAGCTTGGTGATCTACAGTGGTTAATTCCGATTTTAGGTGGGATATATGGGTATTTACTTGCTATTGGTACTGTTCCAAGAAATCCAAAGAATTCCGAGAAGCTGGAATTATGGAGAAGGAAGTTTGGAAAAATGATGAAAATACTATGCCCCTTTATTGTGGTTTTTGGTTTTCTTAAGTTATTCAGTATTTTATAGGAAGTACTAACAAAAAATTCAAAATTGATGGGCAGGGTCGGTCAGGGCGAGCGCATGAGTGTTTATTTTTCAACCATCGTCGGTATGCCTGCGGCTAAAACCTTTTCTAAGAAGTTGGGATTCATGAAACAGCGCTTCTGTTTGGCCACCAAGCTGATATTGGTCGACTCAGCCCGCACCATGTTTGAGGCCATGTGTCGCAGGCAGGCTACATTTGCTGCTCTATTATCTTTATAAATTTGAGCATACGTGATCTTGCTCTGTGCTTTCCCTCTTTTTAATCTGCTCTATTAAATGTTAGTCGACGTGTGTTTTGCCATCAAAGCGTTTATTTGTCAATGAAGTGTGCTATTGCTTACATTTTCTATTTGATAACTCGCTTTGGTAGGCAAAACACCAGTGTTAAGATGAAAAAAACAGAGATGCCCACTGGATTGTAGGGTTTGGTAAGTTCATTGTACGAACAATAAATGCCTCAAAAAAAGGGATCCTAGCTGCCACACCAGCCGTCTGTGTGTCATGTTGGAATATTGCCCAGAACTGAGTGCCTAAGAATAAAAAATATAAATTTTAAAAMAAGGAGRRTGCCATTCGACGGTATGCGATTTAGGCGCCAAAGRGAATAGATTAAGGCAAAAGAGATAACAAAAAAACAATATAAGAGCGATCATTTTCGTACCTCTTTATACAATGAATATGTTGTAAAACTATCACTTACGGACTCTGCGCCCAGAGATAGTCGGCTTGAGGCTTGATAACCTCTTAGGTAGTCTTCGAGGATGTTCAATCCTCACTGCTCAAAATTGTACCGAAAGAGTTTATTACTCCTATACACAATGAGTCATACAATGCACTTCAGGATTTTTCAGAGTTAAAGCTGATAGAAGAAAAGCGTGAAGATAGTGAGTAGCTTTCAGAGGTTGCTACACTATCATTAATATTGAACAATGACAACGTCTGCGGTATTCTGAATCCATGGTGCCAAAGCCCTGATCTTAACCGGATCGGGGCTTTTTATTCCTTAAGAAAACCGGCTATGAATAACCGACTTGTCAAAGCATGGGATGCTTTACACGTTTTTCTTGTGCTTAGGGTGACAAAATACACAGAGGTAAAGAGCAATTGCTAAGGCAAAAAATTGTATGTAGCCAGGTAGCTGTAGAGCGTCTACTATCTTGTCGTTGAAAAAGAGTATGTCTCCGGCATCGTAACCTCCTTTGACCTTGCCACCATAAAAAAATATCGACATATATTGACCTGCGCTAAGAAGCATCAATATATACTTAAAAAAGAAAACGATTTTTTCCGACGGCGATGCGTTAAACCTTTTTAAAAAATAAACAAACACAATGGAAGCTAGCACGAAAATATAATTTTCAATCATTTAAACGCCTGCCAATATTGAGTACAAGTGTGTGCTACTTTTTTCTAAAAAACGTTCATGATGAAAGTATTTATTTGCTGTATTTTTGGAGTTAATAGTCCTAAAAATAAACATATAATGATACTAAGCCACCTAATTACTTAATTTTATTCATATGATAGGTTTGGGAGTATATCCATCAATAATGTTCCATTTCTAAAGATAGAGTAGTAATTATCCACCGATAAAACCAATAACTAGAACGACGTAGATGAAAAGGCATGCTGAGCGTTTAAAGGGTATTCGAGATACCTTTCGTAACATAGCTAATAAAAACCTGTAATGAAGAAAAATAAAACTTCGCTCAATTTCACGAGTCCGTTATAGCATTAGTTGTCGTGATCAGCTGGTATTTACCCTGCTAGGGCAGAGTTGCTCATTACTTGATAACTTCTCATGTAAGCCTCGGAGCTATATTTAGATAGTTTAAATGTTTTATCTAACACTTAAAAAACAATTTTTAGTTT
>NZ_MUEY01000024.1:5623-43926 GCF_001995695.1 Salinivibrio sp. ML290 | reverse complement strand
CATCTCAGCAGCCAAAGCAGCTTCGGTGATCTGTTTAATCAACGGCGTTAGCAGTCCATCTTTCCCGTTGAGGTCTTGTCCAGATTGCAGTGCCTTAGCAAAAGCTTGAATATCAATTTCGTATTTGTCGGACATTGATGTATCACTCCCTGTTGAGGGTTAACTATAGGAGTGACACAGACTTTTGAACACTACCCGCTTATTCACTCCTTTTTATTCAGCACAGACGCCATCGGTAAAACAATCCAGCTTTTACTATACGTTAGCCCTGCCCAATATCATAAAAAACGGCACGTCTGGCGTGCCGTTTTTGTATTATTATTTATCTTGATTTTGATGTTGGCGCCGGAATTTTTTCATTGCGCGACGTTGTTCAATGATTTTTCTCGCCTCACCGCCAACGTGCTGTTCACCGCGTTCTCGTGCAAGACGGACTTGGTACTCTCGCTCTCGAAACGCTGCCTTTTGGGCGTCGGTGTGTTTGTCGATGCATTTAGGGCAAGAGACGCCTTGCTCATAGTGTTCGCTTTCCATGTCCGCTTGCGTGATGGGAAGGCGACAGGCATTACACATTGCGTAAGACCCTCGCTCCAAATCGTGATTAACGGCAACACGGCTGTCGAAGACATAACACTCTCCGTTCCACAAGCTTTCACTCTCAGGCACTTCTTCGAGGTACTTAAGGATCCCGCCTTCTAGGTGATACACCTCATCAAAGCCTTTTTCTTTCAAAAAAGCGGTCGATTTTTCACAGCGGATCCCGCCGGTACAAAACATGGCGACTTTTTTGTGCGTGCTAGGGTCAAGCTGCTGTTCAACATAGTCTGGGAATTCACGGAAGCTATCTGTATGCGGATTAACGGCTCGTTCAAAGGTACCAATCTCGATTTCGTAATCATTACGCGTATCGATCACTAACACATCTGGATCGCTGATTAATTGATTCCACTCTGTTGGTTTGACATAAGTGCCCACGCTTTGGCGCGGATCGATGCCTTCAACCCCCATGGTCACAATTTCTTTTTTGAGTTTTACCTTGGTGCGACTAAATGGCTGGCTGTCTTCGAACGACTCTTTATAGTCAATATCCGCTAGGCGTGGGTCATTTCTAAACCACGCAAACAGCGCATCCATATTTTCTCTTGTCGCTGCTACTGTGCCATTTATGCCTTCCTGGGCGAGAAGGAGCGTGCCGCCTATTTGGTTGGCTTCCATTACTTCAAGCAATGGTGCTTGCAAAGACTGGTAGTCGTCGAGTGTGACAAATTTATATAAGGCACAAATGACATATTTAGACATGTTGTTTCCTCTTGCTGGCTGGAGCGTAAATCCAGTGCATGGGTGGTGTATGTATACGTAAGCGCGGAGTATAGCGAATGCTACTGACGCAAAACACCGGATAAAAGTAAGGTTAAATGTCGAGCGCTCTGATAGCGACGAAGGCGATGCACTCTACTTTGTGTTCAAATCAAATTGTATTGATAGTTATTCAATAACGTCTGGTTTTTATGAGATCAACATCACGTATGAACGGAGTTTTTATCGCCTGAAAGCGTGTTTGGACTTAGTTTGAATGGGTTTTTAGTCACGCCAGAATGGTTTTATTGCTTTATGGTCTAATTATTTTGTTGGTTGGCGTGCATCGGCTAGACAGTGGTCTAGTAAGCAAAGTAATTAGCCAAGCATCAAGAAAGGATGCAAAACATGATTGAAGAATGGATTAACGCATTTGTCGGGTTTATCTGGGGTAAGCCGATGCTGATCTTATTGGTTGGTGGCGGGGTTTTCTTTACCCTTTATGGCAAACTCACGCCGTTTCGGTATATGGCACACAGTATCAAGCTGTTAACCGGTAAGGTGGACGATGGCAGTGGCCATGGTGATTTATCTCATCGCAAGGCGCTCGCCGCCGCTCTCTCCGGCACTTTGGGCCTTGGTAATATTGCCGGCGTGGCACTGGCGCTCAGCGCAGGTGGACCCGGTGCGGTGTTTTGGATGTGGTTAACGGCATTACTAGGAGTCTCAACCAAGTTTTATACCTGTACATTGGGGGTCATGTATCGTCACAAAGATGCGAACGGCAATGTCCACGGTGGCCCCATGTATACGGTTCGGCACGGTTTAGGGCCAAAATTTAAATGGTTAGCGGTGATGTTTGCCATTGCAGGCTTGATGGGATTTGTGCCGTCTTTCCAAATTAACCAGCTTGGTGCCGTGGTGCAAACTCAGCTATTTCCGGGGATCGCTTGGCTAGAGAGTAGTGCGTTCTCTTGGGCACTGGGCATTGTACTGGCGGTCTTCGTCGGTATGGTGATCTGGGGTGGCTTGCAGCGTGTGGCTGATGTTGCTGGTGCGCTAGTGCCTTTGATGGCGGGCAGCTATATGGTGATGGCGATCGCCGCTTTGGCACTTAATGCCGAGCGCGTGCCTGGCGTGTTTCAGTCGATTTTCGCCAGTGCTTTTTCACCGGATGCGATGTTCGGTGGCCTGATCAGTGTGATTATTGTGGGGGTGAGTCGTGGTGCTTTCTCTAATGAAGCCGGGATTGGCACCGAGGTCATGGCACACAGCGCGGCAAAAACCAATGAGCCAGTCCGAGAAGGATTGGTCGCTAGTCTCGGCCCCATTATTGACACCTTGATTGTCTGTAGCTGTACCGCACTGGTGATATTGGTAACTGGTGTGCTCGATCAGGCCGAGGGCATGCAAGGTGTTAGCCTGACCATGGCAGCATTTAAAGCAGCGTTTGGCGCGCCAGGGGCGTGGTTATTGGCGGCACAGGTGTTAGTTTTGTCTTTCACCACGGTATTTACATTTTGGTATTACGGCTATAAATGCTTTGTGTATCTATTTGGCGAGCAGGCGGGTCAGTATTATAAGTACCTATACTTATCGCTTGTGGTGCTGGGGGCGGTATTATCGCTGGATGTGGTGTTCTTATTCCTCATTGGGGCGTATGGGCTGATGGCAGTGCCCACCATGGTTTCAGCGCTGTTGCTGGCGCCTAAGGTAAACCATGCGGCGAAAACGTATTTTGCCAGTCACCGTTACCGTGAAAGCCATCGCTCACAGGTAACCGACAGTTAATGAGCCGATAGTTAATGGCTTGACTGACAACTTTGTTGTCACGCTAAAAACGAACAAAGGCTGCCAATGTGCAGCCTTTGTTTTGTTCACTATGTTGGCCTTTACCGTTGATTAATCATCAAGTGGTGCGCCGAATACGTAGGTATCAGCCAGGCTAACCATGCGACCGATTTCGGGTTTGGTGATGGTATCATTGGCGCCCAATTGCAGAGCCTTAGCGCGGTTATCCTCGCTCATGATCGACGAGAACATGATAATAGGCATGGTTTTATAGGTATCCATCTCTCTGAGGCGTTTGACTAAGTGCATACCGTCCATACGTGGCATCTCTACGTCTGACACAATCGCATCCACAAACTCATTGATCGACACACCTTCTTCTTTGGAAATGCGTTCGAATTCGGTGAGTTTGTCAAAGGCCTCGCCACCATCTTTGGCCGATATAATGTTAAAGCCAGCTGAGCGTAGCGTGTTCTCAATCAAGCTACGGATGAAGGCGGAATCGTCCACCACTAAAATCGTTTTTGCTTCGCGTTTTTTCGCGCTGGATTCGGAAATGTTGACGTTTCTGTCCTGAGTGACATCGTATTTTTCCATACTCAACTCAGGGTTAATATCGGCAATGATTTTCTCAAAATCCAGGATCATAATCAGGTTTTTGTCTTTGCGGACAACGGCGACCACACAATCTTGCTCGCCTGCTTCTAAAAATTGGCTCGGGGACTCAACCGCTTCCCAGGAAATACGATGGATACGACTAATACTGTCAATCAAAAACCCATTAGTCATGTTGTTAAAGTCGGTGACAATCACAAACTTATTGTCTTTCTCTGGACGCGTCGGGACGCCTAACCAGCCTGCGAGATCAATCAGTGGCGTTAGCTTGTCGCGTGACGAAAACACCCCAATCATGTGCGCCTGGGCGTTTGGATAGTCAGTGGTTTCCGGAACTTGGATAACTTCGCGAACCTTGGCAACGTTGATACCGTAATAGCAGGTTTTGGTACTGCCGTCAGGAAGTTGCTTGATTAAGTGAAACTCAATGATTTCTAGCTCATTCGTACCACTTTCCGTCAGTATTTCGTTCTTTGTTGGCTCGTCGTTCATGCCTACCACATTTCCTTTCGATATCAGCGAATAAAGCTGGCGTTAAACTGAGTTTGTTTCAGTATAAGCCTGAGATCAACAAAGCGACAATATTTGCTCTACAACCAAGCTGCTTTCTGTGGGCTATGGCGCTAAATTCATCGCGAAAATCATCGGTAAGTTACAGCTTAATAACAAAAAAGCCCGCACGTGGCAGGCCTTGAGAATTGATTGCGGGTCTTTTAGCTAGGGTAAGGCGACATCCAGGTGGTAGTTACCAATCATCTTTCCTTGGCCATCCAAAAAGCGCGAGTAGGAGAACGGCGCGAGATCAATGGTGGTTGGCAGACCACGTACCACTTCATTCATCACCTTTCCGGTGATGGCAGAGGTCAACATACCGGTACGGAAATGCCCACATGCATTGAGGTAACCGTCAATATCCGGCACTGCACCAAGAATCGGCAGCTCATCCGGTGAGCCCGGACGCAAGCCTGCCCAGCAGCGCTTGATATTCATCTTCTTCAGCTCGGGGATAGACTTCATGGCGCCTTGTGCCAGCTGTTTGATGTACTTCATGTCTGTGGTGGTGTCAAAACCACGCTCTTCGGTGGTTGAGCCAATCAAGACTTCGCCGTTATCTTTTTGGGCGATATAACAATCACTGGTGGTTAAACAGCCATTTAAAAGCTTAGGTAGCTTCTCGGAGACGATCACTTGGCCTTTGACTGGGAAGACAGGCATTGGCACCCCCGTTGCCCACAAGCTGAGCTTTTCCGCCCATGCGCCACCTGCATTGATCATGGTGCCACAACCTAGCTTGCCGTTTTCTGTTTCAACCGCGACAACGCGGTTACCTTGTCTCACCACACCCGTGACTTTGGTATTGAGGTATAGCTCGACACCGTTCTGCCGTGCTGCTTCCAAATAGGCCTCGTTAAGGCGATAGGGATTGATTTGGTGATCACCCTCAAACTCCATCGCACCAATTGCCGCACGCGACACGTTAGGCTCTTGTGCGTGAAGATCTTCTTGAGACACCCAACGGACATGCTCTTGGCGATCAGGAATGGCGGCCGCAATATGTTCGGCATAGAGTTTGTCGTACTTATCAAACATGACAAACTTCAGACCAGTACGCTCAAACTTAAAGTCTACACCGTGATGCGTCAGCAAATCATCATACAATGCCGGATAGAGCTGGTTAGACAGCATCGCCATATCGAAGAACGGCTTGGGCATAATGTGCGGTTTGATCTCTGGTGATCCACCTTCGCCGCTTTCTTGCATCTGCTTAGAAAGGGTCTTAAACAGGATAACGCCGCAGCCAAGGCCGGTTGACTCGCCCATCGCCCATAGACCACCGGCTGACGCACGCGAGGCGTTTCCGGGGTATTTATAGTCCACAACGGCGATGGATAAGTCGCGCTCGCGGCTTAAATGATAAGCCACTGACGCGCCGATCACGCCGCCGCCACAAATTACGATGTCGTACTGTTTCATGCGTCATCCTCCAACGCAGCAAAAGGAATAGGGTCGAGTGGGAATCGAGGGCGAATCAAAGGCTGAGGCGACGTCGTGCTCTCATTGAGTCGGTCGTAGCAATAGTGTGCACAGGTTTTTCCTTGGCAGTCACCCATGGTGACGCGGGTACGCATTTTTAATGTAATGACATCCTTGACGCCTTGATTGATGGCGTTATCAATGTCCGCCTTTTTCACTTGTTCGCAGCGACAGATCACTGTGTCTTTTTCCGGCAAACTGAGCAGGCCTGGGCGACGGTAGCCTGCCGTATCAAAGCCTTTACGGAAACGATAGCTCTTTTCGAGCTGATGACGAAAAGCCTTAAACTCATTGTCAAGATTAGGCATCGCAATATTGCGAGCCTTCAGTACGGAGTATGCCGCAATTTTTCCTTCCAACATGGCGGCTTCTGCGCCGGCAAATTTCACGGTATCACCGGCGCAGTAAACATTGTCGAGGCTGGCTCGTTGCCACTCGTCCACCACGGGGATTGCCCCGCTCATGTGATCGTACTGCATATCTAGTCCCATTAGTTGCGCAAGCTGAGAGCGTGCCGCAAAGCCGTAACCCACACCAAGCAAATCAGCATTTATGGTTTCGGCACGGCTAACATCTGGGTGCCAGTCTTCACTGTAGGGGGCTACCGTGACGTGCTCGACTTGAGGGTCACCTGAGGCTTTGACTACGCCCCAACCGTAATGCATCGGGATATGGTGGCGTTTGAGATACATCATCATCGAGAGGCCATCTAGCGCGAGCTGTGGACGGTTGAGGAGGGCGAGCGTTTCACGTGCCAAGTCTTTAAACGGCGCCGCTTCATAGATACCGGCGATATCACAACCGGCTTTGTGAAGCTGACAAGCAACCAGTACAAGCAAAGGCCCTGTGCCGGTGATCACGCAGCGGTGCCCGGGACGAACCAAGCCGCTTTTTATTTGAAGCTGGATCCCCCCAAGAAGCATCACCCCTGGCATATCCCAGCCAGGAAAGGGAATGCTGCGCTCTTGGCAACCGGTGGCGAGGATCAACTGCTCATAGTCAATCGTTGATAGCGTATCTTCATGAGCAGTGAGGAGATGTTGATCCGCCATTGGCCCCAGTACCCGCGTCAAACTGCGTAGGTCAATCAAATCCTGATGCTGGTGATATTGTTCGCGCAGGGTTTGTGAGGTGGCCTTCCATTTGTCATCCAAATGGGGCAGCGCGTTGGTCTCTCGCCACGGGCCACGATAGACGACGCCACCGGGTTTGGGGGCTTCATCAACAATAATACTGGCAACCTTGTGCTTGGCCAGTGTGAGCGCTGCAGAGAGACCAGCAGGTCCAGCACCAACAATAACAACAGGCTTAGACATGGGTTTCTCCTTGCTCGACGGTGTGGCTTTCAAGATCCGTGTTCTCAACCACAATGTTGGCTTCAGTGCGGACATCCATATCCGGCTGAACGGCGACTTGGCACGCACGTTGTTTATGGCGGCCGTTGATTTCCAGCGTGCAGCAATGACACACGCCCATGCCGCAATAGGCACTCGCTAATCGGCCATAATCATTTTTAGATAGCGCACGGATATTGCTTGCGAGCAAGGTGCTTAGCACGCTTTCTCCAGCGATGGCGGGAACCGTCTCGCCATTGACATGGATCGAGAAGGTTTCGCCAACGGCATCGATAATGTCTTGATTTCGTCTCATCGTTTTAATTTGCTCATTGGTATGTTGTTGGCACAGTGATGACGCCCACTCAGCCTGTTTAAGTGAGCGGAGTGTGTTGTCTTATTTATTAGGCGAGGAGTATACTAAACTTGCTTTGTGAATATGACGTTACCTTTTGTTTCTTATTTGTTATTCCTCGCAAAATGTATGGAAATAATGATGATGTTGTGAGCTTTATCATGATAACGATCAGGTTTGCGCGGAGAGGGGCCTGTGAACAGTGACGCTATATCGGTCAAGCGCTGTTGCGTAAACAAGGTGGCTATGTCATCAATGAAGAAGTGGTGTATCGCGATCTTGTATCGGCAGAGGAGGCAAGGATGACAGAGTCAGGCTCACAGTGGTTGGAAACGGTTAAAGAGATGCGAGAGACATTCGACGCGCAAAAAGAACAGGTGTCTCAGTGTCCTTTTTTAGAGTACAGCCATCGTCGCGACGCACTTCTGCGCTTGCGTCAGGCCATCAAGCAAAAATCGTCTGCGTTACAACAAGCCCTTAGCGACGATTACGGCTACCGTGCGCCCGTTGATACTGAAATTGCCGACATCTTGCCTTTGCTGCACCAGATTGATTACACCCGTCGTCGATTAAAGCGATGGATGAAGCCGCAAAAACGGCGTCCTGGTATTACCCTGCTAGGCACCAAATTGGCTGTGCACTCTCAGCCAAAAGGCGTGGTTGGGATCATTGTGCCTTGGAACTTTCCGATTATGCTGGCAGTGAGTCCCCTGATTTGCGCGTTGGCAGCAGGCAATCGGGTGATGCTTAAGCTTTCGGAGTTCACGCCCAACACCAACCAGGTATTACGCGCGTTAATCGCTGAGGTGTTTAGCCCAAACGAAGTGGCCGTGGTTGAAGGTGAAGTTGAAGTGTCGCGCCGCTTTACCGAGTTAGAGTTCGACCATCTCTTTTTCACCGGCTCAACCCAGGTCGGACGTCAAGTCATGCTGGCGGCGGCCGATAATTTAACACCGGTTACCCTCGAACTGGGGGGTAAATCGCCGGTGATCATTGATGATCAAATTGATATGGACGTGGCTGTCTCACGGCTCATTTACGGGAAGTGCTTAAATGCTGGGCAGATATGTGTTGCCCCCGACTATGTGCTTTGCCCTGAACATCGGCAAGAAGCCTTTATACACGCCTATCAACGTGCATTTCGTGCTATGTATCCTGACTTTGAGGCCAATCAAGATTACAGCCAGATCGTTAATCAACCCCAAGCGATGCGGCTAGAAGAAACGCTCCAAGATGCGCTCGATAAGGGTGCGCGTCGCTGGTGTGCACTCGACCAGCAAACCATGCCAACTGCGGAAAAACGACGCTGGCCAACTCAGCTACTGACCCAAGTCACCGATGATATGCGGGTGATGCAAGAAGAGATTTTTGGCCCGCTCCTACCTATTGTCACCTATCAAGATATCTCTGAGGCATTGCTTTATATTCAGGCGCGCCCGCGACCGCTCGCGTTGTATTTGATGAGCAATGACGCTGAGATACGCGCGCAGGTCACCACGCAGCTTCACGCTGGTGGTATGGGGATTAATGAAACCTTGTTCCATGTCGCTGCCGAAGATGCGCCTTTTGGCGGCATTGGTGACTCCGGCATGGGGCATTACCACGGCATTGAAGGCTTTTATACCTTTAGCCACCGTAAAACCGTCCTCACCCGTGATAAATGGGACACCAGCTTTTTAGTCAAACCCCCGTACAACCGCTGGTACAAACGCTTAATGCGCTGGTGGTTAATGCGGTAATGACTCTTGATTGAATTGTGAATAAAGCCACAAAAGCTATCTGATGATGTTGCGCTTATTTTGATTCGAAACTACTAATTAAGTGATATCTTAATTAGCGAGGGTGGTCATGTCGTATCAAAATTCGAATCTAGAACGACGCCGATTTTTAAAACTACTGGCAGGCGCAAGCGCGATAAGCTTGATGCCGGCAAGCTTACCCTCACGCGCTCAGACGCGCGCCAAGGTCGTTATTGTCGGGAATGGCGCTGCCGGTATCTCGTTGGCTAATCGCCTTGTGCAACACCTTTCCGCTGATCAGATAGTATTAGTGGGTGCACGTAAGCGTCACCTGTATCAGCCTGGACAAACTTTGGTGGCATCTGGGTTATGGAAAGCATCTCAAGTCTTATCAACTACAGAGCAATGGCTGCCTCCCGGCATAACCTGGCATGAACAAAATGCCAGTGCGTTTTTACCTGAACAACAAAAAGTTGTACTTGAGAATGGAACGACGCTTAGCTATGACGTACTCGTTGTTGCCATGGGCACCCAACTTAATTACACCCACATTGAGGGAATGGATGAACGTCTTATCGGTCAGCATGGTATTGGTAGTGTTTATCCGGGGCCAGAAGGTGCACTGGCAACGGATACGGCGTTTAAACAGTTTATGAATAAAGGCGAAGGCAAAGCTATATTTACTCTTGCTGAAACTCCCATCAAGTGCGCAGGTGCGCCACTTAAAATGACCTTTACCTCTCTCGCCCGTCTTGAGCAAACTGGCCGGCGTCATGCATTTGATGTGAGCTTCGCCACGCCGTTTAAAGATCGATTGTTTTCGATTCCCGTTTATAACGACTTTGTCATGGAGCGCTTTGGTGACCAAGGGGTAGACATTGCTGATCAGAAAACGTTGATTGGCATCGATCCGACCAACAAAAAAGCACGCTTCTCACTCACCGCAACGGGAAAGACCCTAGTCGAAGCGTATGATTATATCCACGTCGTGCCTCCAATGAGTGCGCCCGATGTGATCAAGCATAGTGATCTGGTTTGGAATCAAGGTCCTCATAAGGGCGAATGGATGGCGGCAGACCAATATACGCTACAACATCCCACTTTTCCCAATGTATTTGGCATTGGTGATGTGACCGGTATTCCGCTATCGAAAACGGCTGCAAGTGTAAAAAAACAAGTTCCCATCGTTGAGGCAAACCTCTTAAGTTATCTGAACGACAAGCCTTTAGAGGCTGAGTTCAATGGATATACCTCTTGCCCATTGATCACTGGGTTCGGCAAAGCGATTCTGGCTGAGTTCGGTTACGGTGGCAAATTACTCCCTTCTTTCCCGTTTATTAGTCCAACAGAAGAAACGTGGATGGCTTGGGTAATGAAAGAACAAATGTTGTTACCAGCCTATCAAGCGATGTTGGATGGAAAAATTTAATGGAGGCGGACATGACTCTTGACGCAATTTTTACCGTACTACTGTACTCAGCCGCTCCTTACTGGGGATGGTTATTATTTTTAGTGGGTTTGCCTGTAGTGTCGTTAGTGATTTTTCGTCGCTTTTCTTTGCGCAGCGCCAAGCGCGCTTTTGTGTTCAGTATTGTAGTCGGCCTTGTCTGTGCTCTATCAGCGCCACCGTTAACGGGCTCCTCACTTGCGATGCTTAATGGTGCCGCAGACTGGGTGATGTTAATCATGGTTGCGATAGGTGCGACACTATACACTATGATCTTAGCAGCGATCGTTTTGAAGCCACAATCAACGTCGTTGTTCGACCAACGGGCATGATGATCGTATCTAGCGGTTCATCAACATATTATGCAATTAAATCACTAAACTTTTCCGAGAAATTGATCTATATCTTTGGTTGTTACATAACTGTTAAGAGTGGTGCGAAGCAACCAAAGGAGCGACACAATGGCGTTTTCAGTACAACCCGATTCCATGTTGCCAGACATTGGCGATCATGAGCGCGCGATGGTTGAACAAGAGGTAAAGCTCGCGGTCACCGATGCCAATGGCAAATCACTGGGATATTTAGCGATGGTGCCAGATGCACAGCGCTTTATTACCTTAACCCAAGATAGCGCAGAGGCGTTGAGTTTTATCAAAACCCCTTGCAGCGTCAATGCGGGTTATTATCAGTGGTCGTTTTTTTATGACGACATTGAGTATGGCCTGGACTGTTTAATTGAACCTGACAGAAACAAGTGTCGGCTATATGCCAATGATCATGCGGCAGCCGCGCCATCGTGGAAGCTTGTTGATGACGGTGAGCGTGGCTCTTTGATGATGGCAGCCCCTATCTCAGCGATTGGGCCGGGCACGCGTATTGCTGTTACCTCTGATGAAACTGACGTTCCGAATGTATTAGTTGGGGCGCTTGAAGGCGGCGTGTTGGTGCATGAGCAGCCAAGTTAAATTAGGTTGAACACCGAGTATCTTACCGGCCAGTGCTCTGTCACTGGCTTTTTTATGCCAATCAATCTCACTCTCTAACTGCATGTATTAATTCACTTTCATTTTAGCTGTGAGCAGCATCAAAGAACTGTTCATCAATCATTTTTAGTAAAAAAGTGTTAAGTGCTCACAGATGGCCTACATAAACACTTTGTAAACAAAAAGTTAAAATTGATGCTGCTGATGCAATAGTAAATAATGCTGGTAAGTTGGATAAATAAAGCGATTTTCTCTGCGGAAAAAAGTGCTGTTGATGCATAGCTTTATAAACGTGCTTGTTGTTATTTGTAGGCAATTAATTTTTGATACGTTTAACCATTGTAAGGAATACAATATGTTAAAGCATGTACTTAGCTGCTGTATTGCATCAGCATTAGTCGCTGCATCGCCTGCAGCGCTCGCAAAACAGGAAGAGGGTAAACAAGCGATCTCTCAGCAGCAAACGCTAGCGCCACTCGTTGTCGCGTCAGACAACCAGGGGATTGAAGACCAATACATTGTGGTATTCAAACAACCGATGACGATCAGCGACGATCCACAAGCGCTACAAACCTTCACTCAGCAGGCCGTCTCAAGCATGGTCAACCAACACGCGGTTAAAGTTGAGAAAGTGTTTGATCGCTCGCTGAGTGGCTTTGTAGCCAAATTGACGCCAGAGCAACTGCGCGCGTTGCGTATGGACGAGCAAGTGGACTTTATCGAGCAAGATAAGACGATTTCCTTGGACCCGGTAATCACCCCAAACGCCAACCAGAGTAATCCAGTTTGGGGGTTGGATCGCATTGACCAACGTAACCTGCCTTTGGATAACAATTACAGTACCAATTTTGATGGCACAGGTGTGACGGCGTACGTCATTGATACAGGTGTGACAACGTCACACGTAGAGTTTGGTGGTCGTGCTCGCTCTGGCTATGACTTTGTTGATAACGATAATGACGCGTCAGACTGTAACGGTCACGGCACCCATGTGGCCGGCACTATCGGTGGTAGCCAATATGGCGTCGCTAAAAATGTCGACATTGTTGGGGTGAGAGTGCTGAGCTGTAGTGGTTCGGGCTCAACGTCCGGTGTGATTGGCGGGGTTGATTGGGTGGCTGCCAATGCCAGTGGACCATCGGTGGCAAACATGAGCTTAGGTGGTGGTGTGTCTACAGCACTGGATCGTGCGGTTGCCAGTGCGGTGCAATCGGGTGTGAGCTTTATGCTGGCGGCTGGCAATTCCAATGCCGATGCGTGTAACAGCTCGCCGGCCCGTGAGCCAAGTGGCGTCACCGTGGGCTCAACAACAAGCAGCGATAGCCGATCAAGTTTCTCCAACTGGGGCAGCTGTCTTGATGTATTTGCACCAGGCTCGCAAATCAAATCTGCCTGGTATGACGGTGGTTATCGCACCATCAGTGGCACGTCAATGGCGACACCTCATGTTGCCGGTGTTGCGGCCTTGTATTTACAAGAAAACAATAGCCTATCGCCAGCACAAGTCGAGAGCTTAATTAGCAACCGTGCTAGCGTAAATAAAATCAGTGATCCTCGTGGTTCGGTTAACAAACTGCTCTATAGCCAAGCGGATAGCAGTTGTGAGCCTGATTGTGACCCAACGCCAGGGCCAAAAAATGAGCTCAAAAATGGCCAGCCAGTCACGGGTATTTCTGGGGCACAAGGTACGCAGCGCTTCTTTTACGTTGATGTTGACGCGGGGCAACGTCTAACGGTCAATATCAGCGGGGGCTCAGGCGATGCAGATTTGTACGTACGCTATGGGGCGAAACCAACTTTAAATAGCTGGGACTGCCGTCCATACAACTACGGCAATAGTGAAGTGTGTACGGTACAAAGCACACAAAACGGTCGCTATCACGTGATGCTTAATGGTTACACTGCTTTTAACGGTGTCAGTGTGACAGCGCGATACTAATGCACTGTCGCTAAGGCGGTCGCGTTATGACCGAAACCGTTTTATGACCCAAGATGACGATAAAGCGCGGCACAAAGCCGCGCTTTTTAGTGGTATTGGCGCAAGCAATCGTATAGCAAGTTGATAAAGCCCTTTCGATCGACGGCCATTGCCACCTCGGTATTGGCGAGATTGCCCGTGACGTGATAGCGGTCGACGACCGTCATTCCAGTGGTTAACGTCCCTTGTGTCTCGACACCCACCCATAGTGATTCACACTCGAAGAGCTCAGGCATCACCAGCCACGCGATGGTGCAGGGATCGTGCAGCGGTGAGCCGTCTAGGCGCCACTTGGGATCGCGGTGATAGCGCATAAAGAAATCAAGCCAACCCGCAACTGTCTGTGCCACGGGATTATCGATGCCACGGATGGAAGCCACATCTTCATCTTTGACTAACGCTTGGTGGGTAACATCTAATCCAAACATGGTGATTGGGATCCCAGCGCGAAACACGCGATCAGCGGCTTCTGGGTCGACATAAATATTAAACTCGGCTGCTGGTGTCCAATTGCCCAAGGTCACACCGCCTCCCATCAGCACAATCTGCTTAATCCGGTTGGTTAAATCCGGGTAGGCGGCCAGGAGTAAAGCCACGTTGGTTAAAGGGCCAGTCGCGACCAAGGTAATAGGCTGGTCAGCGTCTTGAAGTACACTGGCCATTAGGTTAACGGCATTATCAGGATGGGCGTCCATCGTGGGCTCTGGCAGCGCAGGACCATCCAAGCCCGACTCACCGTGAACATTATCAGCAATAATGAGCTCACGGGTGAGTGGTTTATGTGCGCCACCCGCGATAGGGATGTGTGTTTGTTGCAACAAAGTCAAAATGCGTCTGGCGTTGTAAAGGGTTTTATCTGGGGTTTGATTTCCGGCACTGGTGGTGACTGCTTTGATATCAAGCTGGGGGAGTGCACAAGCCATCACCAGTGCAATGGCATCGTCATGGCCGGGATCGCAGTCGATAATAATGGGTTCACGCATAAGCTGGCCTATCGCGGAGTTGGAGAACACGTCGGTCAGCACAGGATAAACGCCTTGCCACTTGCAGCGTGTGATCGTCCTCGCTAATTGCTCACGCGAGCGAAATGTAACAGGTGAATAATTTATCATCAAAAACTGAGAGATGAGTTGTTACACATTGTCAACATGTTGCGAACGAAAATGTGGTTGTTGCATTATTTTGCAAACAATTCAATCAATCTGTCTTTGCTTGATAATTTGGAGGTTTATGTTGCCAATTTAGGGTATTAATAGAGTTATAAACTGCTTTTTAGATTTTAACCTAGATTATGTGACAAGTATTTAACAAAACAATTAGGACATATATCTATTACATTTATGTGATACTTTAAGTTGAAATCGCTACTATGCAACCGCACAAAATATTATAACTAAGAGAGTTTGACGTGAACCAGACTATAGATATCTCCTCAAAAAGTGTATCGCACCGCTGGACCCAACATGATACCCATTGGGCACTCAGCTTGTTCGGTACAGCGGTGGGGGCCGGGATCCTGTTCCTTCCCATTAATCTCGGGATGGGGGGCTTTTGGCCACTCATGATTATGGCCGTACTGGCGTTTCCGATGACGTTTATGGCTCACCGAGGCTTAGCGCGCTTTGTGTTGTCGTCTCGCCACAAAGATGCCGATTTCACCGATGTGGTTGCCGAACACTTCGGCAGCCATGCAGGCCGTTTGATCTCCGTGCTGTATTTTCTTTCTATTTTCCCCATTTTGTTGATATATGGCGTTGGGCTGACTAATACAGTTGATAGCTTTTTGGTTAATCAACTCGGGTGGGCGTCGCCAAACCGTGTCATGCTGTCTGGTGTGCTAGTCGCAGGTATGATTGCGATCATGATAGGGGGCGAGCGCCTGATGCTGCGTGCATTTGCGGCGATGGTTTATCCGCTGGTTGCTATCTTGGCGTTTTTGTCTTTTTACCTAATACCATCATGGCAAGCACCGAACCTCGCTATGCCCGGGATGGGAGAACTGGGCATGAATCTATGGCTCGCCGTGCCAGTAGTGATTTTCTCGTTCAGCCATGCGGCGGCGATTTCTAGCTTTGCCAACATTCAGCGCCGTCACTATGGTGATGATGCCCAAGGCAAGTCAGAGCAAATTCTTAAACGCGCGGGCGTGATGTTAGTTGCCTTTGTACTCCTGTTTGTTTTCTCGTGCGTGTTGACGCTCACCCCGGCACAAATGGCGGAAGCGAAGGCGCAAAATGTGTCTGTGCTCTCATACCTTGCTAATGTCACCCAAAATCCATTTATTGGCACCTTAGGGCCTTTGGTCGCCTTTATTGCTATCACATCATCGTTCTTGGGGCATTTCCTCGGTGCACGCGAAAGTCTGAACGGCCTGGTCACCAAACATAGCAAACTCACTTATAAAAAGGCCGATAAGCTCGGCGTGGTGGTGATGTTTTTTGCTATTTGGTGGTGTGCGGTGATTAACCCCAGCATCCTCGATATGATGGGCGCATTGTCTGGGCCTGTGATTGCGATGATCTTATTTATTATGCCAACGGTTGCGGCCTACAAAGTCAAAGCGCTGTCGCAGTATCGCGGCAAAGCGGGTACTTACTTTATCTTTGTGACGGGTATGCTGGCGATTTCTGCGTTGCTTTATAACTTGATGGGTTAAGTAAACAATATTATCTTGCATGAAAGCGCCCTCGCGGCGCTTTTTTGTATGTTGCAATGTCGTAAGCCCGCTCTTACTGGCTTATCTCGTGCAAAACGGCGCAGTTCTTACCCTGCTTTTTAGCTTGATACATGGCTTTATCGGCATCAACAATTTCACTGTGAGGCATACCATTTGGGTAGTAAGCCACGCCCAAACTCACTGTGACGGGCATAGATGGATGATTAAATAGCGCAAGGCTTTGTCTTGATATCTCGTTGCACAGCAGTTTGCCTTGCGCCACGGCACGCTCAGCGGTAGAAAAATACTGCAGCACGGCAAACTCCTCTCCCCCGATCCTTGCCACCACCGCGTCATTGGGTAATAGACTCCGCGCTGTTTGAGCGACAAAGCAAAGCACTTCGTCGCCATGTGCGTGGCCGAACCCATCGTTAAAGGCTTTGAAGTCATCAATATCGAACACCATCAGGGTTATCCCCTTGACTTCGCGCATTTGGCTATATAGGCACTGATAGAAGTAACGTCGGTTGTGAAGATGAGTGAGAGAGTCAGTAATCGCTTGCGCTTGCAGTAAGTCATTGGCTGCTTGCAGCGCATGCGTTTTCTGTTTAACCGTTCTTTTCAGTAAAAAGATATAGCTGATGCCCACTATCACACCAAAGGCGATTAGCGTTGGTAACAAATACGCGGGATAGACGGTCTCGACATCGTAATATACCCAGCGATTTAATAGCCGTCGCTTGGTTTCATCGTCGAGCCAAGCAAATTTATTATCAACTTGATTGAGTAATGCCGTCTTCCCTTTCGCAAAACCGGCATATAACATTTCTGTATAGAGGTGCCTGACGGGTATAAACAAATTTTGGTTAGTGGTGGTATAAAGGTGATAATTGGCGACTTGCAGATCGGCGACAAATGCCTGGATTTCTTCAGATAACGCTGCATCAAGCATGGCTTGATTATTCGGGAAAAGCTGCAGCGTTACATCTGGAAATTCGGTTCTCATAAACTCTTCTTCGTACCCACCTTGCACAACACCGACTGCGTGGTCGGTTTCGCCCGCTAACACATAATCCGCCGATACGCCCGTGAGAGCTTGGCTGAAGAACACTTGCGTATCGATGCTAAAAAGGGGGGTGCCGAAATCCATAAACGCTAACCGCTCTGGCGAGCGAAGTAAGCCTGCGTGAACATCGGCTTGACCGCTTCGCACCGCATCAATCGATTGCTGCCAATCAGTGAGCACAAACTCAATTTGATAGCCGTTACGTTTGCCAAATTCTTTCCAAAAATCGATCAAGATCCCTTTTGGCTCTTGATTGCGGTCAAGGTAGGAAAATGGTCGCCAAGCATGTGAGTTCGCCACTTTTAAAACAGGGCTTTGTGACTTGGACTGTTGGTTTTGCTCAGCGTCAACACCCAGCGTGATGGTTAAGAGGACGCCAACGCTCAGAACCGCAACGATGACACGAGTCACCACAGATAACACCCCAGAATGCCGCATAAACAACCCTTGAATCTGGCAATGGCTAGAAATAATGGCGCCCAATGCACGCGCCCATTACTACCAGTATATGAACAAAACATTAGCGGCTGGGGATAAATATCACTTTTTCCGCAAGATTGAGAGGATAGTGCGTTGGTGTTGATGCACCCGATTTGAGCAATATTAACGGCATGAGGTGGCGCTCCGGGCGTTGCTAAGCTGGGGGCGCCACATTGTTAATCTGTTACTGTTTGGCCCCTAGCTCAGCGAGCAAATGAGCGTTGACCGTTTGAAACGGATACGACGCAAGGGCGCCAAAACCGGGTATTGTCTTCGCTTTGATTTTGGTATGAAGCGGTGAAGATAGGCCGAGTAAAAAGCGTGTCGTTGCCGCGTGACTTGGCGTTGCATCGCAAGCGGCGGCGAAGTGCTGGCACCATGATGATAATGCCTGTACATCGATCGCGGGTAATTCAGGGCGTGGGGGTAGCTGAGCAATATGTCCTTGGCATACCGAACAATGGCCACAGGTGGTTGGCGCTGCGTGATCGCCAAAGTAGTCGGCAAGGCGCTGGCTCATACAGGTTGAAGAGGCCAATAAAGCCAGTAATTGGTTGATGCGGGCCAGTTCGCTCTCTTCCTTTTTAGCAAAAAGGTTATGTAATTGTTCAGCCTGCGCTTGAACATCAATCTCATGGGGACTGACCGAAAAGACTTGCGTGGCCTGTTGGGTGGCAAGTGATATCCAACCTTGCTCGTGAAAATAGTCCAGTGCCGCTAACGCGCGCTTTCTTTCTGCCCCAAAGCGTTGCCACAATTGTTGGAAATCCATCTTGTACCAAGTTCTAGCTTTGAGCGCGCACGCAAATAGTTGAGCAACAAATTCGCGCCGCTCGCCCTGAAATTTAGCCGTAATGGCTGCTGGCGACTCAACACATTGGAATTTTACATCGGCAAAATAGCTGTATTGGCTGGTGATCACGCCGGCCATTTCCAAATAAACCAGCAGCGTTTTAAGGGGCAAGAGGCGAATGTTATACATTCGTGACAGGCTATGGAGCATGACTTCCCATTGTTGATCTGCTTGTTTTATTTCTTGCAACAGCCCCTCAATCGCAACCTTATCGGGTGTATCGCCGTAGATAAAATTTTCCAGTACATTCAGGCTCGACTGATTGGCGAGCACAGTGCACGTTGCTCGAAGGCCATCTCGCCCTGCGCGGCCAATTTCTTGGCTATAGTTTTCGATCGATTTAGGCAAGTCAAAATGGATGACACGCCGGATGTCAGCCTTATCGACCCCCATCCCAAAGGCGATGGTTGCGACAATACACGGCGAACGGCCCGCCATAAACGCCTCTTGTATCGACACGCGGGTGTCGTGACTCATACCGGCATGATACGCCGTCGCGGGGATATGCTGGGTTTGTAGCCACTGGGCTACATCCTCGGCGGTTTGCTGCTGAGTGACATAAATGACAGTCGGCAAATGGGGATCAGGTTGCAACTGCTCAATCAGTGCTTGTCGTTTTTGCACTTCCTCTACAGCGATCACATTCAGGTGAAGGTTTGGACGATAAAAGCCGGTCAACGTGGTGTTGTTTGACGGAATGGCAAACTTTCGCTGCATGTCTTCGACCACCGCTGGGGTTGCAGTCGCGGTGAGAAGCAATACTTGCGGGATATTTAATTGCTGCCGATAAGCGGGGAGTTTTAGGTAATCGGGGCGAAAATTGTGGCCCCACTCCGAGATGCAATGTGCTTCATCTATGACCAGTAAAGAGATGGGGATAGGGGTAATAAATTGGCGAAAGCGTTCGTTGTTTGACCGCTCGACCGAAATCATAAGGACTTTGATGTCGCCGCGACGGATTTGCTCCATCACTTGTTTAGTTTGCTCGGGGGTCTGTGTGGAATCAATGGTAGCGGCAGCAATACCTTTACGGCGCATAAATGCGATTTGATCATGCATGAGCGCTAATAAAGGTGAAATCACTAAGGTTAAGTGAGGCAGCTGTGTGGCGGGTAGTTGATAGCACAATGACTTACCCGCACCGGTAGGAAAAATAGCACAGGCTGACTCTCCTTGCATTATCTGAGCAATGACCGATTCTTGCCCTGCTCGAAATGATGAAAAACCAAAAATGTGCTCAAGTGCTTGTGTCAACATGCCGCCTCTCCCCCTTTTTTAACCTAGTGGTTTTTATAAACAAGGGAAGAGACGGTATCGACGACGTGTTAACGTTGCAAGCACAAGAGAGCGTGAGTGCGAGCAACCCCATTCTATTCAGTAAGCGGAGAACCTTTTCTAACTCAGAAAAGCGTGATTACAACGCCTTAACCAATGCGGCGATGTCACCCCAGCTGCGCGCGTCAATCAACTTGCCGGGCACCATCCAGGTACCGCCGCATGCAAGTACTGAGGGCAACGCGAGATAATCATTTACATTCGCCTCACCCACGCCGCCAGTTGGCATGAAACTCACGGGGTACACGGCAGATAACGCTTTTAACATCGCGATGCCGCCCGACGCTTCCGCGGGGAAAAACTTCAACGTATCCAGCCCAAGCTCCATGGCTTGCTCGACTAAACTGGGGTTGTTGACCCCGGGGATGATAGGAATACCGCGCTGTTGGCAATGTTTCACTGTGGTTGGGTTAAGCCCAGGGCTGACAATAAAATCGGCGCCTGCGTCAATCGCAGCGTCGACTTGGGTTGCAGTGAGTACCGTGCCGGCACCAATCAGCATATCGGGATAGGCATCGCGCATGAGACGAATAGCCCGGGCGGCCGCGTCAGTGCGAAAGGTAACTTCAGCGCACGGTAGGCCATTATCTACCAAGGTTTTGGCGAGCGGCACGGCGTCATCCGCATTGTTAATGGCAATCACTGGCACGATGCGAATTGCCTTAAGGCGTTGATTCAGTTCAGTCATAGGGTTCCCTTACAGTAACACGCTTAATAGCGCAACGATAACAAACGCGATGGTTCCGAGCAGGGTTTCCATCACAGTCCAAGTTTTAAGTGTGGTTTTTTCATCCATTTCGAGAAGACGCGATACCAACCAAAAGCCCGAGTCGTTGAAATGCGATAAAACGGTGGCTCCACCTGCAATCGCGATGACAATAAAACATAAATCCAATTGAGATAAACCCACAGTGTGCGACACCGTAGGCGCGATGAGTGCGGCTGTGGTGGTGAGAGCAACGGTGGCAGAGCCTTGTGCAACGCGCAAGCAGGTAGCAATCACAAATGCTGCCAATATTATCGGCATGCCCGTGTCTGACAGCATGGTGGCGAGTGCTTGACCGATACCGCTCGCGCGCAAGACGCCACCAAACATGCCGCCCGCGCCAGTGACCAAAATCACCGCACAAATTGGCGCTAACGAATCGGTACACAGTTTTTCCATTTTACTCTTACCCAGTTTTTGGCCAAAGACCAACAAACAGGTCAATAGGGTGATGAGCAGTGCAACTGGAGTTTTACCCAGCATACGCAAAAAACCGACCCAAGTGCTTTCCCCGTTAACCATACCCGCTACACTGAGTGCGTTCAGACCCGTATCGAGGAAAATAAGCAGTACAGGGAGCAATAAAATCATCAAAACAGTTGAAAAGGCGGGGTAATCCTTTTTGCTTTTAAACATGACCTCGGTGTTTAAAAACGCTTTCGCGAGTGGGATGTTGAATTTCTTGCCGGCATACAGGCCAAACAAGTAGCTACCCAAATACCAAGTAGGAAACGAAACTAGGAGCCCGACCACCAAGAGTAGGCCCATGTCTGCGCCAAGTAAATCTGAGGCAGCAACGGGGCCGGGATGTGGGGGGACAAAGGTATGCATCACCGCAAATGCCCCTGCGACAGGTAGGGCGTATTTTATCGGTGAGCCGCCCAAGCGTTTTGCCACGCTAAACATGATTGGCATCATCACAATCAGCCCCGCGTCGAAAAAGATAGGAAAGCCAAACAGTAACGAGGCAATACCGAGTGCCAGCGGGGCACGAGCTTCGCCAAACCGAGCGATCAGTGTATCGGCCAAGACATTTGCACCGCCGGTGACTTCGAGAATTTTACCTATCATGGCACCCAGCCCGACGAGTAAGGCAACCGACGCGAGGGTATTGCCAAAACCCGTCATCATGGTTGGCACCACGTTATCGATAGGGATTCCGGTGGTGAGTGCAGTGGCCAAGCTGACCAACGTCAGCGATGCAAAAGCATGTACCTTAAGCTTCATTATTAGGAGTAATAACAACGCGATAGCGCCCAATGCTATCAAGAGTAAGGTGGTGGGTTCAGGGCTTTGTGCGAGTAGTTCCATGGCTCACCTCTTCATACCAAGATGTTTTGTGTTAAACGTCACAAAGTTAAAAGTTACCGGTAACATGTTACCGGTAACCACACTAAGATAAAGACAATTATTGAATGCATGACCAAAAATGAGATCTAGTTAAAATCTCGCTAAGGAGTCGGTATGGAAATGGGTAGTGTGATTGTGATGGGCGTGAGTGGTTGTGGAAAAAGTACCCTAGGTGCGAAGTTGGCACAGCATTTGGGGGCCAAGTTTATCGATGGTGATGACTTACACCCTCGCGCAAATATCGAGAAAATGGCATTAGGACAACCTCTTAACGATAAAGACCGGGCGCCTTGGCTTGAGAGGATCCGTGATGTCGCGTTTAGTTTGGAGCAAAAAAACGAATTCGGTGTCATCGTTTGCTCTGCCCTTAGACATCAATACCGGGACAGGCTTCGAGAGGGAAATAAGAGCGTCACTTTTCTTTTTCTAGATGGTAGCTATGAGTTAATTCTTGAACGTTTGCGAGCGCGTAAAGGCCACTTCATGAGAACCGAAATGCTTGATAGTCAATTTGCCGCCTTAGAAAAGCCGACGGGTATTGAATCAGACGTGATTTCTGTTGATATCAACCGAGACATCGAATCCTTAACAAAGTACGCCGCGAGTCTCATTACTCGTAACCAAGAGGTAGCTTGATGATGCATCCTAAAGTTGAGGCGGTGACTAACGAGCTACGCCAACGCAGCGAAGCTGCGCGCACCGCATTTTTACGCCAAACCCAGCGACAAGCCGAGACAGGTAAGACGCGTGCAAGCTTGTCTTGTGGCAACATCGCGCATGCGGTTGCCGCATCGTGCCAGCAAGACAAACAGCAGATGCTGGATATGACCACTGCCAATGTGGCGATTATCAGTGCCTATAACGACATGCTTAGCGCTCACGCACCTTATGCTTACTACCCTGATCAGATCAAAGCCGCCTTGCAGCCATTGGGCCACACGGCGCAAGTGGCAGGTTGTGTGCCTGCGATGTGTGATGGGGTGACGCAAGGCCAGCCAGGGATGGAGATGTCGTTGTTTTCACGTGATGTGATTGCTCAAGCAACTGCGATATCGTTAAGTCATAATGTCTACGATGCCACACTGTTGCTTGGCGTATGCGATAAAATTGCGCCGGGGCAACTAATGGGCGCGCTTGCCTATGCACACTTACCGACGTTATTTGTGCCCTCTGGGCCGATGTCCACGGGCACAACCAACGAGGAAAAAGTGGCGGTACGCCAAGCATATGCAGCCGGTGACATCGGAAAAGAGGCATTATTGGCGATGGAATGTCAGGCTTATCACAGCCAAGGGACCTGCACCTTCTACGGCACGGCCAATACCAATCAACTGGTGCTTGAAGCTATGGGGTTAATTCTTCCCGGCGCTGCGTTTGTCGCACCGAACTCGGCGTTGCGCCAAGCGTTGACTTGCTATGCAGCGACAGCGTTAGCATCCCAGTGCGCAGGAAGTGCGACATTCCGACCACTCGCCGATGTGGTGACGGAAAAAAGCGTTATTAATGGTGTGGTCGCGTTGTTGGCTTCAGGCGGCAGTACCAACCATACCATCCATTTGGTAGCCATGGCGCGGGCAGCAGGGATTATCCTAACGTGGGAAGATATTGATGCGTTATCCCATGTGGTTCCCTTACTGACTCGAATGTATCCTAACGGCCCGGCTGATATTAATGCTTTTGAAGCGGCCGGAGGCGTCCCCACACTGATGACGCACTTACATACGCTTGGATTATTACATGCCGATACCTTGCCTGCCGTCGGCCAATTTAGCGACCAACTGACAACACCACGATTAGATCAGGGGCAGCTTGTTTGGGAGGCCGCCACACCATCAACCGACACAGGGGTCATCGCTCAGCCCGGTTCACACTTCAGTGCAACCAGTGGCTTGCGCATGCTGTCTGGCAATATGGGTAATGCCGTGATCAAGGTCTCTGCAGTAGCTCCGGAGCACCGTGTGGTTAGCGCGCCTGCGCGGGTGTTTGATTGTCAGCACCAGGTCGAGCAGGCCTATCAACGTGGTGAGCTCACCCAAGATGTGATTGTGGTGGTGCGTTTCAATGGCCCTGCCGCGAATGGCATGCCAGAGCTGCATAAACTCATGCCGATTCTTGGCAATGTGCAAAAGATGGGGTATCAGGTTGCTCTAGTGACAGATGGACGGTTATCGGGCGCGTCGGGCAAAGTCCCAGCGGCTTTGCACGTCTGTCCTGAAGCCATGCATGGTGGTGTGCTGGCCGCTATCAAAGACGGCGATCTGATCACGCTGGATGCCAATGCTGGTATGTTGACCTGTCATGCTGACTTATCCCAGCGTCCTGCGGCAGAACCGCCCCAAGCGACCCAAACGTGGGGACGTGATTTGTTTGCTGCAGCGCGTCAGCAGGTGTCACGCGCTGACGAGGGGGCGACGTATTTATTTCCGTGATCGTCCAGCAAGCCGAGATGCTTACGCGTTGTCACGATTACGTGAAGAAGAATTGTAGGGAGAATAAAGTCGCAAGGCGATATCTTGAGACATTTTTTCCCTATTTGCTTTAGACAAATGGGTTCTCACACCTAGTTAGGTAGCGACTCACATCACCCGATTGAACTGGGCAGACGGACTTTGTCGATTTTTCTTTTTGGAGTTGCAGTCGCTGACAGTCTTGATGGTCCGGTGAAAAGTGTATCCATACGCTATCCATGGTCAAGGTGTTGGCAAGGTAATAAACATGCTGACGATGATCAGCCACATTGGTCCAAATGGTGTAAGACGCTTTTTCAGTGTGATAAGGATTAAAATTGACAGGTACGGCGCACGTGGCCACGAGCGAACGTGCTTGATAAACCGCTTCACACTGGTTTTGCGCGGGCTGGCTAAAGATTAAGTAATAGCTGGCCCGTTCAAAGCGTTGCGTAGCACTGTTGCCGCCGGGTGCTGAATAAACTGGGTGAGCAATAGGATTGTTGGGATCAAGCCCCCAAGTATAAGTCCAGTAAGCCTTCAGCGTTTGTTGCGTTTTATAGTCGGGTTGGTTGGTGACAACGGTATCGTCATGGCTTTCATAGAGTTGAAAAACGCCGTCTCGCACTTCGATAACTCCGGCATTTCCATCGGCATCGGAAAGTGATAGATGCAAATGAGAGTCGGTGTCCGATGTATCAGGTAAGCGTTCTGAAACGATGGTGATCGTGTTTGAGGTAAAAAACTGAATCGCTTGATGAACGTTGGCAAAACAATCCAATACAAACTGCACCCAGCGGTTAGCACTCAAAAATTGTCCGTCTCCGGTTGCCGGCCCGTAACTGACATCTGAGTCATATAGGCCATTCACGGCCAGTCCGGCTTCGTTGAGGCCGTCCATGGCAGCATAACCTCGCTTGTCACTACCCATGACAGTGACGAGGCTAGCGTATTCCGAGCGCCATTGTAGTACCTGCTGCTTACTAATACCGAGCTGGCTTGCAGACTTCGCGTCCAGTCCTCGACTTTTCATACCTTTTGGGAAACGATAGAAATAGGTATTAATCGGCCAAAACCAGTCCATATTGCGCGCCGTGACAGAGTATTGTCGGTTGAGATTGTTAAATATGCGTGTGCACATATCATTGATACCTTTGTTATTAACATGTTAATAAATCCGAGCTATGATAGCTGATGTTAAACATTGGCCTACACGAGAATGAACAATGGAAGTGAGTGAACTCAGCAGCAGTTCCGAGTTGCGTATCAAAGTGCTTAAAGGAATGAGCCTTGGTGTAGGTGGTTTAGCAGCCTTGGTGGCGATGGGTAATGTTGTTGTTAGTCAAAGCTATATTTATGCCTCTTTTTTGGTTTTGTATGCTTTTTACTCTTGGTATGTGTATCGACAAACCGCCAAAAACACCGTTTTTAGTGGCCACAAATATATCATGTCGGCTAGTTTGACGGCTTTGGTGGTTGTCGGTACTTTTCTCAAGCCAACAGACTATGGGGTGTTTATTTGGACGCTGTTTTTTCCGATTATTTACTATTTGTTACTGGGCTATAAAGCCGGTCTGGCAGCGACATTAGCGCTGTTTATTATCCAAATTGCTAATGTTGCTTTTCAGTTTTATGTCGAGCAGTACTTCGACATGTTGACTATGATGCTCAACTTTGCGTTTTGTTATTTCAGCATTGCCATTGTCGCTCATGCTTATGAGATTAACCGTGTATTGGCTGAAAACAAGTTAAGTAAACTAGCCACGTGTGATCCGCTAACTGGAGCCAATAACCGCCTCGCGTTGAAACATCGCTATCAAGTATTACAGAATCAGCAGGCTGCGTTTCATCTTTTGGTGCTCGATATTGATCATTTCAAAGCGGTTAATGACGAATATGGGCACGATGGCGGCGATGTCGTATTGCAATCGGTGGTGAACACCATGGTTGAGGTCGCGGGGAGTGACAATGTATTCCGGCAAGGGGGAGAGGAGTTTTGTCTTCTATTAGAAGGCGTTTCTCATCATGATGCGCTGGCGATGGCAGAGCGAATCCGCAAGCGTATTGCGAAAACCCCCATTGTTTACCAGCAGCGCGCTATTCCTGTGACGGTCAGTATCGGGGTCACCCAAAGCGAGGCATCAAAATGTGCCCAAGAAATCAACCGGCAAGCGGATGCGAATTTGTATGCGGCTAAAGCGGGTGGTCGGAATAAAGTGGTGGCGTGAAAGGGTTAAGGCGCCACTTTGCCTCGCAGCGCTTTGGTTTGGCTCTTACGTTTTTTAGCATCCACGCGGCGTCGTTGTGAGGCCTTGGTAGGTTTGGTGGGTTTACGTTTTTTCTGCTCTACCATCGCACCTTTGATCAACGCCTGTAAGCGTTCTAGCGCGTCTTCTCGGTTTAGCTCTTGGGTGCGGTAGTTTTGCGCTTTTATCACCACGACGCCCTCTTTGGAGATACGCGAATCAGACAGAGCCATTAAGCGGGCTTTGTACGCATCAGGCAATGATGAGGCTTGGATATCAAAGCGCAAATGAATGGCGCTCGATACTTTGTTGACGTTTTGCCCGCCTTTCCCTGCGGCGCGGATAGCCGTGAGCTCAATCTCATTGTCGGGAATCGCCACCTTATTTGATAGGGTGAGCATACAACCTCTCATGCATGAAGAAAGAGCGCAGTGTACACAGATTAAGGCCTGCGGCGCAAATAGACCGGCAGGCCAGAGCGGCTGAATTCGCGCGCTAGGGGAGATCAAACACCAGAGCTTGGCTGGTTTCATTGCTCTTATTACTGAAGGTTACATGAGGGATATCTTCAATTCTTGCGCCATCACCGGGGGCCAGAGATGTCGTTTCAACGTCGAGCGTGCCATCGACTTGATGCACATAGGCATGACGTCCTGCCTCCAAAGGCAAGGTAACAGATTCACTGGGCAGTAGAATCAGCTGTAGCAAACGCGCATCTTGTTTGATGCGTAAGGTGCCATTTTCTCCGGTTGGGGTCGCGATGACGGTAAGGCCAGCCTGCTTACCAAAATCTTTTTGCTGATAACCCGGCTCCCCGCCTTGCTCATTGGGCTCAATCCAAATTTGCAGAAAGCGTAAAGCTTGGGTTGACGAGGCATTATACTCACTATGATAAATACCGCGCCCCGCCGACATCAGCTGGAACTCGCCAGCGGGTAGGGTTTGTCGGTTGCCTTGGCTGTCTTTGTGTTCGATTTCCCCTTCCAGCACCAGACTGATGATTTCCATATCACGGTGTCCGTGGGTATCAAAGCCTGCGGCGGGCGACACGATATCATCATTGATCACACGCAGTGCAGAGAAGCCCATATGATGGGGATCGTAATAGCTACCAAATGAAAAAGTATGGCGGCTTTGTAGCCAGCCAAAGTTGGCCTGACCGCGATCGCTGGCATGACGTACTGTGATCATAATGCTTCTCCTCACTAATTCGATGTTGAACAGCGGTAACGCTGAACAATAGCTGCAGTGTAGAAATAAAAGCGCCGTGCGAACACGGCGTATGATTGAGCATCTTGTTCTAAAAAATAGAACAAGATGCTGCTGATGTTACAGCCGGAATGTCTCCATTCTCGTTTTTAACCGATGAGCCAGGTTACTAATTTGATCGCATGCCACGGCAGTTTGCGTGGCCCCCTCGGCCATTTCCGTTGAGGCGCTATTGATACTCTCAACGCTGCGGTTGAGCTCGTTAGAGACAGAGCTTTGCTCACTGCAGGCGGTGGCAATTTGGGTGCTGCGTTGCGCGATATCATCGACAGATGCTTCTATCTCTCTCATTTGCTCACCGGTTTCGTTCACCGTATCAACACACTGATTGATACCTGTCTGACACTCATGGCTGGATTCACGCACCTTTGTTGTATTTTCTTGCAACGTTTCGATCGTTGTGACGATTTTTTCAGTTGATTCTTGGGTGCGCTGTGCGAGTGAGCGGACCTCATCGGCGACAACGGCGAAACCTCGACCTTGTTCACCCGCTCGCGCTGCTTCTATCGCTGCGTTGAGCGCTAATAAGTTCGTTTGCTCAGCTATCCCGCGAATGACGTCTACAACGACGTTAATGTCTTCGGAACTTGTTTTTAGTTGCTCTGTCAGGTGTTCAGACTCTTGCATTAGCCCTGAAACACGCTCAATAATCGTAATGGCTTGGCCTAACGACCCACTCCCTTTTTTCGCAATGTCTGCTGCCGAATGTGCTGACGTCGCGCCCTCTTCGGTGTTTTGAGCTACCTCACTGACGGCAGCTTGCATTTCTGTCATGGCAGATGCCACCGAACCAAGTTCTTGCTGCTGATTTTGCATACCGGAGGCATTTTGAGATGAAATGGCACTGACTTCTTCAACGGCGGCCGTCAATTGGATGGTAGAGTCATTAATTTCTGATACTAACTCGTGCAAATTACGTTGCATGGTGACCAGCTCTTTAAGCAACGTGCCAAGCTCGTCTTTGGATAAATCTTTCTCATCAATGCTGTTGTTGAGCTGGCCTTGAGCAATACTTGAAGCGAAGGCTAGGGCTTTGTCAATGGGACGAGAAATGATGCGTGAGAGCATGACTGAGGAGCCAATAATAACTAAAACAATGACGCCTGTGCCTATGGCCGCGTTAATTTGAGCGGAGATGGCTTCGTGTTGTGCCTCTTCACCGATTGTCTGCACAAGCTCGTCGTTGAGAGCGAGTGTCTTATCCAAACTTTCTAGTGCTTTTGAATAGGTACCGAAGCTGGACAAAACGACGTCATTAGCAGCATCGGGATTATTGTTACTCAAAAGCTGATTGTAGGATTGTGTTTCCTTAATGTATTGATTCCATGTGGTTTTAAAAACACCAAAGGTTTGTTTTTCCTGTCGGGTTAAATCCAGCGATTCGTAGGCTTTTATCCCAGCTTGGACATCTGCTCGCCATTGGTCTAAATCGTCGAGCCATTGCGATATTTTAGGATGGTTGCTGTTGGGCAGGAGTGAAAACTCATCTTTGCGCACTTTGGTGATATCGACCTGAATGCCTTTCAAAATTGATACTGAAGGTAGGCTTTTGTTTGATAGTTGAGTGATATCTTTACTGAGCGTGGATAGGCCAAACATAAACATGGTTGCAACCGAAGCAAAAACGATAAAAACGGCAATAAAACTAAGCCATATTTTTTTAACAACACTGAGATCTTTCATCATCTACTTTCCTGTTCATCGTGCATATGAGGCAACTCAAAGCATCTTTACGTCAATATTAAGATAAGCGTAGACGATGTAGATGATAAAAATGTTATTAATGGCGAGGTGTGTAGAGGCTTTGATGGAAAACTGGGAAATCACTTGTTTATGAAAGCGGGTCATTAATACTGAACGCGTTAGACCCGCTTTCTCGCGTGTTGTTTTGCTGTTAATTCGAGACGAAGACGTACGATTTGAGGTATTTAAAAGTAAAAATAGCTCGTCACTTGGCCACTCATCTCTTCGCTCTCCCAATGCTGATAGCGTGCTTTACTGCGGATAGACCAATCCGAAGTAACACGCCAGTTCCATGTCATATCCACATGTGAATGTGACAGCGAATCACGATTAAGTAGGGGGAGAGATTGGGCTTGTAAACCGAGGCGGTGGTCATCAGCAAGCTGCCAAAGCAAGCCAGATTCAATCCCTGTTGCAATATTTAGCCGGTCATCACTGGCATCGCCATGTGAAAGTGCCGTGGACCACAGAGCGTAAGCATGGAGACCATCGGCCTCTCCCCAAGACTGACCGATGCCGCCTTGCGCAAACCAACGACTGGACGGCTCTCGCGCAGTAGGTAGGCGATCAAAGCCCGCGCGGATATTCCACGACAGGCTAGAAAAAACCGGCTTTTTCGGGGCAATGGTCATCGCATCGATCAGGTAGAGCTTATCCAATTGTGTCTTGCCGTCCTCATCGTGACTGACTGCCACATCCACAAAGCTGATTTGCGCGCCGGGCACAAAGCCATCTTGAGGATCCAGTAAATCATGATAAGCCGCGCGCCATTCGAGTGTTAACGCATTTGGACGATGCTTCGATGCCCTTGCGCCAATTCCTACGCGTGCAGAGCCGTGCCCTTGGTCCGGCGCGACACCGGTATTAGCGACTGGCTCAAATGGGGAGTCGGCGCTGACTTGGCTCCGTAAAGCAAGTAGCTGAGTGAGCCGCTGCGCATAAGGGTCTCGAGGAAGCCCTTTATCATAGAAATCGAAATTGAGCCATTCGTACGCAAATTCATAAATAGCGGCCAGTTGACCCGCACTGTATTGCTGATGGTCGGGGAAATCGCCATCTTTTGCTTTTTGTGCTGCCTCGAACACGAGTGGAGACGTTTGCTGCGACATATTTAACAACCGAGTGCCAAATGACGCGCGGAAGTTGGGCGTTTCAATCAAATCATTGTTGGCTAGCGTTTTAACCGTATCTGACGGAATGGCTTGAAAAGGGAAATCATTGACTAACTGCAACTCTTTGCGGGCAAGTTGCAGCAAGGCGAGCAGTTGGTAGGAGCAGTTCTCATCGAGAAAGTAGTAATCGAAGGTGGCGTTTTGCATTTCCCACAAGTGCAGTAGTACCCGGTTAACTTCTTGTTCGGAGAGGTTGAGGGCGTACTCCCATATGTCGCGGGACTCAATGTCGTTGTACTCTCGTACCTTACGATAATAAGGCATGACGGTAAATTGTCCCGGGTACGCGCCAAACAGGCCTTTCGCGGCATACAAAGCGGCGTTATCGTTTTCGTTTGGCTCGGCAGCAAAGTTGACAGCGAAGGCGACTAATTCTTTGTTTCTGGTCTGATCCTTGGCATCAATGCGTAGCAGGGTATGGCCGAACATCGATGACGGGTTATTCATAAATGCGGTCGGGAACACCAGCGTCATGGCTTCAGGGTCAAGTACCTTTTTCCAGCGTTCAAGTTCGGGACAATCGAGTGTGGCAGTACGCCCAGCGTGGGATTCGAGCCACGTATATCGTGCGGGGTAACGGCACCGTGTAGCCTGTGCAACAGCAGTGTCGGCATGATAAAACGCGTTAATGGTCGCCATGAGCTCTTGCTTTGGCTGTGTCTTTCCTTGGGGGGAGAGAAAAAAAGTCTCTGAATCGATTGTACTTTCGTAACCAGAGAAGGTCTGGGGTAAATAGTGGCCAAGTTGAAGCCAATATGGCTGCTGAGCTAGATGAGGAATGTCAAAGTCACTTTTCTCGGCAAAAACAGGCGCGCTAAACAAACAGAGAATGATGAGACTCATGTGGAACGATAGGAAGGCGAAAGCGTTGAGAAGTCTCATATCAGTACAACGAGTTATATATGAAAACATGAAAGTGCCCGAGTTGGGCACTTTCGTACTCAATCCTAACCAAGTTGGAGAGGATATTTTATCAGCGTTTTATCACTTAGATTTTATACGCTGCAAGCTGATCGTTTTGAGCAACCACAGTGTTCAGGTTGGTCAGCACTTCTTGTGAAGTCACTTGTTCAGACGTCACGATGGAAGCAAAGTTTTGCTTTGCAACATCGTTGAACGCTGCTTTGTCTGCATCTTTGATGCCCCAAACTTCAGAAAGTGTTGCCAAGGTTTCACCTTCACCACGTGCGATATCACGCGCTAGGTTGTCCATATTTCCGTCGATGAACATAGCCAGTTTCTGCTGTGAATCAATGGTGCCTGTACCGTCACAGCCTAGCGTACCAAAGGTGATACCAAAGGTTTGGTTACCTGATGTACCGTTGGTGGTAGCGCCGAGAACTTTGTAAACTTTCCCTTGTTGACCATCAAATACCATTGTACCCAGACCACAGCCGATATCTGAATCTGCTAATGCCGCGCCAGAGAGAGGAAGGGTAGCAAGTGCAGCAATAGCGATAAATTTTTTCATGGTAATCCTTTTAGTAAACGTGTTGGCAATTGGAGTCTAACCCGAATTTGCTTCTCAAATGTGAGATATTTAGACAGGAAAACTCTAAAAACTAGGTGTGCCGATTCTATTGACTATCTTGTATGGTTTCAACTACACCCTGTTTAAATTGGGGTGATGTGCCAAAAAWTAGAGAAAATAAAGGCTACAACGCTTTATGTGGCCCAAAGCACTCATAATGGAACTGTTTCTCAGGCACGCCAAGCTCGCGAAGTTGCGCTTGAATATGGCGCATAAAGCCAACTGGGCCGCAGAGATACACCTGTACCGCGGCTGGGCTGAACGTATTGCTCACCGCTGTGAGATCCATCCATCCGGTATGATCAAAGTCTTGTCCAAGCGTATCTGCGGGTTGAGGTTGGTTATACCAAACGTGCGTCTGAATATGCGCGTGCTGACGCGCGAGGGTGCGAACAGGATGATTGAAAGCATGCAGTTTGCCGTTCTCGGTAGCATGCAGCCAAGTTACAGATGCGTTGTGCTCGGTAAGGCTTTCTAGCATCGCCAACATTGGCGTTATGCCCACCCCGCCAGAAATTAATACCACGGGCGTATTCGGATCCACGTTCAGTTTGAGATCGCCCGCCGGTGGGGTGAGCATCACAGTGCCACCAACGGCTAACTCATCATGTAAGTAATTAGAGACCTGACCTTGTGGCTCCCGTTTCACCGAGATCTGATAATGCTGGCCGTTCGGCGCGTGTGACAAACTGTATTGGCGAATTTCTTGATGTTCAAAGCCAGTATGATTGACCACGATGCCAATGTATTGCCCGGCCGTAAAAGGCGCGACGGGCTGACCGTCTTGAGGAGCAAATACAAAACTGGTGACCTGCTCACTTTCAGGACGTTTTTCAATCAACGTAAATGCTCGCTGCCCTTGCCAGCCACCAATTTGGGCGTGGCTATCTTCATAAAGCTGCCGCTCTTTGGCGATAAATACATCCGCGAGCACTTGATAGGCCTCAGCCCACGCATCAAGCACGGCTTGTCCCGGCGAAAGTAGCTCATCAATGGTGGCCAACAAATGCTGACCGACAAGCGGATAGTGCTCGGCTTTGACCAGCAAACTTGTGTGTTTGTGAGCAATTTTCTCTATCGCACCCAGTAAAGCGGGCAAGTTATCGATGTTCTGTGCATAGGCACAAATTGCGTTAAACAGTGCTTCCCGCTGATCGCCATTTTGCTGGTGGCGCAGATTAAAAATGTCTTTTAGTTCAGGGTGGTGGTGGAATAGCCTTTGGTAAAAGTGGCTTGTCAGCTTCGGGCCAGTTTCGGCGAGCACAGGGGCGGTTGATTTCACAATATCAATGGTTTGTTGGCTTAACATCAGCGTTTCTCTAAACATGTATATTTAATGCATGTTTTAAGTTGTATCTCAAATATATCTTTTGATCAATAGAAGACTTACAATTTGGCGGGGCAGCAAGAGGCGCACATGCAACTAACCAGCTTTACAGATTACGGACTTCGCACCTTGATTTTTCTGGCGTCCTTGCCAGAGGGTGAGCTCACCAACATTACCGAGGTGACACGCTTGTTTGGTGTGTCGCGCAATCATATGGTGAAAGTCATCAACCGTTTAGGGCAGTTGGGGTATATTCAAACGGTGCGCGGGAAGAACGGGGGGATTCGTCTACTGCAAGCGCCGACCGCGATTACGGTGGGGCAAGTGGTGCGCGATCTTGAACCGTTGGAGCTCGTCAATTGCTCGGTTGAGTTTTGTCATATCACCCCAGCGTGCCGTTTAAAAGAGCGTTTAGCGAAAGCCAAGCAAGCCTTTTTAGAGGAGTTAGATGCATGCACCATCGATGCGCTTATCAACGACAATCGCGAGTTAATGATCCTGCTCACTCGCCCCTAAATGTGCAAGGACAGCACTAAGTAGAGCTTATGGCTAATTCCGCTTTAACGCGCGCCGCCTCGACGCCATCTGCTTCAAGTCGCAACAGTAAAAATCTGACGGTTCTGTGGGAGCTGATTGCGTTTATTCGCCCTTACCGCTGGCAAGTGAGCGCGGCATTGCTGGCCTTAGTGTTTACCGCGTCATTGACGCTCTCGGTCGGACACGGCGTTCGCCTTTTGATCGACCAAGGCTTTGCACAGCAATCACTGGTTGAGCTGGGGAATGCGGTAAAGTTTATTTTGCTGATCACGGTATTGATCGCGATCGGTACCTTTTTCCGGTTCTATCTGGTGTCATCGGTGGGTGAACGGGTCAGTGCCGATATTCGCCAAGCGGTGTTTGATCATGTGATTAGCCTACATCCGAGCTATTTTGAAACCCACGGCAGTGGCGAAATCATGTCGCGGATCACCACAGATACCAGCTTGCTGCAAAACATCATCGGCTCCTCCTTCTCCATGGCGATGCGCAGTGCACTGATGTGTGTGGGCGCCATCATCATGCTGTTTGCCACCAATATTAAACTGACCTTGATTGTGCTGGCCTCCGTGCCCTTTATTCTGGTGCCGATTTTGATTTATGGCCGTCGTGTGCGAGCGTTGTCGCGGCAAAGCCAAGATTCGATGGCGGATGTAGGCAGCTATGCCGGTGAAGCCATCACCAATATTAAAACCGTGCAAAGCTTCGCGGTAGAAGATCACGCCAAAGCCGCATTTGGTCAAGAGGTGGAGCGCGCCTATCAGATCGGACGCGAGCGCGTCAAACAACGAGCCATTCTTATTTCCGGCGTGATCGTGATTGTGTTCAGCGCTATTACTGGCATGTTGTGGGTCGGCGGTCGCGATGTGATTCAAGGTACTATGTCAGCAGGGGATCTGGGTGCGTTTGTGTTTTTCGCCATCATGGTTGCCTCTTCGATGGCTACCTTGTCGGAAGTGATGGGGGAGTTGCAGCGCGCGGCAGGCGCGACGGAGCGCTTGGTGGAACTGTTGCACGTGCAAAGCCATATTCGAACTCCCGCCACCTCGCCGAGTGTCGATGCCCAATCATTAAGCAACGATATTCGTTTTGAAGCGGTACATTTTCATTATCCCACGCGTCCTCATCAAGCGGCGATTGATGCGTTGAACCTTGTGATTCAGCCCGGTGAAGTCGTCGCTTTAGTCGGACCGTCGGGAGCGGGGAAAACTACCGTATTTGAATTACTGCAACGCTTTTATGATCCGCAGTCAGGTGCGATTAGGCTGGGCGGGCAAGATATTCGTCGCTTATCCCCGCAAGCGTTGCGCCAACAAATGGCACTGGTGCCACAACAACCCACTCTGTTTAGCGATGATGTAATAGGCAATATTCGCTACGGCAGGCCAGGCGCCAGTGAGCACGCCGTCAAAGAGGCGGCGATTCAAGCGCACGCCGATGGGTTTATTCAGCAATTACCGGACGGCTACAACAGCTTTTTGGGTGAGCGAGGCGTACGGCTTTCGGGTGGGCAACGGCAGCGAATTGCGATTGCCCGCGCGATTCTCAAGGATCCACGAATTTTATTGCTCGATGAAGCCACCAGCGCCCTTGATAGCGAAAGTGAGCATGCGGTTCAGCAAGGCTTGGCGGCTTTAATGCGTGACCGCACTACCTTGATTATCGCTCACCGCTTATCGACCATTCAGCATGCTGACCGCATTGTAGTGATGGATCAAGGCAAGCTTATTGATGTAGGCAGCCATACCGACTTGCTGACACGCTGCCCGTTGTACAAACGCTTGGTAAAACGGCAGTTTAGCCATGTCTCAAATAGCTAAGCGTTGTTTTCCAATTCTTTGATTTGTTGGTCAATCTTTTCTGCTTCTTCGGTGAGCAGTGAATAACCACGAATGTCGCCGTTGCGCTGCGCCTGAAAGGCTTGTTGCTGCTTAGCTTCGTACTGCTTTTTAAGCTTTTTAACCGGATTCGGCTTTAAAAATGAGAGCATGTCGCGTCCTTATTTGAGAGTCATGGGTATCACTACGACCTAACCTCTTGTTTGGATGACAGCGACTGTGCGTTAGTACTTATCGTATCCGTTTGTCTCCACCTTACGGGAAATATCATCGATGTCATGGTGTTATTTCTGGAGGAAAGGTCACCTGGGTTATATTTAACACGTTATCTCAGACTGCAGACGACAGTGTTGCATTCAAAAAAAAATTATTCTCTTTTTTGATACAAATTAAACATCTGGTCCAGTTTAGTATGCGTCTGCTATGATCGCTTCGCCAATTCCTTTGGCAAAATTATCAATTCTCTTTAAAAAAGGTGAAGACTAATTTATCTAGAAATTAACTCCTCCATCAAAGGGTATAGCCGCGCGTTATATCGCTCTCGCTATACTAATTACCCTCGTCGGCCGCAAAGAGGATACCAAGCTAGTTGCTGACGAATCAGCGGTCATAGGGGGACTTATCCTTGATCACTCAATACGCATAGATAGAAACCTCAGGATTGACCGCTGAGCTTCAACCGAAAGACAGGGCAAGCGCACGAGTTGATTTTTTGTTTAAGTTGTGAGCACTAAATGTTACTAACGTATGGGGGCAGCCTGTTTCAATCAACCATTGTTGGTAGGGTTGTTTGATTAGTGAACGATTAGTTGATTGATGAGAGACATATTCTGCTATCAGAAAGATACAGTTAACAATGCACTAATTCATGCGTTCGCCCTGAATCGAAAGAGACGATTGATGGGCCATTAATTTCATTGTATGAGAAGTATAGACTACCGATGGATAGAGTCGACTCTGTTGCAGGAAAAAGTGAAACGATAATTGTGTCACACTATTTTAATTCGTTAATAGGGTGCGGAATAACGGTTACTTTAATACTCACTAATTTTATGAATTGATAGAGGTCACTTGATGCGCAAACCGATTTTTTTGTTGATTTTTTTTTGCTATATGTTTTCTTTTGCGTTTGCAAGCGAACACTCCTATAACATGGCCTATGATAGAAATGGACAGCTTACGTCAATAGCCGAAGGTGTCGGTGCGCTAAATAAAGAGTATAAATATGACGTGATTGGTAATATTTTAGAGTTCAATCTATCATCGAATGGCTTGTCTGATGATTTTATTCATTTAACATCTCCAATGTCATCTGAAGTAGTTGTTCAAAATGAAGTTGATTTTTCATGGATGGTTGATGGAAGTGACAATGATGCACTTTTCGACTTTTATATTGGTAGTGATATTAATCATCTTGTTAATTATGAATCTGGATTATCATCATCACAGTTAACCTTAAAGCTTTCAGACTTAAATGTTGGATTAAACAATGAAATGTACTGGAGTGTCGTATACTCTGGTGAAAAAAACCATTTAAAAAACTATGCTACGTTTAAGTTAAAAGACTCCGATTCTGATGGCGTTTATGACATATATGAAACCTCATGCACTTCTTTATATAATGCTGATTCAGATAGTGACGGAATTTTAGATTTAGTTGAAATAGAAAGTGGATTGAATCCTTGTTTGTCTGATACTGATGGTGATGGCTTACCCGATGGTTATGAGCTAGCTAATGGGCTCAACCCATTAGTAAGTGATGTCTATATCAAATTAACTGGAAAATTAACGGCGTGGCAACAGTATCTAGAATCTAATCAAGCTAGTATCAGTGAATTAGAGCGCACAACAGGTTATCGTGAGTTAGATGTGTCCTCAAGTGATGGATACTTAATTACACCATTTTTTCCTAGTGGCGAAGAATCATTTAGTATAGGTTTTTGGGCTAAATTTGATGATGCAGGAATTGTTCAGTCATCAGGTACGAATGACGATAGTAATCATAAAACCTATTTTGGCCTAAATGCTAGAAAACAAGTTTTTTCTGGTATTGGTAAATCTAATCACGTAAATAAAGGGTTTGAGTTTTTATTTAATCAATGGAACTACATAACC
>NZ_MUEY01000024.1:0-5597 GCF_001995695.1 Salinivibrio sp. ML290 | reverse complement strand
ACTATATAAAGGGTGCGGCTGGTTTCTCTGTCGCAGTATTCGATGATCTCTCTATATGGAATAAAGCTCTTTCAAAGAGTGAAATATTATCTGTTATTTCTAATGGTTCAAATAGATTAGATGATAGTTTATTATATTCATATGATTTCAATGAAACTAAAGCGCATTGGGTAAAAAATCAAGTTACAGGGTTATATGACGGATTTTTAAGCTCAGACTTATTATTAAGGTTGTCAGGCGTGCAATCTGACTCTGATGAAGATGGTGTATCTGATAAAGTCGAAACTGTTCTATGTACAGATATAGAGTCATCAGATACCGATGGTGATGGATTAACGGATGGTGAAGAGTTCGGTGTAAATGCAGATGGTCAACTGATTAGTTATGCGTGTGTTGCCGACAGTGATCGCGACGGTATACCCGATGGTCAAGAAGCAGCATTAGGCAGTGAATTACTGGTTGCCGACGCGACAGGTGATGCTGATGGCGATGGTATTAGTAATCGTGAGGCGTACCTCACTCTTCTAAATGACAAGCTGATCCTATCTGGAACGAATATTGAAGAGTCAGATCGAGTATTGGATGTTAGTGGGGCGGAGGGATATTTAGAAACCTTAATTTATCCTCAATCAGATCAAGTCAAGAAGCAGCATTAGGCAGTGAATTACTGGTTGCTGACGCGACAGGTGATGCTGATGGCGATGGTATTAGTAATCGTGAGGCGTACCTCACTCTTCTAAATGACAAGCTGATCCTATCTGGAACGAATATTGAAGAGTCAGATCGCGTATTGGATGTTAGTGGGGCGGAGGGATATTTAGAAACCTTAATTTATCCTCAATCAGATCAGCCAATGACGATGATGTACTGGGTGAAATACAACCACATTGGTGCGAATTATCAGTTGTCTGGAACGCATGACGGGCAGAGTCATCGTTTTTATCTGGGATTAAAAAAATCAGATTTGACGGGTGGAGTTGGCTCAGATATTGATTATGGAGTGCGTGCAGGACTGAATACCGAGCAGTGGGCGAATGTAGCGCTTTCGTACAATCCGACGGCTCGCCAATTTAAGATCTACGTAAATGGTGAACTCAATAATACTGAAAGTTACGTCAACTTCTCAGGAGCGAGCTTATATCCTCTTTTGTTTGGGGCGAATAATGGTGCCCTAGGTCCAATAGACTTCCAAGATGCATTGATTGATGATGTTCAGGTTTGGAATAGGGCGCTGAGTAAAAATGAGATCCGCAGTTATATGGTGACGCCACCCGAATATGGCGAGTCGGGTTTGGTTGCGTACTATGACTTTTCTCGCAGCCAGGGAGCATGGATAGAGAATATTGCGACAGGGCTGTTTGATGGCAAAGTCTCTGGTGCCGGAGTGCTACTGGCGGATGACTCGGCAGAAGACAGTGACGGTGACGGTCTAATTGATCGAGAAGAGTTAGCGTTGTGCACGGACGGTGACGTTGCTGATACCGATGGTGATGGATTAACGGATGGTGAAGAGTTCGGTGTAAATGCAGATGGTCAACTGATTAGTTATGCGTGTGTTGCCGACAGTGATCGCGACGGTATACCCGATGGTCAAGAAGCAGCATTAGGCAGTGAATTACTGGTTGCTGACGCGACAGGTGATGCTGATGGCGATGGTATTAGTAATCGTGAGGCGTACCTCACTCTTCTAAATGACAAGCTGATCCTATCTGGAACGAATATTGAAGAGTCAGATCGAGTATTGGATGTTAGTGGGGCGGAGGGATATTTAGAAACCTTAATTTATCCTCAATCAGATCAGCCAATGACGATGATGTACTGGGTGAAATACAACCACATTGGTGCGAATTATCAGTTGTCTGGAACGCATGACGGGCAGAGTCATCGTTTTTATCTGGGATTAAAAAAATCAGATTTGACGGGTGGAGTTGGCTCAGATATTGATTATGGAGTGCGTGCAGGACTGAATACCGAGCAGTAATACTGAAAGTTACGTCAACTTCTCAGGAGCGAGCTTATATCCTCTTTTGTTTGGGGCGAATAATGGTGCCCTAGGTCCAATAGACTTCCAAGATGCATTGATTGATGATGTTCAGGTTTGGAATAGGGCGCTGAGTAAAAATGAGATCCGCAGTTATATGGTGACGCCACCCGAATATGGCGAGTCGGGTTTGGTAGCTTACTACGACTTTTCTCGCAGCCAAAATAATTGGATTGAAAACGTAGCAACAAGGCAGTTTGATGCAAAGCTGTCAGCTAAAGAATTATTACAAACAGGTTCAAGGAATTAAAGGTTATGGATAAAGTATTTCTTGCAATAGCCTTATGGGTACTGGCTTTGATGCGTGGTTGTACCCCGGATTATGAACCGCCGTCAGCCCCTTTGGGCGGTGGTGATTCGTCTAATAAGCCATCAGAATGTGATATACAGGGTGCTCCTTTCTGGCATGTTGACTTTGCCAACCAGAACTTGATTATTCGTGATACACCACTATGGTACGAAGCACCATTTGGCGATGATCTTCGATTTACCTTAACCTATAATCTGCTTGCTGATGAATCCGCGAAGTTTCACTCTGGAGCTAGATGGGCGAATACCTTTAACGAATTTATCCTTTATGACGCAGAAACTGGGAATTATATCTACCATCAAGGTGATGGTAGAACGGATGTTTATTCAAAATCAATAAAATCAGGTGCCTACGCGATTGATTCTGCTTTCTTGATGAGTAGAGAAAAAGCCTATACACCAGGGTTTTCGGTTGAAGACGGTGCTTTCGTTTCAGAAAATCGTCACATTACGTTGACGTACCCTGATGGGGAAAAGCGAGTTTTCACTCAGCATTCGGACAATCAATTCGGTATTACTCAACAAGTTGATCAGTTTGGAAATACTGTCACTTACACTTATGAAGATAACCGCGTAACAGCAGTAACCAGTTCGAATGGCAAACAGTTCACGTTAAGTTATGACTCTGACCAGCAGTTAACTCAAGTGACCGATCATACTGGCCGCTCTGCTAGTTTTGAATATGACGAAATGGGTAATTTGGTCGCATTGACTGATATGCAGGGCTACCAGTCGGAAATAACTTACGATGACAACCATACTGTTAAGTCGATAACTGATGCGAAAGGAACCACGCAATTCATCGTTGAGGCTAGTAGTGAAACGGCTGATGGGCGCTCAACCACATACCCAGCATTTGGCGAGCCGATGGGGCTCAGTAATCGACTGACGGTTGTTGATCCATTAGGCAATAAATCTGAATATTATTATGAATCAGATAGTGGCGAAGCTTGGTATGTCGCTCCAGAGCATTATGTTGAATATCAAAGTGAGAATATCAACAATGCACAAAGTGATGTGCCCAAGACGGTTTATACCTATAAGCGATATTCTGAAGGGTATTCWCGCATTGCCAGTATTACCCAAGCCGATGGAACATGGACTAAATATACCTATGACGATAATCGAAATTTAAGTTCTATTAGTTATTCTACTGGTGAAACCTATTCATTTTCTAACAGTGAGAATGGGTTGATTCAGCAGGTGACAGATGAATTGGGTAACATTACCAATTATCAGTTTGATGCGCGTAACAATCTGATTCAAGTCGAAGATGCAACGGGTGTTAGAAAATATACTTATAACGATGTAAATCAGGTTATCACTCAGCTTGATAATAAGGGCTTAACTACCCAGTATGAATACAATACTCAAGGGCAGATTAGCGCGGTTATTAATGCAAAAGGCGAGAGGCTGAACTACAGCTATTCCGCTGATAGTGAACTTGAATCCGTTGCGGTAGGCGATCAAACGTTGGTTACTTATGCGTATGATAGTGCGGGTAGACTGCTGTCGGAAATTAATCGTTTTGGTCAACGAATTGCTTATGATTATGACAATATCAATCAGGTAAAACGTATTTCTCAGCCGGGTAGTCGTGATATCTCTATTGAATTTGGCTCATGTCCAAGAATCGTCGATAAAGTTATTTATCCAGGGGAGCGAGAGTATAACTACGGGTATGACGCCGCAAAACGGCTAGAAACCATTCTTGACCCGATGCATGGGCAATTCAAAATTATCCGTGATGGCTCAGGGCGCATTACGGGGTTAATTGATGCCAACCAGAACCAGACTTCATTTGTGTATAATGCGGCTGGCCGCTTGGTTGAAAAGACCTATGCGGATGGCTCTCAGGTTAAAACCAGCTATAAGTCTTCCGGGTTGCTTCATCAGAAAACCAATGCCAGAGGTATTAGCAAAACCTACAGTTATTCCGATAAGGGGCAACTGACCAAAATTACCTACTCAGATGGCACTCCAAGCGTGGTGTTGGGTTATGACGAGCAGGGCCGTTTGTCTCAAATCGATGATGCAGCAGGTAGTACGCTTTATCACTATGCCGCGACTGGGGAACTGGTAACGATTGACGGCCCATTCAGTAATGATGCAATCGATTTTACTTATGATGAACTCTATCGGGTAAGTGCCATCAGTGTCGATGGTCGAGTCAATACTCGCTATGAGTATGATAGTTTAGGCCGTGCAATTAAAATCACCGCTCAAGGGCAAGTGTTTGATTATAGCTATCAAGATAGCGGTACTTATGGTTCAGTAGTCGGCCACTATCCAAATGGTATTACTCAAACGGTTGAACTGGATAATATCGGTGATTTAAGCTCATTGGTGTACCAAAAGTCAGCGGAGCAGTTGGCTAAATTTGGTTATGATTTCGATGTTGCGGGTGATTTAGTTGGATTACAAACTACGGAACCGATGCCTGCCGAGTCAAACTCCTATCGAGCAACGTATAACAACGTTAATCAGATAGCCACGTATAACGGCGTAGCCGATGTTTTTGACTATGACGCTGATGGTAACCTGATTGCTGGTGTTCTGGCTGGCGGGGAGACGTTCTCGGCCAATTACGATGCAGAAAACCGCCTGACTTCGATGCTGTTTACCCAAGATGGTGTGCAGATTGAAGAGCGTTTTACCTACAACTATCGTCACCAGTTAGTGGAATATTCTCGGCTGGAAAATGGCGCAGTTGTAGCAGAAAAGAAATTTGTCCGTTTAGGTTTGCTGGAACTGCAGGAGCGCGATGGCTCCGATTCCGTTGTTGCTGAAAACAGCTGGCGTTTAGATAAGCCGGGCGGTATTGGTGGGTTACTGCTACGAACAGCTGGTGAACAAAGCTACACTTACGTAACTAATCACCTTGGCCATGTCACCGCAGTCTATAACCAAAGTGGCGATAAGGTAGAAAGCCACCACTACTCACTCTACGGCACGGCCAGCGGTGACGCATTTTCGCAACAACCGTTTGGATTCTCTACCAAGCGTAATGACTTTGCCTCAGGGCTGGTTTACTTTGGTTACCGGTTTTATGTACCGCATCTGGGAAGATGGCTGAATCGTGATCCATTGCAGGAAGCGGGAGGGATTAACCTTTACGCTTATGTGAATGGGGATCCGCTGGGGTATGTGGATCCCGATGGGCGGAATCCTATCGTCGGTGGTGCAATTGCCGGAGGTGCAATTGCTGGCCCTCCTGGTGCTATTGTTGGTGGGCTGATTGGTGCTT
>NZ_MUEY01000023.1:0-41716 GCF_001995695.1 Salinivibrio sp. ML290 | reverse complement strand
GCTGTATGCAGGTATGTTGAAGGCGTCAGAGAAGTGGACGCATCCGGTGCAGAATTGGAACCTGACATTGTCCCAACTGAGCATCCACTTCGAAGGGCGGCTCGACGACTACGTAGATCTTTAAACGTTGGGTGACACAGAACTATGAACACCCTCTAAACGAGCGAGTGTGTCGGGCTTTTATGGGGTGCAAAAGTTCTCAGTACCTATGCGCTCGGGCTTTGCGGTGGATAACATTCTTGAAGCGTTAAACGCGCTCTCCAAAGAGCCAAACAAGCGCTTAACCGATGGGTACTTGATTAAGGCATTGTTGGCCTATACCCATCAATTGGTCGATAAACCGACATTCAATGCCCACTCTCGCGGGGAAGATCTCTACCAAGGGATATGTATCTATATTCAAGAGCATTATCAACAAACCCTTTCGCGCGCGGACATTGCCGCACATTTTCACATCAGCCCGAGCCACCTGTCACGTTTGTTTAAACAGTATGGGCATATGACGTTGGCTGATTATATTGTGTGGGTGCGTATCGACCGAGCCAAATTTATGCTGATGCGTTATGAGTTCCGATTAGTTGATATTGCCTGTCGTTGCGGGTTCAATGATGTGAACTATTTTTGCCGCGTGTTTAAAGCGAGAACGGGCAAGACTCCCTCGGAATATCGGCAGCTCAGTCATCAATCCTGATCTAAAACAGCATGTAGCATCGCAATTTGGGTAGGAATATCATCGCAGTGTGTTAGCCAGCGCCGGAATGTGGATGAAGATAACCGGCGAGATAAGCGACTGATGGCGCGTAGTATTGGACGCTCGATGTCACTAGGGACCGCAAGCGCAATGCACAGTGAAACCGATTCTCTATTTAGCCAGGTAATTGCTGGCTGACAGCGAATGACTATGATGGTGGCATGGGAGATGCTGCTATCAATAATATGAGGAAGCGCAACACGATCGCCTAGGTAGGTAGATGAATGTGCTTCTCGCACCATAAAAGCGGTATAAGCTTGCATTGACGTGTCTTTTTCCGCAACGCGTTCAACGATCTCCCTTAACAGCGACTCATACTGTATGGCTTTGGTTTGTAAACCCTCAAAACGCAGGTTTAAACAGGTAACAGGCGATTTAAAATCGGACTTATCATTTGTAGGCGCAGCGAAAGCGGAGGTACTGAGTAAATGCCAGTGCTTACTAACGTATTCTGCAAGCACTAAGCACATCAATTCGGCATCCACTCCCTCAATCAAAAGCAGACAAATATCACTGGATTGGGTGCCAGTTGCAAGGATCGACAATGTATCGGTAGGGGGAGCTGTGCGATCTTTGCTGACATTAACAAAGGTGCTTTGCCCACTAAAAAGTGAACATAGTCTTGCCAACTCGCTTAATTGCCAACTGGCTAAGCCTTGTTGCGAGGCGGAAAAGCAAACAAAAGCGCCTGTCATCGGGGCAATTGCTTTTGTAGTGCTGCTTTGGCGTCTGTAAGGACGTCTTCCATGGCAAGGCGAACGATCGTGGAGTTACTAAATCGTTCTGCTTTTTCAAGCTCAATATCAGAGACGATAACCACGCAGTCTGCTTGCAGGATCTCATCAAGCGATAATGCATTTTCAATTCCCATCGCTCCCTGAGTTTCTACTTTTACTTGGATACCGAGACTTTTGGCTGCTTTTTCCAGTTGCTCAGCAGCCATGTACGTGTGTGCGATGCCTGTAGGGCAAGCAGTAATTGCGACGATGTTGTTCATAGTGGATGGCATGCTGGTTGTTTATAATCAGTGCTTGAAATAATGACAGTACAACATCATAAAGAAAAGCACTCAGAAGGAGAAGGTGAAGGAACTAGGTTTTGTTGTGTTGGGACAGACAGTATTCGTGAGAGGATGAACAAGCCTATCGGCCTGTTCATCCTTTTTTGTTTGTGGTTATCGCACAATCAGGCCGAGTAGGATGCCGACCACACCAAAGTCTGCATCGCTAAAGGTGGTGTTGGCAAAGCCCAGATCGCCGAGTACTGGGAGCAAGAACACGGGCAGGAAGGTGATCAGTAGGCCTTGCGCAAAGGCGCCTAAAATTGCGCCGCGTCGTCCGCCGGTGGCATTACCGAATACCCCTGCCGCTGCGCCGACGAAAAAGTGGGGTACCACGCCTGGGATAATCACCGTAAGCCCCAGTATATAGAGCAGGAACATACCGACAAGCCCAGCAACAAAGCTAGATAAAAAGCCTACTAACACCGCATTGGGCGCGTAGGGGAAGACCACGGGACAGTCGAGTGCTGGCTTGGCATTGGGTACCAGTTTGTCGGAAATCCCTTTAAACGCCGGCACAATCTCGGCAATCACCATTCTTACCCCTTGCAAGATCACATACACCCCGCCTGCAAAGGTGATGGATTGCATTAATGCAAACATAAACCAGTGTTTACCATCACTCACCTCGCGCACAAAGTCTCCGCCGGCAAACAGACACGTCACCATAAAAATTATCCCCATGGTGAACGAGATAGCGACTGGCGTATCACGCAAGAACAAGAGGCTTTTGGGCACGTCCATGTCTTCGGTGGAGTGGGCTTTGTTGCCAAACTTGCTGCCAATAAAGCCGGCTAACACGTAAGAGAGGGTTGAAAAGTGGCCAATGGCGACTTCATCTGAGCCGGTGACTTGTTGCATGTAGCGATGGGCGATGGCAGGAAAGAACACCATCACCGAGCCGACAACCACAGAGCCTAATGCGACCAATGGGATCCCTTCCATGCCGCTGGTGGAAAGAATCGCGGCGACCATCATCGACATAAACAAGGTGTGATGGCCGGTTAAAAAGATGAATTTCCACGGGGTTAAGCGCGCGATAAGAATGTTAACCAGCATGCCGAAGAACATGATCATTGCCATTTCCTTACCAAAGGCTTCTTGCGCAATGGAGACAATGGCTTCGTTGTTGGGTACCACGCCACTGATACCAAACGCATGCTGAAAAATGGTGGCAAAATCCCCGAGTGAGCTGACTACCAATGAGGCACCGGCTCCTAGGATCACAAAGCCTAGAATGGTTTTGATGGTGCCTTTGATGCATTCAGTCGCGGGTTTTTTCTGGGCGATTAAACCAATCAGTGCAATCAAACCCACTAATACCGCGGGCTCAGAGAGCACGTCTTTCATCAGGAAGTTAAAAAAGGGCATAACGTCACTCCTTATAGGGCACCGAGTGCTTGTAGGGCCTCAGACAAGCGGGTTTTCATTGCCTCTTTGTCCACCATGTTGTCGAGTGCGACAATGCGCGGCGACACATTCATCGCTTGTAACTGTTGGGCGATATCGTTGGTGGCGACGAAAATATCGGCCTCTGTCCCAGAGACTGAGCCCAGATCGATATGGTCGACACTGGCTTCGACGCCAAGATCGTTGATGATTTTTTTGATGCTCATTTCCATCATTAGGCTGGTGCCAAGACCGTGGCCGCATACGACTGTGATTTTCATAATTCAGACCTTCTATTTGGGTTAACAGGTGCATTTTCAGCATGTTCGTTGTTTTAAAGCCGATAGCTAAGGGCGAGCCCTTTGTGTTTTTGCGTGTTGTTGCTACCGATGTAAGGGTTAGTAGTTGGCGATAATGGCTAATACCTCTTCCACGTTGGTGGCGCGGCTGATCTGCGCGATGTGTGTGTCATTCATAAAAAGGTTCGCCAATTGGGAGATAGCCTCGACATGGCTATTACTGTCGGTGGCCGCGAGGGTGACTAGCACCTTAACCGGATCGTTTTCGGCGCTGTTAAAATTGACGCCGTTTTTGATCACTGTGATAGCCAGGGCGAGGCGGTTAACGCCATCCTCAGGGCGTGCGTGGGGCATCGCGATACCCGGGCCCACCACATAGTAGGGACCGATTTCTTGGTGTGAGCGATAAATCGCATCGACATAGCTTGGCGCGATGGCACCGTTATCCAAAAGTGCTGCGCAGGCTTTGTTGATGGCATCTTGCCAATCGTTGGCACCCTGGTGAATGCGGATAACGTCGGCGGTAATCAGATCTCGTAACATGGCTTTATCCGTTTTAAAGGTTTTATTGGGTTGTTGGAGAATTGTTGATAACTCTATCGCTGAAAACTGAGCAATAAATGGACAATGATCACAAATGGTAGCGCTATCTGATAGCGCTACCATAAGATGTGATAGCGCTATCATTTTTTCTGTCTACCAATGGGTCATGCTACAAAGAGGCCATGCGGGGCAAGGATTAATCGCTGATGGCTGTGATAGGATACGGTGTCATAAAATGATGAGTAATCAATAGATACGATGAGTGAACCAAGAAAACGACGCAATACGGGTAAAGTTACGCTTGCGGATGTTGCCAAACAGGCTGGGGTAGGCACCATGACGGTTTCCAGGGTGTTGCGTACCCCGGATGCTGTCTCTGACAAATTGCGCGATAAGGTTCAACGCGCCGTCGAGCAACTGGGTTATATTCCTAATAAAGCTGCGGGTGCCTTGGCATCAGCGCAAAGCTATGCCATTGCGTTGATCATTCCTTCTCTATTGGAAAAGGCGTGCGCCTTGTTTTTGCCTCGTTTTCAACAGCGGCTGAATAAAGCGGGCTATCAATTGTTGCTGGGTTACAGTGATTATTCGGTCCAGCAGGAAGAGGATTTATTGGCCGGTTTTTTAGAAAGTCGGCCAGCGGCAGTGGTGCTATTTGGCAATGAGCATACTCAGCGTACCCATCAATTGCTTGAGATGGCCAATGCGCCTGTCCTCGAAATTGCTGAGTCGCCTTCCATGAATAGCTATGCCAGCATGGGCAGCGATCCCCACGACATCGGCAAGCGCTGTACATCCCACCTTGTTAGTCAGGGCTTTCATCATATTGGTTTTATTGGTGCGCGGGGCAACCATGCCACCTTGCAGCGCAAGCTACAGGGCTGGCAGGGCGCGATGATTGAGCACTATTTAACCCCTGACCATTTTCTGACAACGCATGAGGCCCCATCGGCGCAATTGGGGGCCGAAGGGTTGGCGAAATTGTTGCTTCGCGATGCCACGTTGGACGCACTGGTATGTAGCCATGAAGAGATAGCTATCGGCGCATTATTTGAGTGTCACCGACGGGTGTTAAAAGTGCCGACTGATATCGCGCTTATCAGCCTGGAGGGCTCTTCCATGAGTGAGCATGCCTTTCCGAGCGTAACGAGCGCTGAAATTGACTATCAATCCCTCGGCGTACAGGCCGCGTCGGCCATTTTACAAGCCATTGAAGGGCAACCGCTTACAGGCGCTCAAACTATTCCATTTAAACTCGCACATCGCGCCAGCACTGCGAGAAAAAATTAGTTTTGGGCAGTTTTATGGGGACACGTTTTAGAGGGACAGGCGTTTTATAGGGACAGGCACTTTAGTGCAAAGAGCACAGTATGCTTTTGACAGGACAGGCGCGAACGCGTTGGGAGGAGTATTGAGTGGAAAGTGTTCGGCCAAGCGTGAGCAACGCCGAACACGTTTGATAATGAAAAGCTATGTCTAGCCATTATGTGCTTTAGTGACTAAGCTCGACCAAAGGCTCTGACTTTAGTTGGACTTTTTGTTTTTTCATGATTTTGGCTACATTGTCGACGGCTTGACTGACGTCTTCCGCACTCGTTAACACGGTGTACTCAAGATCGAAATGTTTTTGTTCGCCAGCTTTTATGGTCGGCACTAGGCCTAACGGTCGTTGATATTTTGTATTATACGCATAGCTTGTACCAGGCTCGATTCCCGTTACATAGCCCTGTTTTAATGTGTCAGTGTTTTTCCAAATGGTTAGCACTGGGAGCTGATCGGTTTTAAATCGCATCGACACACCAGAGTTGGCATCTTTATTGTGTAAAACAGCAAGAGAGTTGCCTTCTGGGTCACTAATGGGTTTTAAGTTAAATACCATTTCATCAAAATCTTTTGTTGGCCCTAAATAGGTTTGCCAGCTTTTAAGTCCCCCTTTTGCATAGTCATTAAATGGAGATATTTCACTTGCTGCTGCATGGACTTTGGCGCCTTTTTCTAGGATGGGTTTACCAAAGTTTGAGTGGTAGATGATTTGATATTCATCGTCGTAATCAGCTTTGTTGGTGAGCGTATCGTTTATTGAGAAGGAATTTTCGCCAGGAATGATATTCAAACGCGTTTCTGTCGAAAGGTTTGATTTTTTAAAGGTACTCTCTGCAACAACCCCGGTGACAGTAATTGTATGTGGGGCTTCATCGTCTATTTTTACTTTCACCAGTGAGGCGGGAGTGTTTTGAACTCGCCCATGAAGGCTGAGCAATTGCCCATTGTCATCAACACCGGGGTGGCCTGTCCATTCGTATCCACAGCGAACAAGCATTTCGTTGAAACCATCTAACCAGCCAAGGCCGTTTCTGCTTTCAAGATCAATAAAAGCTGGATTGACTATCTCTTTGACGGGTGAATCCCACCCAAGAATCCGCTTACCCTCCTTGCGCACTTGGTAGATACCCATACCTCGAGTCGGCACGAGCGTCAGTTCTAATTCACCGTTATCAATGGTGATTATGTCCACGCCATTTTGTTTGCCTGTATTGAGTCGCTTTTTTTCAATTGAAAAGGGGGTTGTTGTGTTAATTCCAAGTTCTTGCGCCGATGTTTTCCAATGATCCACGTAGGTGTTAGTTGCGCTATCGGTGAGTACAAATTCTGCTGAAAGGGCGTAAATAGGTGTGAGTAGGGCAACAGTAGCCAGGACGTTTTTGATTATCATCTTAGTCTTCCTCATTTGTTGTGTTAAGCTGAATCGTTTCAGCTTAAATGCTACGCTCATTATTTGAACAGACAAATTGCTGAAAGTGACCTTGTGATTCAGCTCTTTAATTTCTATTAACTGATTTCGAATCATGAGTGCTGACTCACGTTCAGCATTACACAGTTAGCGGGAGTAATTGGGCGGAGTTATCGAGGACAGGCACTTTTGGTTAGGCGACTTAGGGGTGGTAAAGTTAACATACAGTAGAGCGGTTCTCGGTATTTGAAGGAGACAACCTATGGCTGAGCATGACACAGAAAAGACCATTCCCGAGCGTGACCAGCGGCGGTTTGCGGTGTCGGCTAACCGGAGCAAAGCGAGTCATCGTATTCGCTACGTCGAGTCGGGCGGTGCCTCGGTGGATAATGAAGAGTGCAGGTTTTGCCAAGCGGTGCCGGGTTTGAGTGACCGGGAAGCAGACAAAGAAGCAGAGGGCGATAGTTAACTAAATTGATCGGACAGGCACTTTTTCTGCTTTTCATTACCTCTCGTCAATCGTTTATCGGGCGCAAGATATTCTCGGGACAGTCACCTCACTTTCTTCCTGCAGCACGCAATACTGTACTACCAATATAGGCTGTGTGATTTATCTCCCCCTTTTCTAATGATTCCAATATCAATAGTCGATCCCCCTCACATCTGTGATGTTTACAGATGGTGAAACTTTTCTTTCATCTGCATTATTCGTCCATATCGAAACGTTTCGATGGCGTTTTTCCTGAGGGAAAACGCTGATCATAAGAAAACGTGCCAGCGCACAGTGAGTGCTGATTAAGTCCATCGTGAGTGAGAAGGTGATGAATGAATAAGCATGGTTTGCTCCATCCAGAGCTTGCACAGCTCGTAACCCAAATCGGGCACACTGATGAATTGACGGTGTGTGATGCGGGGTTACCGATCCCCAACTCGGTGTCGCGCATCGATTTGGCGCTAACCCAAGGGGTGCCAAGTTTTATGCAGACGGTCGAGGCGGTGTTAACTCACACCTGCATTGAGTCGGTGGTGATTGCAGAAGAGCTTGCAGCGGTGAGCCCCGCGCTACACCAAGCCTTGCTTGCGCGATTGGAGCAAGAGAGTGCAGCGCGGCAACAAACGATCACTGTGACCACGATCAGCCACGAGGCGTTTAAAGCACGAACGGTGCAGAGCAAAGCGGTGGTACGCACCGGCGAGTGCACGCCTTATGCCAATGTGATTTTTCAAGCCGGTGTCACCTTTTAGGTGGGCCTAAGCGAGTAACCACAATGACGCAACCTATCTTACAACTCCGCCAAGTCGTAAAAACCTTTCCCGGGGTGCGCGCCCTCGATGAGGCGAGCTTAAATGTCTATCCCGGCGAGGTAATGGCGCTACTCGGTGAAAATGGTGCGGGCAAGTCCACGTTGATGAAAGTACTCACTGGGATTTATCACGCCGACAGTGGCGACGTTAACTATCAAGGTGAGCCGGTTTCGTTTAAAGGCCCACGTGATTCGCAGCAAGCGGGGATCAGTATTATTCACCAAGAGCTCAATTTGATCCCAGAGCTGACCATTGCCGAAAACATTTTTTTGGGTCGCGAGTTTACTAACCGGTTTGGCAAAATTGACTGGACCAAAATGGCGGAAGAGGCCGATAAGCTGTTGGCGCGTTTAAATGTGAAAGCACGTGGCACCACGCCACTTGGCAGCCTGAGCTTGGGTGAGCAGCAGATGGTGGAGATAGCCAAAGCGCTGTCGTTTGAGTCGCAGGTGATCGTTATGGATGAGCCGACCGATGCTTTGACCAACACCGAAACCGCCTCGCTGTTTGCGGTGATCAACGAGCTGCGAGCGCAAGGCTGCGGCATTGTTTATATCTCTCACCGACTAAAAGAAATTTTTGAGATTTGCGATCGGATCACCGTGTTACGTGACGGCAAGTTTATTGGTGAGTGTCCCGTTAGTGATACCGATGAAGACGGCCTGATTGAAATGATGGTGGGCCGCAAACTCGCCGAACAATACCCGCGAAGCGACGTCACTCCTGATGGGATAAGCCTTGAGGTGGAAAATGTCAGCGGTCACGGCGTGGAAGCGGTGAGTTTTCAGCTGCACCGCAGTGAAATTCTGGGTGTATCGGGCCTGATGGGCGCCGGACGCACGGAGTTAATGAAAATTATCTATGGCGCCATGCCGCGTGAAGCTGGCGTGATCCGACTTGATGGCAAGGTGATTAACCCCATGAGTCCGCAAGATGCGCTGGCCAACGGCATTGCTTACATCTCTGAAGATCGCAAAGGCGAGGGCTTGGTGCTGGGGTTATCGGTGAAAGACAACATGTCGCTCAGTGCGCTCGATAAGCTCACCCATTGGGGAAAAATACAGCCGCGCGATGAAGTGATGGCGGTGGATGATTTTATCCGTCTTTTTAACATCAAAACCCCCACCCGCGAGCAAATCATTGGCAACTTATCGGGCGGGAATCAGCAGAAAGTGGCGATCGCCAAAGGGCTGATGACCAAACCGAAAGTGCTGATCTTGGATGAGCCGACTCGGGGGGTCGATGTCGGTGCCAAAAAAGAGATTTATCAGCTGATTAACCAATTTAAAGCCGAGGGCATGAGCATCATCTTGGTGTCGTCAGAAATGCCCGAAGTGCTTGGCATGAGCGACCGCATTCTAGTGATGCACGAAGGCCGCGTATGCGGTGAGTTTGATGCCAAAGACGCTAACCAAGAAACTCTGCTTGCCTGTGCGGTAGGCAAAGATGCCAATGAGGATGCAGCATGAGTGAGAATGCAATGAATAAGTCCCAGCCGTCAGAAGATGGACGCAAACCCCTGTTCAGCAAAGCGTGGTTGATTGAGCAAAAATCACTCATTGCCTTGTTAGTGCTGATCGTGGTGATGTCATTTTTAAACAGCAACTTTTTCATGGTCGACAACCTGCTTAACATCCTGCGTCAAACCTCGGTAAACGCCATTATTGCCGTGGGGATGACACTGGTGATTTTAACCGCGGGTATCGACTTGAGTGTTGGTTCAGTGTTGGCGCTGTGCGGCGCGTTTGCCGCGAGTTTGATTGCGGTCGAAGTGCCGGTGCTGGTGGCAGTGCCAACGGCTTTGTTTGCAGGCGCGGCGATTGGTGCCATGACTGGCGTCGTGGTGGCTAAAGGCAAGGTACAGGCGTTTATTGCCACCTTGGTAGCCATGACACTCTATCGCGGCGTCACTATGGTGTACACCGATGGTCGCCCCATCTCAACGGGCTTTACTGATACCGCGGATGCGTTTGCCTGGTTTGGTACCGGCTACCTGTTGGGCATTCCCGTTCCCGTGTGGCTGATGGCAATCGTGTTTATCGGCGCTTGGTATCTGCTCAATCACACCCGTTTTGGCCGCTATATTTACGCACTCGGTGGCAATGAATCGGCGGCGCGGTTGTCGGGCATTAATGTCGATCGAATCAAGGTGGGCGTGTATAGCCTGTGTGGCATGCTCGCGGCGCTGGCAGGGATCATCGTCACCTCGCGCCTGTCCTCCGGACAACCGACTGCCGGTACTGGCTATGAGCTTGATGCGATTGCCGCGGTGGTGCTGGGCGGCACCAGCTTGATGGGCGGTAAAGGCAAGATCATGGGCACATTGATCGGTGCGCTGATTATCGGCTTTTTGAACAATGCCCTCAACCTGCTGGACGTGTCGTCTTACTACCAAATGATTGCCAAAGCGGTGGTGATTCTGCTCGCCGTGCTGGTGGATAACAAAAACAAATAGCTTGTTGAGATAGAGAGCTTGTTGGGACAGGCACTTTAAGTTAGCGGGACAGACACTTTTATTTCAGCTTATTGGGACAGGCACTTTTATTTCTGTTGAATTAGCAATTAAAAACAATACCCTACAAACACAAAAGGACTGAACGCATGAAAAAACTGACTACCTTGATTACTACTGCACTATTGTCGTCAACGCTGAGCATCAGTGCGCAAGCGGAAGATAGAATGGCAATCGTGGTTTCAACCTTAAACAACCCATTTTTTGTCACCATGAAAGAGGGCGCAGAGCAGAAAGCGCAAGATCTTGGCTATGAGCTCTTGGTGCTTGATTCGCAAAACGACGCCAGTAAAGAGCTCTCGAATGTGGAGGATTTAACTATCCGTGGCGTTAAAGCCATTTTGATTAATCCGACTGACTCAGATGCGGTCTCGAACGCCATTCGTATTGCGAATCGCGCGGAGATCCCGGTTATCACCCTAGACCGTGGCGCGAGCCGTGGAGAAGTGGTGAGCCATATTGCTTCTGATAACGCTCAAGGTAGTAAAATGGCGGCGGAATACATCATCGGCAAAGTCGGTGAGCGTGCCAAAGTGATCCAACTTGAGGGTATTGCCGGTACTTCGGCAGCACGCGAGCGTGGTGAAGGCTTTATGGATGCCATTGAAGGTACCGACGTTGAGCTACTCGCCAGTCAGCCTGCGGATTTTGACCGCACCAAAGGTCTGAACGTGATGGAAAACCTGCTTGCCGCACACCCAGATGTGGAAGCGGTATTCGCCCAGAACGATGAAATGGCGTTTGGCGCATTGCGCGCGGTGCAGGCATCAGGCAAAGATGTCACCATTGTCGGTTTTGATGGCACCAAAGATGGTATTGCAGCCGTTGAACGTGGTCATCTGGCAGCAACCATTGCCCAGCAACCGGGTATGATTGGCGAATTGGGTGTTGAAACCGCCGATAAGGTGCTAAAAGGCGAGTCGGTAGACAGCTACATCCCTGTACCGCTGAAAGTGATCAGCCAAGAAACGATCGCTGAATAAGCCGTCAGGGAAACGTATAGTGAGCACCATCGGGTTCGCACTGGGTGGTGCTTTTTTGATTTAAAAACGGTAAGGAATAGTAATGAGCCGATTGGTTGTTCTTGGCAGCGTCAATGCTGATCATGTTTTACGCGTCTCTAGTTTTCCTCGTCCCGGAGAGACATTACACGGTCGAGACTATGCGGTGATAGCTGGCGGCAAAGGGGCGAATCAAGCGGTGGCAGCGGTGCGTTGCGGTGCTGATGTTGCCTTTATTGCCAGTGTGGGTGACGACGCCTTTGGTCAGCAGATTCGTCAGTCTTATGCGCAAGAGGGAATGGATGTCAGTGCGATAAAGGTACAGCCTGATACGCCGACCGGGATTGCGATGATCCAAGTGACTGATCAGGGCGAGAACAGTATTGCGCTTTCGGCAGAAGCCAATGCGACTCTGACAGCGGATACCATCAGCGATGATCTCACAAAAATCGCCGACGCTGACTATTTACTGATGCAGTTAGAAACACCGATGTGTGGCATTGAAAAGGCGGCGTTTCATGCCAGAGCGGCAAAGACACAGGTGGTGCTTAATCCCGCCCCTGCGGCACCGCTGAGCGACGCGCTTCTTGCTGCAGTCGATATTATTACCCCGAATGAAACGGAAGCCCAAAGCCTGACCGGTATCGCGGTAACAGATACTGCCAGTGCCCAAGCGGCCTCGGACGTTCTCCATGAAAAAGGGGTAGGAATTGTACTGATCACCCTCGGCAAACAAGGCGTGTGGCTGAGTGAAAAAGGCGAACAAGCGGGCCAGCTTATTCCTGGGTTCCGTGTCGATGCCGTTGATACCACTGCCGCTGGCGATACCTTTAACGGGGCATTGGTGACAGGACTGAAAGAGGGACAGACACTTTATCAGGCGATTCGCTTTGCGCATGCCGCGGCGGCATTATCCGTGACTCAGCGTGGCGCACAAACCTCGATTCCTTCTCGTTCAGAGGTTGAGGCATTTTGGGCCCACCAAGATGCTTAATCGTTATTTCACCTTAGTCAGCGGAGCGCGATAAATGGCGACCATGAAAGATATTGCCAAACGGGCGGGCGTGTCGACATCGACGGTCAGTCATGTCATCAATAACACCCGTTATGTGAGTGAGGCGATTGCTGAGAAGGTAAACCAAGCCGCGAAAGAGCTTAACTATTACGCCCCGTCGGCACTGGCTCGCAGCCTAAAAATGAATCGAACTAAAACCTTTGGCATGCTGGTGACCACTTCCACCAACCCGTTTTTTGGCGAAGTAGTAAAAGGTGTCGAGCGCAGCTGTTATCACAATGGCTACAGTTTGATTTTATGCAACACGGAAGGCGATGCTGAGCGTATGCGTGCTTCAATCGATACGCTGTTGCAAAAGCGGGTCGATGGCTTGATTTTGATGTGCTCGACGTTAGAAGGTGAGCGGATTGAAGGCTTTGATCGTTATCCGGATATTCCCGTGGTGGTGATGGATTGGGGGCCGATTGATTTTGCTTGCGATAAAATTCAAGATAATTCCTATCAAGGCGGCTATTTAGCGACCCAGCACTTGATTGACTGTGGCCACCGCCAGATTGGTTGTATCAGTGGTCCTTTGCTTAAACAACAAGCACAGCGCCGTTTTCAAGGCTTTAAAGATGCGCTGCGCGATGCTGGACTTACTGAGAACGCCGACTGGATGGTAGAAGCGGACTTTGAGTGTGAGGGCGGCTATCAAGGCATGCAAGCGATCGCCGCGAGCGGCTCCCTGCCGAGCGCGATTTTTGCCGGCAATGACATGATGGCGATGGGCGCGATCAATGCTGCTAATGCACTCGGCATTCGGGTACCCGAGGATCTTTCTATCATGGGGTACGATGATATCCACCTCGCAAGATTTGTCTCGCCCTCCCTGACTACCGTTCATCAGCCCAAGTATCGTCTCGGTCAAGCGGCCGTCGAAACGCTACTCCACAAACTAGATGACCCTCAAAGTGACAGCCAAACCGTTCAGCTCGAGCCAACGCTGGTAGTGCGCGAGAGTGTGAAGCGGGTATAGCTATTGGGCGAGCTATCGGGGACAGGCATTTTAAGCTAACTAGATATTAGCAAACGGGACAGACACTTTTGAACACTCGGGGGACAGTCACTTATATGATTGCCCTAGCGACGTAAGTGTGAAGTCGTTATGATGCCTGTCCTCAGTGGCCAACCGGTAAATCGCCTCGTTATGTTTTCAATTGTCGACCAAAACCAATACTTTGTGGTGATCAATAAGCACCACGGCGTTAGCGTGCAAAAAGAAGCCGATCATGCGGTACTTCTACCGGCCGTGGCGGCGCATATTGGGGTTGAGAAAGTCTACCTTGTGCATCGGTTGGACAAGATGACATCGGGCTTGCTGCTGCTGGCAACTTCTTCTCATGCGGCGTCTGTCCTCTCAGGGCTGTTTGCTTCTCGCGAGATAGAAAAGCTCTATTTGGCATTAAGTGCCAAAAAGCCGCGTAAGAAGCAGGGACTGATCGTCGGGGATATGGCCAAAGGGCGGCGAGGCAGCTGGAAATTACTGACCAGCAAAAACAATCCAGCTAGAACGCGCTTTATCTCTATTGCTGGCGGTGAAGGGAGGCGACTTTTTCTCTGTCGTCCTTACACAGGCAAAACCCATCAAATTCGAGTGGCAATGAAAAGCATTGGCTCACCGCTTATCGGTGATGATTACTATGGCGGCGAGCCTGCCGATCGTGGCTACTTACACGCTTATGGGCTGCAATTTACGTGTCGTTTTTCCGACGATCAGCCTGAAAAACACTATAGCTATGTGCTGCCCCCGACCCAAGGCGAATTGTGGCCAGCCTTACCGGTGGAGTGGGAGCAGCCTTGGCACTTAATTAGCTAGCACATCCAGTTGCATCGATAGCGTTTTCGAGGATTTGTCGACCACGGGTATCGCGAACCAAAATGGTATAGCTGATGCCACTGTCTAACATATTGCGGATATCGTTATTCTCGCAATAACGACGCTCTAAGCCGGAAAAGAGCTGCCCCGGTGCTTTTTTTGCATTCTTCTCCAGAAGCGTCAGCTCGATAATGGCATCTTGCGCACGAGCGCGAACCAGTGAGTAGCCTTCAATATCCATCGGCAGTAACTGTGCAATCATGTCGGCACGTTGGATTGCGGCTTCTGCGGCTTGGTCATGCTGGGTGCTACTACAGGCACTCAGTATTAGCCCAATGGCAGCCATCATTAATACTTTTACTAATCGCATTAGGCAGGGTCCTGAGGAAGCGCTTTTTTGAAAGGTTTAACGGTTACGTCTGCATAGACGCCAGCGGCAACATAAGGATCTTTGTCGGCCCAGGCTTGGGCGGCTGATAATGACTCAAACCAAGCAATAACGGTTGATCCCGTAAACCCAGCTTCGCCCGGCTCGTCGCTATCAACGGCAGGGTTTGGTCCTGCAATCATCAAACGGTTTTCTTTTTCCAGTTGGTGTAAGCGCTCAAGGTGTGCGTCACGCACTTGCTTGCGTAGCGGTAGGCTGTTCTCTACGTCTTGCGAATATATGAGATACCACATCGTCATTGTCCTTGATAGATGTTTATAGCCATTAGGATACAGAGTCCAGATTTCTGAGTACAGCGTATTAGAGCATTAGCCAGCAAATGTATTGGGGGGGACAGGCACTTAAGCATCTAAAGTGTCAGCATCTAAAGTGTCTGTCCCCCCAACAAGCTAGAATCAAACCTGAATATCCCTTTACCTTCCTGTTACTGGAAGGCTTATTCTTCTGGAAAAACGGTCAGGAGATAATATGGGATGCTGTAATCAATCCCCGGAAGGTGGAGCCAAAGGGCTAAAGCCGCTCTTAAAAGCGGTAGGTATTTTGTTCGTGTTTATAATGGTGCTGGCTTATTGGGCTGGATAAAGCCTCAGCCGATCTGGGTGAATGCCTGTGTTATTGAGATATATTCAATGGTTGGGCCTAGTCACTTGGGATCATTAGACCGGTCATGCGTTTTAGGCCTAGTGTCGGTAATACCGCCTGAATACTCGATAGTGAACCTACGATATTCCCGCCCTCTAAGTGAGAGCATGTACTTAACCAGGTTTCACGTGAGATGTTCAGCTGTGTGAGTAGCTGTGGTCTCGGGAGTGAATTGGCGTTCTGGTCCTGAGCGCACGTCCATTCTACCAGAGCCAAATAGTCCATAAGGCGAAAAGGGATACCGTCGGGCATCGACTTTCTCGGGTTCCCGGCGAAGGGGAATAAGCCGGCTGGGGTCGCTTTATTTTGCTCGAGTGATTTAACGCGCTTTTTAATCGATGTGTAATTGGCATGCTTAGGCTGCTTGGTGATACCTGCTCGCACTGGGTTCAAATCGACATAGGCCATCGCCGCAGCGAGTGCTTTTTCATCTAATATGGCTTGGCTTTTAAAGCGTCCCTCCCAAAAATGCCCTGAACATTGATCCTCTCGGTTCGCTAGCGTCGAAATATATTGATTGAGCAGCTTCATAAACCAGCTGACAGACATCAAACGTTCGCGCCAGTTCTCAATGATGCGAAAACACGCTTTTCGCTCTGAGTGAGAGAGCGATTCACCCTGATAAAAACGTTGGATAAGCGCAGGCGCTTGATGAAAGGCCAGCCAGCGTTCAACAACCTCGATATTGGTTAAAGACTGAGCCGCTTTGGCGTTGATATGCAAAACAACGTGATAGTGATTGCTCATAATGGCATAAGCACAGATATCGATACAAAATGCTTTGGCGAGTGTAAGTAAACGCGTTTCTATCCATGTGCGACGATGCTCATAGCTTTTTTGTGACTGCGCATCATAGCCGCACAAAAACGAGCGGCGCACACAACGTGAGACACAATGGTAATAGGGGGTGGCGGCTAAATTTATTTGCGATGCGCGAGCTTTGGTCATCGTCGGTCCCTCTTAGCATCTAGGTATGAGTAAAATATACTGTATAAATAAACAGTCTTCATTTTTATGAATTGGATTTTCGTGACAGTGCAAGAAATGGTGTAACTACGAGAGTTGTTACTTGCTTAACATGTCAGTGCTTAACATGTCTGTCCCAAGAAGTACTCGAGAACGCTGAGTAGCGATGGAGTAGGACGTCGTAACATGCCCGTAATAGGTGCCCGTAATAGGGACACTCACTACAGAGTGCCTGTCTTGATAGAGGAAAAGGTTCGAACGTTGGAGAAAAACGACGAGGACAGTCATCAAGAGGTGACTGTCCTCGCTAGAAATCACTGTCCTCGCTAGAAATCAATTATCGATGCGTAAAGTGTCTGTCCTCGCAGGAAATAAAAAGTGCCTGTCCCTATAAGAAGAAGTTAGGCAGGGGTGCCGCTGTGAAAGCGGAATTGGCTGTCGGGGGCTTGGATGAGTTCGGCTTCGCGCTCGCCGATGGTTTGGATGCGGTCGCGAATGTCTTCGCCGGCGATAGTTTCTGCAAGTGTCAGGTAATCTTGATAATGGCGTGCTTCCGACCGCAGTAGCGAGATGTAGAACTTTTGCAGTTCATCATCGAGGTGCGGGGCGACTTTAGCAAAGCGCTCGCAGGAGCGTGCTTCAATGTAGGCGCCAATAATCAGTTTATCGACCAAGGTTGCCGGCTCATGAGTGCGTGCCGCGCGCATTAATCCTTTGGCGTAGCGGCCTGCTTCTAACGGTTGATAAGGAATGCCGCGTGCGTCCATGATTTCAATCACTTGCTCAAAGTGATGAAACTCTTCTTTGATTAAGCGGACCATTTTATCAATCAAGGCTTGGCCGTGGGCAAAGCCCGCTTTAGGGGTTAAAGGTGCGCTGAGACCGTTTTTGCGCGCGTGGAAGATCCCATCGCGAACGCCGCGATAAACAAAGTCCTCATAGGGTTTGGCCCATGCCAGCAGTTGCTCGCCACTCGCCGCGTCAACCGCATATTTACGGATCAGCCACATCGCGGTTTGGCTGGCTTTTAATTCGCAGTTTGCGTGATCGCGCAAAAGAATCGATTGGTTGTCAGGCTGGATGGCCGCGTCAATCCAACTGTCGGGGGTTTGACAGTGCAGAAAACCATGAATAGGGGTGAGTAGGGTATTAATTTCTTGGCGTAGCATGCCGGAAACACTCTCAGACTGACAACAATGGCTGAGCATTATAAACAGATGGGATGCAAGCGCAAAGAGCTGGCAGCGCAGGGCGCGCTGCCAGGTGGGCGAATTCGGCCTACTTGTTCGATGCCCAAGGGGAACGGTATTGAATACCGAACTTGTCTAAACGCGGTAATTGCGCTTTGAGTCTGGCCAGATAATCGAGCCAGTCACGGCGCTCACTGTGGCTCCAAGCCGCTTCCGCAATGGCGGTAAGTCTTGGAAATACCATGTAATCGAGCCTGTTCTGATTGGTGATTAGTTCACTCCAGAGTGCACATTGTACGCCTAGCATGTGCTCACGGGCGGGGTCGTCACTGGCGAGGCTTGCCAGTGGCTCATATTGGTAGGATTTTTCTAATGGCGTGACGCCCGCCCAGTCGAGCCCAGGCTCGGTGGCAGCATAATCTTGCACCATATCGAGATAGGTCGCCTGACCGGGGGTTAAAATCACATCAAAACCATGCTTTGCACAGTGCAATGCGGCGTCTTCGCTTTGCCATGAATAGATCACGGTGTTTTTGCTGACTTTATCGCCGTGCTGTACCTCTTCCCAGCCAACCATACGTTTGCCCAAGGCGCGAAGCTTTTGCTCAGCATAGGTCAGTATCTGTCCCTGTAGCGAAGCGGTCGTTTCTCCGTTCATGCGTCTGTCCCGATAAATTGGGCTATCCGTCCATACCCCGTCAGGGACTTCATCGGCGCCAATATGGACCCATGAGGCAGGAAAAAGCTCGGCGACTTCACTTAGTACTGTATCTAAAAATCGATACGTGCCATCAAGGGCTGGCGATAATACGTTATCGGTGTAGTGTTGTACGCTGCGGTAAGTAGAGCGGTCGTCGGCATCGTGTAGCCAATCAGGCAGCGCTTTGATGGCTGCGCGACAGTGGCCGGGAATATCAATTTCTGGAATGACGGTAATACCTCGGGCCGCGGCGTATTCAATCACGTCACGCACCTCTTCTTGGCGATAATAACCTTCGTGACGCTCTGCAATATGACTGAACTGCGGAGCAAGGCGGGTATTGGGGCCGCGTTGACTCCCATAGCGCGTCAATTCAGGCAGAGCTTTAATCTCCAGTCGCCAGCCTTCATCGTCGGTTAAATGCCAGTGAAAGGTATTGAACTTAAAGTAGGCCAACTGGTTAATCAGTCGCTTTACCGTGTCCACCGAATGAAAATGGCGCGCGCAATCGAGCATCATCCCTCGGTAAGCAAAGCGTGGTGCATCGCTGATTTTGATTGCTGGTATTCGAAGCTGTGTGTCATGCTCTTGGCAAAGTTGTAACAGCGATGCGCAGCCGTGAATAAACCCTCGCTCAGCACAGGCTTGGATAACCACGCCTTGGTCGGTGACGGTAAGCTGATAGGCCTCATCACGGTGGGCGATATCTCGAAGTGCCGAGTCGGGTAATGGGCGCAAAATGATCGCATGATCGCCGGTCACCGCATCTTGATGGCGTGGGTCGAGTGCAATATCGGCTTGCGGATACATGCGAACCCATTCGTTGCTTAGCCACTGTGCGGCGGGCAGGGCCTGTGGATCCACCGCGATTAATGGTGTTGTGGGTGAAAGCGTAAAGTACCCTGGCTGGTGGCACACTGATTTGGGCACCGGAATAATGGCGTGCTCGGCGGGATGAACATCTGGAATCGTTGATCGTGTGGTGTGGGTGTGCGCCAAGTTAATGGGGGTGAGCATCACTGAATATTGCTCGCCATTGGCATAGATCAGCGCATCTTTAAAGCCGGCACAAAGGAACCGCAATGGCGGCGTGTGGGCATCAAACTCGATGTATAAGCTTTGATTGGCATCGAGTGTTTGATGCGCCGGTGTAATGACGCAATAACTACCGATTTGCTCAATACTGCCTTGTGACAGGGTATTGGGGTTGATGAAGCGATCAAATAATACCGCAATGGACAGCGCTTCTAACGGGCGGTCGGTAAGATTATGCAAGGTTAACCCCATTCGGCTGCGCGGTGGGGTGTCATTGGGATACTCGTTGATCACACTAAGATCGAGGCGGTAAGTCATCACGCGTTCTCCTTGTTCGAGTGGCCGGTGCCAACCAGTGTTTGCGCACTGATGGCGAGCATAAACCAGCTTGCATGTGGCAACCACTGCTCGCCCCATCGCCAGTTTTGCGCCATATCATCGCAATATGGCGCGGGGTTGAAGGCAATCTGTGTTTCATCCTCCATCCCTGCGGTAATGCCATTGCAGATCCCTCCTTTGGCATTAAAAAATCCCAAGTGCGGTAGGTAATCTGGGTTGTTGTGACCATGTCCATCGAGCATGCAGATATCAAATGGGTTTAAACCGAGGATCCAATTAAGCGCCCGTTGGCTAAAGGTGTGGAGGGCCGCATTTAGCGCATCGTCTTGAATATGGCGCGTAGCGTGACACGCAAAGGTTGCCAGCGACCCCAAGCGTGCATTCTCGCCTTGCCACCAATAGCCGGTTTCATTGTGGTGAGGAATAAAGTGACGTACCTGTTTGACGCCATCGACGGGTTTGACGTACTGACGCGGATACGCGAATGGATTATCAGCGGTTTGTGTTAGGTTGAGCTCAAACTGGCAGGCGTGTTCCAGTGCTGTTTGTGCGATGGCCCGATGGCTGGGATCGGTTTCCACATCGAGGTAGCGAACCAATGCCAAGCCGGGTAGACCGGCATCGGCGGCATGGTAAAACGGGCGGCCGCCATCAGTATTTGCTGACCAATAATACTGACAGGTTTCATCACTGCACTGCCGTGCTATCAGCTTTTGCATCCAGCCTCGAGCCTCGCTCAAGAAGGGACAGTCACCGTTCGCACTAATGTGTCTGTCCCCCGCACTAATGTGTCTGTCCTCAGAACCTAAAGGTGCCTGTCCCGTTAAATAAGCGTGACTGTCCCCGGTAGATTGCTCTTCGGTAGACTGCCGAGTGGCGTGATGTAACTCACATGCGGCGAGAAGGGCGCAGGTTTCGTCAATAATGTTGGGCTCACCGTCATCAAGGTAATGATGGTTATGTTCAACCAAATGCCAGTAGCCGCGAATGGCGGCGTCTAAATAGCGTGCTTGTTGGTCTGGATCCGCGCAAAGCGGGGATCGGCTTGCGGCGGCAAGGGCAGCAATCGCCATGCCGCCGCCTTGACGAAAACCGGCCTGATAAGCCTCACTCATCACTCCATCTTGCGTCGCGTAAGCGCAAAGAGTGCGGCGCTCTGGGTCTTTCGACCATTGATCAAACACCGTCATATAAAAAAAGCCTCTGGGGTCTTGCATACGGAGAAGAAAATCAGCGCCGTGTTTCGCTTCATCGGCTAAGCGTGTGCGCATAAACGCGGGCAGCGTTTCCGAGCTAAATTGGCTGCTAAGATCGGCCAGTCCCCAAGCCAATAGCGGGATTTGTTGCGGATTAAAGTAATTGGCGTAGGAAAGGTGGCTCAGGTATTTGCTTACATCGCCAGAGGCATCGTACCAACCACCAGAGACATCCACGCGTTCATCAGAGCCGAATACCTTGGCGTGCTGATCCGCGTGTTCATAGATGCCGCTACACCGCTGCGATTTAAAATAATGCAGCAGATCGGAAAACGTGATGTGAAACAGGCAATCGTCAAGGATCTCAAACGGATGCGAATATACCGGAGTATCTGTTAACAGCCCTAGTTGATAGCGTCCGCGATGTGCAAAGGCAGAAAAATCGAGGGTATAAGCCGTGCCCATCTGCCAGTTGCTTAACTGTGTGCCTTGGTGTAACTCAAACTGCGCCACCACGTTATCGAGTGGTGCTGTGTCTGTCCCGAGAATAACAGTGTCTGTCCCCGTAAAATTTTGCGCGCCTTCTGCGGCTTCATTAAAGTGCCTGTCCCCAGAAGAGGCGGCAGCTTTGTCCGCCGAGCTAAATGTGCCTGTCCCCTTAAGAGGAGGCCGGGAAATCAGTGCCACGGGTGTGCCGGAGAGGGCCTCGCTGTCACTGACGATCACCGCGTATTTGTCACCGTGTAACGAGTAGCCAATGTGATTGGTCAGCACTTGCATGATGGTATCCTTATTGGTCGCTATTGCTCGTACAAATAGCAGCGCACATAGTGGTTGTCGGCGAGCTTGGTGACGCCGGGCAACTGCTCAGTGCATTTGGCCGTCGCATGTGGGCAGCGGCCAGCAAAAGGGCAGCCGACTGAGTCCGGAGTCCACAGGGGGATCTCACCCTTGTTGCCCTTTAGTTTTTCGTGAATAGATTTGCTGGGGTCGGGCACGGCTGAGACCAACAGCTGGGTGTAAGGATGCTGAGGGCGATGAATAATCTCTTCGGTGTCTCCCCATTCGACCATATGGCCGACGTACATCACTGCCAAGTCTTCAGCAATGTAACGCGCGGTGGCGATATCATGGGTGATGTAGAGCAGCGACATTTGCTTCTCCACTTTCATCTCTTCCATCAGGTTAAGTACACCGGCACGAATCGACACATCCAGCATCGAAGTTGGCTCATCGGCGAGTACCACTTCCGCGCCGACGGCGATGTTCCTCGCCAGGTTAATCCTCTGACGCTGGCCGCCCGACAGCTGGTGGGGAAATTTCTCCGCCGTTTCTTTGGCAGGGGTCAGGCCCACTTGCTCGAGCAGCTCGAACACCCGCTCTTTCAATTGTTCTTTGTCGCGCTTGGCGACTTTCTTGTGGATCAATAACGGCCGCGCAATATGGTGAAACACATTGTGCGTGGGGTTGAGCGAGCCAAAAGGGTCTTGCCAGACCATTTGCAGGCCTTCGCGATAGCGCATCAGCTCATCACGTTTTTTAATGGTGGTGATATCGCGGCCACGATATTCAATGCAGCCATCGGTCGGGGCATACATTTTGGCGATCATTTTCGCGGTGGTGGATTTGCCCGAGCCCGATTCCCCCACCACGGCAAGTCCACGGCCTTTGTACATTTTGAACGAGACATCATTGATCGCTCGCATCATGGGTTGTTTAAGGGCATGACTGTTAATGGGAAAATCTTTCACTACGTTTTTCCCTTCAACCAGCAGTTCTCCAAAACCTGTACTCATCACTGACTTCCTCACATTGGCGCGTTATTAGAGTTTTTGTTGGGCGATAGGCTCACCGTATAGATGGCAGTTGGAATACCGTCCCGGTTCGATTTGGCGCAGCGCCGTTTGGGTGGTGCGACATCGCTCATGCACCTGAGCACAGCGCGCTTGAAAGCGGCAGCCGGTCGGGATTTCGAGCAAATTGAGCGGGTTGCCTGGGATCCCCGTGAGCTGGCGTTTAGGTCCGGTGAGTGAGGGGAATGAGCTGCCCAGCCCTTCGGTGTAGGGGTGGTAGGGGTTGTTGAGCACCTGTTTGGACGGTGCGACTTCAATCAGCTCACCGGAGTACATGATCCCAATCCGGTCGGAGAACTCCACCATGAGCGATAAGTCATGGGTGATAAACAGAATCGAAAAGCCAAACTCTTCTTTTAACGCGTAGATTTTTTGCAAGATCTCGCGCTGCACTACCACGTCTAATGCCGTAGTGGGCTCATCCATGATGATCATTTTCGGATTTAAGGCCAGCGCAATGGCGATCACCAAGCGCTGACGCATCCCGCCCGAAAACTGGTGCGGATAATCGGTCAGGCGGCTAGGGTGAATATCAACAATTTCCAGCAAGCCTTGAGCCCGTTTGACCGCGTGTTTGCGGGTCAGGTTGGTGTGGCGCATCAACACATCGCAAAACTGCTCTTCGAGTGTCAGCACTGGATTAAGGGCATTCATGGCGCTTTGAAACACCATCGACATCTCCCGCCAGCGAAAATCACGCATGCGGGCGTCGCTGTAATCGAGGATATTTTCGCCGTTAAAGATGACTTCGCCGCCGGTAATAAACGCAGGTGGCTTGTGCAGGCGCATCAGTGAAAAGGCGACGGTGGATTTACCGCATCCCGATTCGCCAGCCAGACCAAAAACTTCACCGGGGGCAATGTCAAAACTGACGTGATCGCAGGCTCGGACATCACCGGCATCGGTAATGTAGTCCACGCACAGGTCACGGATTGAGATAAGTGGGGTGCGACTCATGATTTATCTCCACTGATCAGCATGTGTTCGGCAACGGGATTCTCGTCGCGGGCTTTCTTTTCTTGTTGGCTGAGTTTTTTCCAGCGCTTCATCCCTTTTTGCGCTCGTAATTGCGGGTTGGCAATTTCATCCACTGCGAAGTTGAGCAAGGCAAGCCCTGTAACCAGTAAGGTCAGCGCAATACAAGGCGCGAGCAGCTCCCACCACGCGCCAATTAGCATGGATGAAGAGGTTTGCACGTTGTAGAGCATGATCCCCCAGCTGATGGTGTTGGGATCGCCAAGGCCTAGAAAGGAGATAATGGACTCCATGGCAATGGCATACATTACCGAGCCAATAAAGCTGGCGCCGACAATCGGCACCAAGTTAGGCAAGATCTCGACAAAGGTGATACGAAAGCGCGACTCACCCAGCACTTCGGCAGCTTTCACGAACTCTTTTTCGCGCAGGGCAAGGGTTTGTGAGCGAACCACCCGTGCGCCCCACGCCCAGGAGGTACAGCCAATAATGATGGCGATCGTCAGCGGTCCGGCTTCGCCGATAAACGCGGCTAGCACGAACAAGAGTGGGTATTGCGGGATCACCAACATAATGTTCATCGCGGCGGTGAGCACATCGTCAACCCAACCGCCTAAATAGCCGGCGGTAATACCAATTAAAGTGGCGAGCACACACACGGTGATGCCTGCCCCAAAACCCACCGCTAACGAAACACGGGCGCCATGTACTAACTGCGACCAGACATCACGACCCATACGGGTGGTACCAAGGACATGGTCGGCCTTTTTCGACATCAGTAGGGTGCGACGATCATCCGCTAAGTGTGTGGCGACCCAGCCGTCTGGATTGGCTTGCGCCGCTTTGACGATAAAGCTTGGGTATTCATGCGGGTTACCGGTGCGTTTATCAGGTGCATGCTGGGTTAATAAAGGCGCGAAGACCGCCATCAATATAAATAAACCAACAATGATGGAGCCTGCGCGAGCAATCTTATTGCGAACGATAAGGGTGAGGAGATCTTTCATGTTATTTGCCTCCTTTGCGCAGGCGTGGGTCAAGGACCACGTACAGCATGTCAGCAATTAAGTTAAACGAGAGCATAAACAAGGTCATAATCAGCAGCTGGCCTTGTAGGACTTGGTAGTCACGCGCGTTGATCGCATTCAAAAGCACCGAGCCAAGACCGGGGTAGTTAAAAATGATCTCCACAATCAGTTGGCCCCCGATGGCAATACCCAGCGACATCGATAGCGCAGTGACACTGGGTAAGAGCGCGTTCCGGGCGGCGTAGTTAAACACCACGCGGTTTTCGCTTAACCCTTTGCCGCGGGCCATGGTGATGTAGTCTTCCGCAAGCAGGTTAATCATGTTGTTACGCATGTTGACCAAAAAGCCGCCGACTTGAATGATGGAGGCACAAAACAGCGGGAGTACGGCGTGATAGGCCACATCTTTAATAAAGGTCCAGCTGGTCCAGTCAGGGGTGACGCCCGGCGTGTAGGCATATCCGGTAGGAAACCATTTCAGCCCAATCGCGAAAATAAACAGCGCCAACATCGCGATAACCACTTGTGGTACCGCTTGGATAATTAGCATGCCTGGGGTGATCACAGCATCGTATTTTCCGCCGCGCTTCCAAGCGGCAAAAATCCCCAAAATCGAGCCCAACGAGAAAGACAGCAGCACCGCACTGCCGGCGAGAAACAGCGACCAGCCAAAGGCTTTGCCGAGTAGCTCGTTAACCGACAACGGATAAAATTGGATGGAAGTGCCTAAATCCCAGCTCAGCACGTTTTTCATGTAGGTGAAATACTGCATATAGAGGGGGCCATCGACAAAGCCCAGCAGTTGTTTCATTGCCTCAATTCGCTCTGGAGTGACTTGCACCGAGGCGTTGGCAAACATCATGGTGACAGGATCACCGGGCATGGCACGAGGAATAATAAAATTGAGTGTTGCTGCCACTAAAAGGGCAATCATGTAAAAAGTTAGCCGTCGGAAAAAATAACCCATAACCCACACCTTACACAGCGAAGTGGTGATGTTCGTGGCGTGAACACCGTGGAAAAGCGGGCGCGCAAGGCGCCCGATATTGGTTACTGAACGGGCTTAAGGTCCAGCACATGAAGAAGACGCTCAGGAATGCCGGCCCAGATAGAGGGGCGACCTTTCGGATTGTCTTCGTTCCACCAACCGGTGAAGCGGGTGGTGTTGTATTGATACATTTGTGCACCAGAAAGCACCGGAATAGTGACCTGATCCTTGGCGATAATCGCTTGGATTTGGTGGGCAATTTCCAGCTGCTCAGCTTTATCCGCGGTTTTGTAGAAGCTGTCTAACAGCTTGTCGAGCTCGGCATTTTGGTAGTAATGCATTGCGAACCGCGGCATGCCATCCCCTTCCTGTAAGTTGGAGTTATACGCGCTATTCCAATAGGTATAAGGATCTGCACCGTGGAAGTAGTTGGTGTAGGCGACGTCGTAGTCGGCTTCGAGCATCGCTTGGCGGTATACCGAGAAATCTGGGGTACGTGCTTTGGCTTTGATACCGGCCTCGGCGAGTTGCTCAACCGTTAGTTGAACGGTGTTGTTGAAATCGGTCCAGCCATTGGGGGATTGGATCTCGAGCTCAAACGACTTACCTGATGGCGTTTCCACAAAGCCATCGCCGTCTTGATCTTTAAAGCCGGCTTTAGCGAGCAGTGCTTTGGCGCCGTCTAGATCGTATGTATTGTATTGACGATATTTTTCATGCACTGCTTCGTCGGACCAAGACTCAAAGGCATAACCTAAGCCAGACGCGAAGTCGTTTACCGTACCACCGCCATAAAACGCGATATCAATGATGGTTTGACGGTCCAGCGCCATCGAGAATGCACGACGGAAGTCGACATTGGTTAGCGCTTCACGCTTGGCAGGGTCTGGGTCATTAAAGTTGACCATAAAGGCTTGGGTGCCGGCGGCAGGATACCAATAGTGATGGTTTGGATTAGCGGCGGCATAGGTGCGATCAATGTCAGGAATAAATGATGAGGTCCAGTCCATTTCGCCGTTGATCACTTTACTTAAAAACTGATCGTTATTGGCAATTTGTGGTACGCGCAGACAGTCAACATCGAGGTTGTCGTTATCCCAATAATGCGGGTTACGACATTGAATATAGAGCTGTGACGTGAAGGTATCGATGGTGGTGAAGGGGCCAGAGCCTACCGGGTTTTCATTGGTGTAAGACGCAGGCTCTTCAACATTTTTCCAGACGTGTTCAGGCACCACAGGTACTTTCGCAATTTCGTAGGGGACATTCGAGTTTGCCTCAGTGAGTTCAAAGCGGACGGTGTAGTCGTCTAGCTTCTTCACATCATCAACCCATTGGTTAATACCAGATTGGTCGAGCTCAGGATGGTTTTTGACCAAATCAAACGAATACACCACATCATCGGCGGTATAGGCTTCACCGTCTGACCATTTCACCCCTTCACGAAGGGTGAAGGTGACACTTTTCAGGTCATCCGCCATTTCATAGCCGCTCGCGAGACGAAAGACAGGTTGGTTGCCTTTCATTTCGTTAAACACCACTAAAGGCTCATAGATAAAGTCAGTGGTGGTGTGCAGATAGGTAGCGCCGAGGAAAGGGTTAAAGTTACGGACAAAAGTATTGAATTCTTTCGGGTGGATAGTGAGCTCACTGCGCTCGGCGGCACTGACGCCAGCACTTGCGCTCAGCGCACCGATGATTGCAGAGGCAAGTAGGGTCTTGCTGGCAACTCTAATGTTACTCGAAAACATAGCCATTCCTTACTGTTGCTTTCAGTTCACGTGATGGATAGTGAGCTCGTTGCTTACAACCTTCGCGAGCTCAAGCTTACTGTGTTGCTGACCCTGACGTTGTGATTATGGATGGGATGCCCCAATCGATACTTGTTGCTCCAGGCCAGCAAACAACTCCACTAAGCCCAAGTTAAGTGAAGGCTGCAATGTGAATAATCGTTAAAACCGTAAAAAAGCGCGACGTTGACGTTATTTTCGTTAAAAAAAACAGCTAAAAAGGTTGTCCGCTTCAGGATGCAATTACGATTCTCTCCTGATAACGACCCTGGATGGAATTATAATAATATAAAAATCATAAGGTTATGTTTAATTATCTTTTGGGCGATGCATGTCACACACCAAAACACACTTATTTTTTAACGAGAAAAATCAGTATCTATTTTGTTGTGACAAGTCGCGCATTTCTGAGTTATATCCGACATAAAAGGGGATTTTTGCTAAGAAGCATTGCGATTGAAATGAGGTTGGTTCGCAAAGATTATTAATGAGCGATTTTAGCTCGTCAGTCAGAGGACAGGCACGTTAAGAGAACCCAAGAAATACGACTGTCCTCATAAGAGACAGTGTCTGTTCCCGCGAACTATTCATAGGACAGTCACCGAGGTTTGCTCACTTACTTCGATGCGCCTGTCCTGATAGGGCGCTAAAAGGGAGTGCTATAAGTGTCTGTCCCCACAAGAGCTTTAAAAGGGAGTGCTATAAGTGCCCGTCCCTATAAGAGCTGATAGTGTGTCGGACAGAGCGAGGGGCCTGCGGATAACATGTAGGTACCTGTCCTTACAAGAAATGAGAGCGCAAGAAGTACGACTGTCCTCATAAGAGACAGTGCCTGTCCCCGTAAGAGGGTGCCTTAAGAGGGTGCTTGTCAGGGTAAAAGTGCCTGTCCTCAGAAGAAGGGATGCTTAAGAGGGTGGAGAAACGATAGCGGGAACGCAGCAGTGCCTGTCCCGATAGGAGAGGCACTGGGAGAGGGAGCGATTTGGCTGTGTTAGTCTTCTAGCAGTAGCTGGCGAAGTTGTTGGTAATAGGACTCCAGCTGAGTACGGGTCGTACTACGTTTGTCACAATGATCGAGGATAAAGCGAATGGAGCTCAGCACTGTGCGCCATCGCGGGGTTTTTGGCAGAGTTTCGATGAGCAGGTACTTATCCAATGTGCGGGTTTGTAAGCTACTACGGTCAAGGTAGACGCGCCAAAGACCACTTTGCTCGGCAAAATCGAATTTGCTTTTGCCTGTGGCTTCTTCCCAGTAATGTAAGCTGGCTACCATGGCATCAACAATTAGCTGTCTGCGTGCGTTGGCTTTATCTTGTTGTTGGTGTTGCGCTTTTTCAGCGATAGCTTCAAATTCACCTCCCATGGCTTTTAGCGTTTCAAGTTGGCGCGAGTCTCCGCCTAATGCGTAGCCAGATAAGGCTTCGATGGCGCTTTCTAGGCTCTGTATACGAGACTGAGACACGGGAGCGTCTGTGTTGATGACATACAGGCTATCAATGTCAGACTCTGCGGGAAAACGCAGCAGCATGCCGTCGACGTCTCGGGGACGTCCTTCAATATAAATGGTCAGTGGGCCTTGATAGCGCTCCATCTGATTGGCCTGCTCGGGCGCTTTTACTAAGGCTTGGCCATGCATCCGTTTTACCTCGTCTTGCTCACGCTCAAACAAGGAGGCTGCCGCTTGGTTAACAAAGCGAACCTGGCCATCTTTTCGCATACCTAACATAGCTTCAGGAGCGAGAGAGAGCTGTGAAATCAACCAAGACTGGGTTTCGAGTAGACTGGCCTGTTGCCGAGCACTTTGTTCAAGCGCCTGCTCGAGGCGTTGATTTTCTTGGCGGCGCTGTTCCGCTTGGCTAGCGGCAAGATGTGTTGCTATTCGTGCGGCGAGCTCTCTTTTATCAAAGGGCTTACAGAGATAATCATTCGCGCCGACCTCAAAGCCATAGATGCGATCATCAGGCTGATTTAAGGCGGTTAGCATGATAATCGGAAGTGCAGCATGGTCATAGCGTGCACGCAGCTGCTCACAGACCTCGAATCCACTCATTCCGGGCATTAGCACATCGAGTAAGATGAGATCTGGCTTTGTGGTGGCGATATGATCAATCGCTGTACGTCCATCACTGGCTGTACTGACCTGATAGCCTTCAATATTAAGAAAACTGGTCAGTACTTGTTGGTTGGTTGGCTCATCATCGACCACTAAAATATGTAAGCCATTGTGATTATGCTGGCTTTGCGAAACAACGTCCGAAGAGGAGTGAGCGAGGGTCTCTCGCGTGTCATCTTGATGAATGTGTTGGGTAGAGACGGCGGAAAGCTCGGTGGTCAACACCGGAGGCTCATCGACGCTCGGAAGGGTGAAGCTAAAGGTGGTCCCCACTTGCGGCTGACTACTGACGTACAGCTGGCCGCCCATCAGCTCAACAAGTTGACGACTGATGGATAGACCGAGACCTGCGCCGTGTTGATAATGATAGTGGCTACTCACTGCTTGTGCGAGCGGTTCAAAAACGGTGCTTAGCTGTTCCGCGGGGATCCCTTTACCCGTATCAACCACTTGGATGCGAACGCGATCGTCCAAGGTGTCGGCGCTAATAACAATCTTACCCGCATCGGTGAACTTAATCGCATTCCCCAGTAAATTGTACATAACTTGCTCAAGCCGTTGGGGATCCGCGTGTACCCAGATTGGCGTGTCGCTGAGCTGATTAATGATGTCTAGCGGCTTCTCTTTTTTAAGGTGCTTGGTGAGTGACAGCACAAGCTGTGTGATGGCGTTGAGATTGACAGGACCTTGCTCCAAATCCAATTGCCCATAGCGCATTTTATGGTAGTCCAAGAGATCATCAACCAGCTTGGCCAAGCGCTGGCCGCTGTTGACGATAATCGACAGTTGATACTGATGATCGCGACTAATCGGACCGTTCGCACCGTCAATCAGTGCTTCGGCAATCCCTATCATGCCGTGTAAGGGGGTGCGAAGTTCGTGAGAGGTGGTTGCCAGGAATTCATCTTTCAGCTTGTTGGCGATATGCAGCTCTTCATTCTGAGCACGTATGGTGGTGATGTTAGCTTCTAAGGCCTGGTTTTGTTGGCGTATTAAGGCCAGTTTTTCGCGAATGGCATGGCGCATGCGGGCAAAGCTCACCGCCAAACGCCCGATTTCATCACGACGACGCGTGTGGTGGATTTGGGTATCAAGGTCACCTGCACTGACTTTTTCTGCCGCCCATGTAAGCTGAAGCAGCGGGCGAGTAATAAAGTTGGACATATAGTGCGAGGCAATGACCACCGCGAGAATCGCAAGTAACATGGCAACGATAAAAAGCTGTTGCAGCTGGTGGATTCGAGCGTAGGCCACTTGCGTAGGGACTTCAGCCACTAGCCCCCATTTGAGACCGTGGGCGTGAATGGGGGTGTAGGCAGCGAGCATGGTTTGGCCTGATTGGGTTTGATAGCGGGTGACGCCCGTTTCTCCGGCTAATGCTTTTTCTATGGCAGGCGTGTTATTGACAAGCTGACTGTTGCTGGTTGAATGCGCTCGAGTCTTGCCGTCATCGCCGACGAGGTGTGTTTCAATCGCATTGGTTTCTCTGGGGGCCATTAGCCTGGTAAGGGCATGATTAGGAAGCCGGAAGATCGCGTAGCTATGCAGGTACCCTTGCTGAATAATGGGGGCGCCAAGCCATGCAACGGGTGCGTCGGTATCTTCAGCAGAAAAGTCCGAGATAATCACCTTAGGCGTCGGATCTAACTTCCCTTTTGTTTGTTGCGTTTGCTGTTTTAGGGCCGCGAAAGTGTGTCCCAGTCGTGCATTGCGATGCGGGCCTGAGAGTAGGTTAGTGCCAAAATTGTCCAGCTTTTTCACCGAATAGGTGACGTTGCCTTGCTTGTCGACCAAGAGGAGGTCGTCAAAATCTGCGCGAGCGAGCAAAGCTTGATAAGCGCGGTGGTAGCGTTTGTGTAGCAGCCGATAACGCTCGGTGGCGGAATAATTGGGATCGTCCTTGTGTACAGGCGTTTTGACCCTTTCACCGGACCCAAGGTAATAGCGACGTTGTGCGTAATCACGAGCGGCGTCGATGTTTGGTCGTAGTCGCTGAAAAGCATTGACCAAACCATAAAAATGCCCACCACTGGCGTAGGCGAGCTCTGAAGCAACAAATCCAAGGACTTCCGCCTCTTTCGCCTCAAAGTAATCGTTGATTTGCTGCTGCTTACCGTCGCGAACCGATAAAAGGTGTGCCGTGCTTTGTTCTTGTAGATCTTGGCTATGGGCGTTAAGAAAAAACAAGGCGACCAAAATCAGAGGGAGGAGGCTTAATAGCAGGAAGGCCAGCATCAAGGTGTGATGGAGGCGTTTAAATGGGTAAGCAGTAAACAAGGTTTTCATAAGCAACAGCATCTTCCCTACAGCAACGTTCCAATGTCGTGGCCAGCGTCTAAGCCTCTGATGAGCCTGTTTCTCGCGCGACGACACGACAATCATTGTCTGCCTTGACGTTACTGAGTTTTTTCGCTTTGACAAGGAAGTCGCGATGGAAGCGTGTGGATCGACGCACTTTTCCGTGTATCGCTGCAAGATTGCGTATGTTTTGCCCACGTTATTTCATGGAACAACGGTCAAATAAAAAAGGCCTCGACAGATGCCGAGGCCTTTAGCATTCCGAAAGCAAACGGAATTAGTACTGAGGTTTGGTCGCCGGTGCGTAGGCAGACGCTCGTGCCTCGGCGCTACCTGCTGCTTTCGCTTCTGGGTTAGGCGCTTTAAAGGCAGCGATTGCCACAGGGCTGTGATCAACCGTTTCGTTCGGTGCCGGAGCCTTCATCATTGGTGACGTAGCGCGGCGGTATTGAATCGTTGCCGTCGGGGCGTTGATTTCCGCTTCGCGCTCAATCACTTTCTCGGTCACCAAATCGACCTCTGAGTCTTGCTCAGGGGTTGTCGCTGGCGCGTCTGGCGTCGCGACCTTAGGCGCAGCGTCGATCACAGGTGTTGCTTGGCTTTGTGCTGGTTGCGGTGCAGGCTCAGGGGTGTTTATCGAAGCCATCGGTTGGGTCGACACTGTGTCCGTCTCCTCCGATTTAGCTTGCATGATAATGACTTTACCCATGGCCATTTCTGGACGAGCAACACCACTGACAATGGCCTTATTGTTTTGGCGCTTGTCCTGGCGTCGGCGATCTTGCTTCACTTTCACCGGTTGCTCTGCCGACCACACCTTGCCCATTGCCATTTCGGGTGACGCCATACCGGTGGTGAGTGGCATTGGGCTTTTCACCATTGGGCGACGGCGACGACGCTGTCCACTGGCGCGAAGGTGGCGCGGTGAGCGACGGTTACGGCGCTTGTCCTGCTGACCTTCTTTCTTCGCGTTATCAGGCTGCTGCTTGGCTTGTTGTGCCACTTCCGCCCCGACCTGTTGCAAGTCTTTGCTTTGATCAGATGTAGCGTCTGTGGTGGCCTGCGTCTCCGCATTGTCTTTGTTGATACGTACGCTGCGGTTCAGCTTACGACGCTGGCGACGTTGTTTAACCTGTTCGGTTTTCTCCGCCTTTTGGTCTTGCTGCTTGTTGCCTTTATCCGCATTGTCAGACTGTGGCTTGGTTACCTTGGCCTCATCTTGTTGCGTCGTAGGCTTTTTCGCTTTGTCGTTGCGGTTATCGTTACGGGTTTTCTTCCCTTTACGATTGTTATCGCGACGCTCTTCTTGCGGCTTATTCTGGCGGCGTTGTTTGTTGTTACGTCCACGTTCGCCGTTGTTGTTATCACTTTGCTCATCGCGGTTCTGTGGCTTATGGCCACGCGACTTATTGCGTTGGTTGTGTGAGTCGTGTGATGGCTTCTGGTTTTGCTTCGTCTGAGCTGGCTCAGGCGCAGCGGCAGGCTGTGACGACGCGGTTGCGGTATCCTCCGCTGGCGCGGCAAACAGGCGAGAGAAAAACTTACCAACTGTCGCAAACAGGCCTGGCTTGGCTGTCTCGGCTTCAGTGGCAGACGTGGTGGTTTTGGTTGCGCTTGGTGCCGGCGAGCTTGGCGCTGCAAACCCTTGTAATACAGGTTCTTCACGTTTTTTCGCTGGACGCGCTTGTTGTGGCTCTTCGCGTGCTTCTACTTCTCTGAGCGCATCAATCTGGCTTGGCAGCTGATAAGACAGGTTCGCCATTTCTTCACCGCCGCGGACGCGAACCACATCAAAGTGTGGCGTCTGCATGTCGGCATTGGGTACCACGACCACTTTGACATTGTGGTATTTCTCAATGTGCTGGACCGAGCGACGTTTTTCGTTAAGTAGGTAAGAGGCGACGGGGACAGGGACGATACCCAGTACTTGCGCCGTGTTCTCTTTCATTGCCTCTTCTTCCATCAAACGAAGAATGGACAATGCTAGCGATTCGTTATCACGAATTACACCAGTGCCTTTACAGCGCGGGCAGATATGATGACTGGCTTCTGCCAGAGACGGGCTGAGGCGCTGACGTGACATTTCCAGCAAACCAAAGCGTGAAATGCGGCCAATTTGTACCCGTGCACGGTCCATGCGGACAGAGTCACGCAATTTGTTTTCCACCTCGCGCTGGTGGCGGACAGGGGTCATATCGATGAAGTCGATCACGACCAAACCACCCAAGTCACGCAGACGCAATTGGCGTGCAATCTCTTCTGCTGCTTCGATGTTGGTTTGGCGTGCCGTCTCTTCAATATCACTGCCTTTGGTGGCTCGGGCAGAGTTAATATCGATTGAGGTTAGGGCTTCGGTAGGATCAATGACAATCGAACCACCTGAGGGTAAGCGCACTTCGCGTTGGAAGGCAGATTCGATCTGACTTTCAATCTGATAGTGGCTAAATAGCGGCACTTCGCCTTCATAAAACTTGATGCGGCTGACAAAGTCAGGACGAACCAGTTTGATGTGCTCTTGGGCGCGTTGGAAGACCTTTTCACTGTCGATCAAGATTTCACCGATATCACGGCGCAAATAGTCACGGATTGCACGGGCAATCACGTTACTTTCTTGATGGATCAGGAAAGGCGCAGGGTTGGCGCCAGCCGCTTCTTTCACCGCTTGCCAATGATTGAGCAGGACTTTCAAGTCCCATTCCAGCTCTTCGGCCGATTTACCCACACCTGCAGTGCGTACAATCAAGCCCATCCCTTGTGGCAGTTCGAGGCCAGACATGGCTTCTTTTAGCTGACTGCGTTCTTCCCCTTCGATGCGACGAGAAATCCCGCCAGCACGTGGGTTGTTTGGCATTAATACCAAATAGCTGCCCGCAAGCGAGACAAATGTAGTCAGTGCAGCCCCTTTGTTGCCGCGTTCTTCTTTGTCCACTTGGACAATCACTTCCTGGCCTTCTTTCACCACATCTTTGATGTTTGGACGGCCTTGATAGGTGTAACCGGAAGGGAAGTATTCGCGAGCAATTTCTTTTAGAGGGAGAAAACCGTGTCGTTCGGCGCCATAGTCAACAAATGCCGCTTCCAGGCTAGGTTCGATACGGGTAATGCGTCCTTTATAGATATTAGCTTTTTTCGATTCATGGCCAGGACTCTCGATATCGAGATCGTATAGCCGTTGACCGTCAACCAATGCGACGCGCAACTCTTCCTTCTGAGTTGCGTTAATCAACATTCTTTTCATCTGATTTTTCTCATTTATTTATCGTTGTTATTAGCGGTTGATGACGAGAGCAGTCGTCAATGCTGCCTGACCCCAAGTCTGATATGGTGCAGCCTCCCGGCTGGAGAAAATCAGGGGTGCGCTCGGGCAAGTTTTAATCGGCCAGCTGCAACGGTTTTTATGGCTCACCGGATTACGCAGTTGGCGTCCGCCGTTTTTACCGATGGCGGAGAGCTCTGACACTGACTAACAGTCTCGTGTCAACACACTAAACGGGTGCTTTTGGTTTACGTCTTACGCCAATTGCCGCGTAACGCCTTAAAAGCATTCGGAATTATGGTTCTTTTACGGATATAACCGTATACAGCTATCACTTGATTGACTCATCGCAGACCAGGCCTTTTGTCGAAAAGTGCATGTTCCACTGATGAAATCGCTGTCACAGGCGATAAGCTGTGTTTCAGATAAGCGTTTGCTTTTCTGATTAACGCCGCAACTATAGCAGGGAGACTAAAGTCCAGCAATCGGCTTTATTCGCTTATGTTGTGTTGGTAGTAAAACCGCGCAGATGTGGTGTTTTTTTGCACGATAATGCCTTGTGCCGCTCGCGGTTACAGGGGGGAACACAACCCGCTGCTGTGCTAAGTGAGGGGTGACTTTCCGTAGCAGGTGCATGTCGCTGTGCTTAGCGGTAGAATGAAGGTTATGACAGAACAAAAAACTCAAGTGCGATTCATCGACATCGATGACGACATCGCCGGCCAACGAATTGACAATTTTCTGCGAAATCAGCTGAAAAACGTCCCCAAAAGTATGATTTATCGCGTACTTCGTAAAGGAGAAGTGCGAGTTAATAAAAAACGCATAAAACCAGAGTATAAGCTGCAAGCCGGAGATGTGGTGAGGGTGCCTCCCATCCGCCTTCCAGAGCGCGATGAGAAAGCCGCGCCCAGTACTAAATTAGACAAAGTGGCCGCGCTTGAGCATTGCATTCTTTATGAAGATGACCATCTGTTGGTGCTCAATAAACCTTCGGGGACAGCGGTGCACGGAGGAAGTGGGTTACAATTTGGGGCAATAGAAGCGATGCGCGCGCTTCGCCCTAAGGCACGTTTTTTGGAGCTCGTACACAGGATCGATCGAGATACGTCTGGGATTTTGCTGATTGCGAAGAAACGTTCCGCGTTGCGTCATTTGCAAGCGCAATTTCGCGAAAAAACAGTACGTAAAGACTATTACGCCTTGGTGATGGGCAAATGGCCCGCTAAACAGCGCAAAGTAACGGCACCTTTATTGAAAAATGAGGTGAACAGTATTGTCCGCGTTAACCCTAAAGGCAAGCCGTCAGAAACCCGTTTTAAAGTGCTTGAAAGCTTCGCTGAAGCAACCTTAGTGCAAGCAAGCCCTGTGACTGGGAGAACGCATCAAATTCGTGTGCACGCTCAGTATATGGGTCATCCGTTGGCGTGGGACGATCGTTATGGCGATCCACGTTTTGATGCGTATACCAAGTCGTTTGGGCTGGATCGTTTATTTTTACATGCGGCCACCATCCGCTTCCTACACCCAGGCAAGGATGAAAGCATGACGCTTAATGCGCCGATGGAGCCTAAGCTTGAGCGGGCGCTTGAGGGACTAAGGGCGAAAACAGCATCACTCAGAGGTTAAAGCAATGACAGTTGAATCACCGTTTACTTCCCCTTGGCAACCTGGCGCAAGCGAGATCAAGCAACCGTCGCATTCCGTGATTGCGCCATATTCACTGTTAATTTTTGACTGGGATGGCACTGTGATGGATTCGATTGGGCGCATTGTCTCAAGCCTGGACGCGGCGGCTCGGCTGACTGAGCAGTTGCCTATATTGCCACCAGAACGCTTGCAAACCATGATTGGCTTGAGCTTAGAAAAGGGCTATCAGCGGCTTTACCCTGACGCTGATCCGGCGTGGTATGCCGATTGGATTCAGCACTACCGTCAACAGTTTGTCTACGATAATCCGACGCCTTGTCAGCTCTATCCTGGCGTAAAAAACACCCTTATCTCTTTGAGAGCGCAGGGCTTTACGCTCGCGGTGGCAACTGGGAAATCACGCGCTGGACTCGATCGGGCCATGGCGGAAACGGGAACTCACGATTTGTTTTCGGTGACCCGATGCGCCGATGAAACGGCCTCTAAGCCGGATCCTCAAATGTTGGATGAAGTGTTAGCGCAAACAGGTATTCCACGTGATAAAGCGCTGATGATTGGTGATACTGGCCATGATATGCAATTGGCCATCAATGCGGATATGGCAAGGCTTGCCGTCACTTGGGGCGTAGAAGGCGCCGCCAGCCTCTCGACCTATGAGCCAGTTGCCGTACTAAACAGCCTAAACGAGCTGGTGATGGAGAGAGCATAGTACTTGTTAAGGTCTGAACGCTATCTTGCAGTCCCCAAAGATATAGACCATGATGAGTCAAGGTTTAGATGGAAGCGAAAAAAATGAATAGAAAAATTGAAACTTATGGCGTTCAATCGATCCAAAGACCAAAAATTAAAGCGAAGAAAAGCATTGATCTATCGGGCGATCTTGGACGTCAGATTATTAAGTCTGAGACTAAACTGGCTTTACGAACACACGCGAATACGTTTAAAAAGCTAGCGGATATGTGATGGATATCATTTGTTTCCCATTCGAGCGCGTTATTGAGATAAACGCTTTTATCTTAGCGTCTGGTCCCGGGATGCAAGGAGCTGTAGATCTCGGGAAACTACAAGGTGCGTTGAGTAGAATTGATAATGCAATTATCTACGATGGGTTGGATGACGTATTTGAAATCGCCGCAAAATACACAGCATGTATTGCAGTCGCGCACGCGCTTCCAGATGCAAACAAGCGTACTGGCCTAGCGGTCGCTCTAGAATACCTGTCGCTCAACGATTTCGAAATCGTACATGATAACGATCTTCTTGCGGATGCTGTTCGAGACCTTGTTGTGGGAGAAATCAATGAACTAGACTTCGCTGATGTGCTCTACGCACAATATGCGAGAGTATAAATAGTATTCCATCTATGTTGCTTTAAGACAGGGAGCGCCGATTTAGCACATCATAGCCACTAGATCACGAATATACCTTCCTTTTCTAACATTTCACGCAAGCGTATCAGTGGGAGGCCCACAAGGGTATTCGGATCACGCCCGTGCATGGCATTGAAAAGGGCAATACCCAAGCCTTCACATTTGAAGCTGCCAGCACAATCTAGCGGCAGTTCTTTGTCGATATAACGAACGATTTCTTGTTCGCTTAGCTCACGAAAATCGACATGAAAGGGCTCAACGTCCGATTGATGTTCTCCCGTATCACTATTAATCAACGCGATTCCTGTATAAAAGGTGACTTGCTTTCCGCTTGCCCGTTTTAGCTGCTCGATCGCTACCTCTCGCTCATGCGGCTTACCAAGTATCTCCTCGTCAATCACACAAACTTGGTCTGAACCGATAATGAGAGCATTATCGAATAGCGGCATCCCCGCCATGGCTTTTTCGAGTGCCAAGCGTTCAACCATGTCGGTGGCACGCTCGTTTTCATGCCGGCTTTCATCGATCGCCGGCGCGAATGCAGTAAACGGAAGCGCAAACTTTTTAAAGATGGCTTGACGATACGGTGAGCTTGAAGCCAGCACAATTTTGGGAGGTTGCGTCGTGTGCATGATCGTTCCTTATATTGCGCGCAGTTGAAGGTGACTAAACAATCTGCGTGGTCGATGATTGTTTATTTTCAACTCTCAGTCTAACCTGAAAAAATAGCGGGCGCGACTTTGAGTCGGGCAAAGCGGGAGAGGTATGTCTGGCTGGCTTGTTGACCGCGGTGAAAGGGTTGGTTTTCATCGTTGCCGGTCTGAGTAAACGCGGCGCCAGAGGCATCCCGATCACCAATGGCTTGTGCGCTTTTGTCTCTATCATCCTTTCGCGCCTGACACAGGTAACATTTTCTTTGACTCCAGCGCATTTGGAGGCTAATATTCGCGCCCTATGCAGAAGGTAAAGCTACCGCTGACGGTTGATCCGTTCCGTTGTGCACAAAAGCAACTTGACTATGATGGTATTGTAGACAAGCAGCGTTTAGTGCGTCTCGGTGAGGCAACCCAAAGCATCGATAGTGATGCGGAAGTGATGCTTTCGTTCGACATTGACGCCCAAGGGCTCAAAACTGTCACTGGTCGTGCGACCGTAACAGTGAGTCTTGAGTGTCAACGTTGTTGGGAACCATTTCCATATCGCTGTGAAACTGAATTCGTTTATAGCCCGGTTTTCAATGATGACCAGGTTGGCAATTTACCGGATGCTTATGAGCCGGCATTAGTCGACGAAAACGGTGAGATTGATCTGATTCAATTAGTCGAAGACGAGTTGATTGTGGCCTTGCCACAAGTCGCCATGCACGAAGACACCGACTGTAAGGTCAGTGCAGACAACATGGTGTATGGGGAAATCCCACTTGCTGATGAGCGTCCAAATCCGTTTGCCGTACTAAAAAACTTAAAGCAAAGTAACGAGGAGTAGGGTCAATGGCCGTACAAAAGAACCGTAAAACCCGTTCTAAGCGTGGTATGCGTCGTTCACACGATGCACTGGGTACTCAAGCTGTATCTGTAGACAAAACTAGCGGTGAAACTCACCTGCGTCATAACATGACGGCAGATGGTTTCTATCGCGGCCGCAAGGTTATCAACAAGTAAGGTTGACCCTTGACTAGGTTAACCATTGCACTCGATGCGATGGGCGGGGATTTCGGTCCCCAAGTCACAGTGCCTGCCTCCGTGCAGGCATTGTCGCGTTTTGCGGACCTAAATGTGATCCTGGTGGGCGACCAATCTCGCATCCAGGCGTCACTGAATCAACGCCATGCCCAGCATCATTCCCGACTATCTATCGTCCATGCCCCGGACGTTATTCCTAATGACATGCGACCGTCCACGGCGCTGCGTCGCAGCCATTGCACGTCTATGCGTGTCGCACTGGAAAAGGTGGCCAGTGGTGAAGCAGATGCGTGTGTGAGCGCGGGCAATACCGGCGCGCTTATGGCGCTATCCAAATACTTGCTCAAGCTCTTACCCGGCATCGACCGTCCCGCTCTAGTGACAGCCTTACCAGGTGCTAATTATCAACGTAAATGGTTGCTGGATTTAGGCGCCAATGTGGCCTGTGATGCCGATACCTTATTCCAATTTGCAGTGATGGGCGCGGTGTTGGCGGAGGCTGAATTGGGGTATACACCTCGAATCGGGCTGCTAAACATTGGTGAAGAAGCGATCAAAGGGAATGACTTGGTGCGCCGCTGTGCCGATCTCTTGCAGCAAAGTGAGGCAGTGCGGTATACCGGCTACGTTGAGGGCGATCAAATCTATACAGGCGAGACCGATGTGATTGTCTGTGATGGCTTTGTCGGCAACGTGGCGTTAAAAACCAGCGAAGGTGTCGCACGCTTGATCATCGACAAGGTGAAAGCCCATCTCCACCCGCATCCTATTAAGCGTTGGATCGCGAAATGGCTATTTTCTGATCTTTTAAATCAACTCCAACAGCTGAAACCCGACCAGTACAACGGCGCAAGTTTGCTAGGATTGCGCGGCATCGTTGTAAAAAGTCACGGACGCGCTGATATCGCCGCTTACGAAAACGCTATTTTTGAAGCGGTGCACGAGGTCGAACGGCAAATCCCAACTAAGATAAGTGACCGTTTAGAGGCAGTTCTTCTCGAGAGGCATTAGTAGTCTTCATGTATAGTAAGATTTTGGGCACAGGCAGCTATTTGCCTGAACAGGTTCGCACCAATGCTGACCTTGAACAGATGGTAGACACCAGTGATGAATGGATTGTGACCCGTACGGGGATCAAAGAGCGTCGCATTGCTGCACCCACAGATACCGTTGCCTCGATGGCTTATCAGGCCGCCGTGCAGGCGATAGAGATGTCTGCCATTGATAAACATGACATTGACCTGATTATTGTGGCGACCACCAGTGGTGAGCGTGCCTTTCCCGCTGCCGCTTGTGATGTGCAAGCGATGTTGGGGATTAAAGGCTGTCCCGCTTTTGATATTGCGGCGGCATGCTCTGGGTTTGTGTATGCGTTAAGTGTCGCGGATCAATATGTTAAAAACGGGTTAGCCAAAAATGCACTGGTTGTGGGCGCTGATCGCCTTTCACATACCTGTGATCCCGATGATCGCTCCACCATCATTTTGTTTGGTGATGGTGCAGGCGCCGTCGTGCTTTCCGCCGATGAAAATGATGGCATTTTGTCCACCCACTTAAAAGCCGACGGTAAATTTGGCGAGCTCTTGAAACTTAAGTATCCAGAGCGTGGTCAATCGTTAGAGGCCGATGAAGCTTGGCTTTATATGGCGGGGAATGAAGTCTTTAAAGTGGCGGTGACACAACTGGCCAATATATGAAGTCTTTAAAGTGGCGGTGACACAACTGGCCAATAT
>NZ_MUEY01000022.1:0-54528 GCF_001995695.1 Salinivibrio sp. ML290 | reverse complement strand
ACCAAGGGTGGCTTTGCCAACGAGAACGCATTGCTCAAGTTGCTGTATGCAGGTATGTTGAAGGCGTCAGAGAAGTGGACGCATCCGGTGCAGAATTGGAACCTGACATTGTCCCAACTGAGCATCCACTTCGAAGGGCGGCTCGACGACTACGTAGATCTTTAAACGTTGGGTGACACAGAACTATGAACACCCTCGAGTCTACAACCAAAGTGGCGATAAGGTAGAAAGTCACCACTACTCACTCTACGGCACAGCCAGTGGTGACGCATTTTCTCAACAACCGTTTGGATTCTCCACCAAACGTAATGACTTTGCTTCAGGGCTGGTTTACTTTGGCTACCGTTTTTATGTACCGCATCTGGGAAGATGGCTGAATCGTGATCCGTTGCAGGAAGCGGGAGGAATTAACCTGTACGCTTATGTGAATGGGGATCCGCTGGGGTATGTGGATCCGGATGGTAAGTATAGCTTTAGCTTTGATGCTTATGTCGGCCTTGGGGGTGGATTTACCATTGGTTATAGCCCCTCGACTAGTAACTTACTATTTGCACTTAGAGCTGGATATGGTTTGGAAGTTGGCGGTGGATTTGATCCAAGAGACGATCAATACCCGTCAGAAGGACTTCAGTGTGGGGCTGAGGCCAAATGGGGAGCTAGTGTTTTTGGGGTCGGGGTTGAAGGGCAAACGAGGTCTGATGGGCTAGATGTTGATGATTCCCCAGATAATAACTTATTTACCCCAAAACTTACCCTAGATGGTTTAAGTTTAGGAAAACCATCAGTGAGTAGTGGTGCACATGCTGGCGCGTATGTTGAATTTAATTTATAAAACTAATTAGGTTGACTAAAATATGGAAATCAACTACCTTTTTAAAGTTATTATGTTTTTTTGTGCATTAGGGATAATCGGTTGTGGATGGGGGGTGCCTTTTCTTATATCTAAGCAATTGTTATCAAAAGATGATGAAGTCTTTATTCCAACAATTAAAATGATATTTATTTCAAGGGAAAAGATAACCAAAAAAGGGAGGCGCATACAGCAATGGGCTAAATTGTTATTATTTTTATTTTTATTCTTGTTTTTGTTTCTATATGTGCTCAAGGTTAATTTGTTATGAGGGTTTTAATTTGAATCTAATCTCATTTTCTGCTCTGGCTAGTGGAGGTGTTGGGGTTGCCTATATTATTATTTCTACCAAAAGTATGATAGAAAGTTATCTNTTTCTATATGTGCTCAAGGTTAATTTGTTATGAGGGTTTTAATTTGAATCTAATCTCATTTTCTGCTCTGGCTAGTGGAGGTGTTGGGGTTGCCTATATTATTATTTCTACCAAAAGTATGATAGAAAGTTATCTTTTTGAAGATGTCATTGTAATTCCACCGACGCTGATTTATGGTATAGGAATGATTATCGTATTTTTTGGAATCAAGCTTAGGTATAGGTATGGGGCAATACTTTTGTTAGTGATGCCGTATTATCAAATGCTTCTTTTTTATTTGGTTCATGGTGAAGATGTTAAGGTAAACTTTTCATGGCCCTGGATTATGACTTCACTTTTATGGATAGTATTTTTTTATTATCATCTGTTTATTAAAGGGAAATGGAAGTATTTTACTAAATAACCATTTTCCATATGGCTAGGTGAGGGTGTTCATAGTTCTGTGTCACCCAACGTTTAAAGATCTACGTAGTCGTCGAGCCGAGTTTCCGCACCTAATTTAGGAATAAACCGCTTCGTATAACTGACCCAACAATTTCAGCAATCGTCGTTGATGCTCTCGTACACCGGNATTAAAGGGAAATGGAAGTATTTTACTAAATAACCATTTTCCATCACGCTTATTGAGGGTGTTCATAGTTCTGTGTCACCCAACGTTTAAAGATCTACGTAGTCGTCGAGCCGAGTTTCCGCACCTAATTTAGGAATAAACCGCTTCGTATAACTGACCCAACAATTTCAGCAATCGTCGTTGATGCTCTCGTACACCGGTAATGAAGCTCTGACCGTCGAGTTCGAGTGTGTCGATCCCTTCAAATTTTAAGAATACCCAACGTGCCGTCGGTTTAGTCGTTGTTTTGTTCTTCACCATGCTTGGGAAGAACGCTTCTGTCTTGTTAAGTTGCTCTCTGATTTTGTGCTCTAGACTTGCGTAAACAAGAAGGCTAAGCGTCATTATCATGAGCAGAGCCTCAATGCGTTGAGGTTTTTTTAAGAAGATCGAAGGCGTTAAGAACTCGGGGCTTTTCAAAAAACGAAAGCCGCGCTCTACTTTTTGTTGGGATTTGTAATGTTCAAGCAATGCAACCATGGTCAGATCCGTACTGTTAGTATCGTTGGTAGCAAGGATAAACATACCCACTTTAAGCTTAGCCAGTTTCACTTTATCTAGATCGGTATAAGGCGTGGCATCAATAAAATAGCGATATCCTGTTGGCTTAGCTCCCTTTTTAGGGCGACCATGACCCGCATAGACAGCCTCTTTAATGATGTTTTTTTGTGCAAAGCCAATGAGGTGACATTGGCTTGCAAAGTCATCGATTGCCTGCTCGGCATTTATCGCACAAGCAAACTCTTTTTTCATAAGTTGGCCCAGGGCTTTCAGCTCTTTGGTGGCATTTTTATCTAAGTTCTTGTAGAACGTTATTTCTTCTCGCTTCGTCGCTTGCTCGCTATGAACCAACAACCATTTTTGAGTGACTGCGCCATAGTTAGCGTCAATCCAGCAACCTGAATAGCCGTTACCGATATGAGTTAACTGCTCAGGTCTAAGCGCCAGCAAGGCTTCTTGGGCAGACTTAATCGTCATTGGCACACGAGTAATGAATTTCTGTTTTTGTTCATCCAAAGAGCGAATGCTGTCTTCCGTATACAGGGCGGCATCGGCGATAAAATAGCGACTATTTTGAGCCGCTTTTAAACAGTGAATATGCTTCTTAGTGACCTCAGAAAATGCCTTCGCATCATTGGTGTTACCACTGAGTGCTTGCATGTAAACAGGCAGGCCTGCTTGATTTTCACAAATCAGCTCAAGGACCACTTGGTTTAGTTCTGGACGGTGATCTCGGCTGTAGCCTTTTACCAGTTTAATCGCATTGATATCGTCGTCTTGGGCGTATTCTCCATCAACATGAAAGCTTGTGATATCAAGATGGACAGAGTCCGCTTTAAGTCCCAGTTTATCAACAACATGCTCAGCAATCGCTTGATAAAGTGCGGACACATCCGCTTCATATAAAGCATCAAGCGTGCGCCCAAGGACATCATCCGTTAAATGGTGCGCTTCAATGTCTTTGGCTAGCAATTTGGAAACAGGCTTCGTTTCGAAAAAGTCGGAAAACATATGCAGGGTTCTACTGTGAAAACCCAGCCCATTTAGGATCATCGCTAAGACGGCATCACCATGTGAAACCTTGTGCTCGGAGTACTTAGGAATGATACGATCGATAATATCTGGTAAGCCAACTTCACGACAGAAAGCAGCGATTAGCCCTAGGTGATCGAGACGTTTGATGACGGGTTGAGGAGCAGGCATAGTAAGCGACCGTTAAATAACAGTAATAGATCAAAGCTGGGGATCACGGTCAAGACATATGTGACACTAAAAGCTGCAAATGATCGCTGGATCACACTATTTTAATTCATTAATTGGCTGCGGAATGACGGCTGAAAAGGCACCAATGCACCAGCAATAACAGCAACAAGTGAAAAAAGAAAAAGAGTAATTGAAAAGTTGTAATGCATATTATTCCTCCCTTATATAATCTCTAATTTTATTGTTGCATGATTAAGTGCACTTATGAAATTCTAAAAAATTATCTCTATTATTCGCCATACGAATATATTCCATTAAATAACCTGACTATAACTAAGGAGAAAGACCAATACGATTCTTGAACAAGGTGGCGATTACTTAATTTATAAAGACAATAAGTTAGTAAACGTTGGCTGCTTGTGACACATGGTCTCAAACATGATGTGGGCTGTGCTGACCAATATTAGCTTGGTGTCCAAAAAGAAGCGTTGTTTCATGAATAGCAGCTTCTTAGAGAAGGTTTTAGCCGCAGACATACCGGCTATGGTGGAAAAGTGAACGCTAATGTGCTCGCACTGGGCGTATATAAGCCTGACAACGACATATTTTCTTCATGCCGGATGCAATAGCTGGATGATACATCATCCTTAAATGAGAGCGAGCCTTAATAAGGCTCGCCGATGTGCATGGTTTGGCGTGATGAGCATAGGTTTATCTAAAACGAGTAGGTCACGCCCAGCGCGCCGCCAAGTTGCAACTCTGGGCCGCCGTGGAAGTTAAGCTCTGGATGGACTTGGCCGTAGGCAGTGATCTGCTTGGTGATTTCCCAATCTAATCCTATCGGTAAACGAACGCCATAGTCGTCGTCCCACTCCGCCCAGCCACCGGCGCCTACATACCAATCAACCGGGACATCGGGGTTATCAAAAGTGCCTTGTTGAAAAAGATAATCAAATGCGGTGCCATCATTGCCGAGGGTAAAACGGTATTGATCGTCGATTTCCAGTACAGCGCTTAGTTGTTGATCAACGGCGAGACCCGCCGAGATGCTGGTTTTTTCTTGCGCCACCGCTTAAGTGGTGAGACCAAGTGCGAGCAGGAGACCGAGAGCGATAGGTTTCATAGTGTGCCTTAATACTGCTTTTTCAGATGGCACAGAATGTAGCGGTGTTCGGAGAACAATCTGTCAAGCGTTTGTCAGCGACATTTAAAAGTTCATACCCTTATGTCAACGTTTGCCCAGAGAAAGCCATTCATAAAAAAGGCGAGCCGAGCGGCTCGCCATTAACATCACTATTGCCGAAAGCGGAGTGGATTACTCATCCATATAGCTTTCAATGCTAGGGCAAGAGCAAATCAGGTTGCGGTCACCGTAGACGTTATCGACACGGTTGACCGATGGCCAGTATTTGCTTGCCTTGTTATGGGCAGATGGGAAGCAAGCCAACTCACGTGAATAGGCGTGAGACCACTCGTCTGCCATTAGATCTGCTTGAGTGTGGGGTGCATTGACCAATGGGTTGTCTTCCAGCGTCCACTCACCGTCTTGCACCTTGGCAATTTCCTCGCGGATGGCAATCATGGCATCACAGAAGCGATCCAACTCTTCTTGGCTTTCACTTTCGGTCGGCTCAACCATCAGGGTGCCCGCGACTGGGAACGACATGGTCGGCGCGTGGAAGCCATAATCCATCAAGCGTTTGGCGATGTCTTCTTCGCTGATGCCGGATGCCTCTTTGAGCGGACGAATGTCGATAATACATTCGTGCGCAATGCGTCCGTTTTTGCCGCGATAAAGCACGGGGTAGTAGGGACGCAAACGCTCCATCACATAGTTGGCACCGAGAATCGCCAACTCGGTCGCGCGCGTCAGGCCTTGTTCACCCATCATGGCGATGTACGCCCATGAAATAGGAAGAATCGAGGCGCTACCCATAGGTGCAGCCGAGACGGCAAATTCGTCACCTTGCTCGACATGGCCGGGAAGGAAAGGCGCAAGGTGCGATTTCACGCCAATCGGTCCCATGCCTGGGCCGCCGCCACCGTGGGGAATACAGAAGGTTTTGTGCAGGTTGAGATGCGAGACGTCTGAGCCAATGTAGCCCGGCGTTGTCAGCCCTACTTGCGCATTCATGTTGGCGCCATCCAAGTAAACTTGGCCGCCAGCCTCGTGCACCAGCTCGCACACTTGCTGCACGGTTTCTTCGTACACACCATGTGTCGATGGGTAGGTGATCATAATGCACGAGAGCGCATCGCGGTGTTTATCGATCTTGGCTTTCAGGTCGTCAATGTCGATGTTGCCATCGTCATCACAACCAACCACGACCACTTTCATTGAGACCATCGCCGCCGAGGCAGGGTTGGTGCCGTGCGCGGAGCTTGGGATCAAGCACACGTTGCGGTGACTGTCACCACGGCTTTCATGGTAGCGCTGAATCGCGATCAAGCCCGCATACTCCCCTTGTGCGCCTGAGTTCGGCTGCATGGAGATCTCGTCGTAGCCGGTGATTTCACACAGCATGTCACGCAGTGATTTGCCCAGTGTTTGATAGCCTTTGGCTTGCTCCAATGGCACAAACGGATGCAGGGCGCCAAACTCTGGCCAGGTAACAGGGWTCATCTCGGCCGCGGCGTTCAGCTTCATGGTACAGCTTCCCAGCGGGATCATACCGTGGGTGAGGGAGAAGTCTTTGTTTTCCAACGCCTTCATATAGCGCATCAGCTTGGTTTCACTGTGATAGCGGTTAAAGACGGGGTGCGTCAGGTATGCACTGCTTCGGCGGCATGCGGCAGGAATGGCGGCAAATTCATCGGCTTCAATGTCGCTCGCCACGGCTTCCGCATTGCTTTGACCGGTGAGCGCGGTAAGCAATTGATTGACTTCTTCCAGCGTGCTCGCTTCATCAAAGCTCACGCCGAGCTGGCCATCCAATTTACGTAGGTTAAAACCGGCGTCCTGCGCTTTTTGGTACAAGGTATCAGTTTGCTCGCCTGTGTTGAGTGTGACGGTATCAAAGAAGCTGTCGTGAGCAAGGCTCAAGCCGGCCGCTTGTACCGATTTGGCGAACAGCGCGGTCAGGTGATGTACACGGCGGGCAATTTTCTTCAAGCCTTCAGGGCCGTGATATACCGCATAAAAAGCAGCCATGTTGGCGAGCAATGCTTGGGCGGTACAAATATTGGAGGTCGCTTTTTCACGGCGAATATGTTGCTCACGCGTTTGCATCGCCATGCGCAGGGCTTGGTTGCCTTTGCTATCGACCGATACGCCAATCACGCGGCCGGGCATGGTGCGCTTGAGCTTGTCGCGTGTCGCCATAAAGGCGGCGTGTGGGCCACCGTAACCCATAGGTACACCAAAGCGTTGTGCTGAGCCAATCACCACATCCGCGCCCATTTCACCCGGCGCTTTAAGCAAGGTGAGTGAAAGTAGATCGGTGGCGACTGCGACTAGCGTTTTCTTGCTTTGCGCGTCTGCAATCAGCGTGCTGAGATCGCGTACTTCACCGGTGGTGCCCGGATACTGGAGCAGGGCACCGAATACGTCGTGCTGACTCAGCTTGTCCGCATGATCAACAATGATGTCATAGCCGAGGAAATTGGCGCGCGTTTTAATCACGTCCAGCGTTTGTGGGTGCACATCACTGGCAACAAAAAACGCGTTGCCTTTGTGCTTGCCGCCACGCTTACACAGGGTCATGGCTTCCGCCGCGGCAGTGGCTTCGTCGAGCAGCGACGCGTTGGCCAAATCCATTCCCGTTAAGTCCATTACCATTTGCTGGAAGTTCAGCAACGATTCGAGTCGGCCTTGCGAGATCTCGGGCTGATACGGCGTATAAGCGGTATACCAGCCAGGATTTTCCAGCACATTGCGTAAAATAGGCGGTGGGGTATGAGTGTGATAATAGCCTTGGCCGATCAGGCTACGCTTAATGGTATTTTGCGCGGCAATGTCGCTCAGTTCCGCCAACATCTGGGTTTCGCTTTTGGGGGCGCTGAGGTTTAGCGGTTGTGGCAAGCGGATATCGGCAGGGACAGTTTCTTCAATCACATGCTCGAGGCTGGTGGCATTGATCGCCGCCAGCATCGCGCTTTGTTGCTGAGTATCTGGGCCGTTGTGGCGAGCGATAAAGTCATTATCGGCCACTAGGCTATCGAGTAAACGAGTATGCGTCATGATAGTCGTCCTGAATTAGTCGTCGATGGCGGCGGTGTATGCGTCCGCGTCCATTAGATGATCCAAATTGGTGTCGTCAGCGAGTTTAATTTTGGCAATCCAGCCTCCTTCAAAAGGCGCTTCGTTAACTAGCTCTGGGCTATCTTCAAGATCCTCATTGACGGCAATGACTTCGCCATCGACCGGGGCATAGATATCAGACGCTGCCTTCACCGACTCCACCAATGAGAAGCCTTCACCTTTTTCAGTACTGTCGCCAACCTCGGGCAGATCGACAAACACGACATCGCCCAGCAGGCCTTGGGCATGATCGGTGATCCCCATGGTCACCGTGCCATCGCCGTTGTCTTTGACCCACTCATGGCTTTCAGAAAACTTTAGTGTCGCGTCCATTTGTTACTCTCCTGCGTTTAATGCGAGCTGCTCAGTCGTTGAGCGATTTACAATGTAAAGTGAGGCGGTCTGTGGATGACGATACCGCCTCCTGTGTCTTAATAACGTACGTGTCAATGGTATTGGCTTAGTCGTTGCAAGACTGTTTATGGCTTCGCGCCGCCATTTATTGGCGATATAGCGGGAAGCGCGCGCACAGCTGTTGCACCTCTTTACGAATGCGTGCCTCGATATCGGCATTGCCCTCTGGCGCTTCGACTAAGGCGTCCAGCACATCACCAATCCATTCTCCGATTTGGCGGAACTCCTCAGTGCCGAAGCCACGGCTAGTGCCGGCCGGTGTGCCAAGGCGAACGCCTGAAGTGATCATGGGTTTTTCGGTATCGAAAGGGATGCCGTTCTTGTTACAGGTGATGCCAGCGCGTTCTAACGCTTGCTCTGCTTGGTTGCCTTTTAGGCCTTTTGGACGCAGATCGACGAGCATCAGATGGGTATCGGTGCCACCTGTAACAATGTCGCAGCCACGTGTTTGTAGAACCTCGGCCAGGACTTTGGCGTTAGCAACCACTTGATCAATATACAATTTAAACTCAGGCTCCAGCGCCTCACCAAATGCCACCGCTTTGGCGGCAATCACATGCATCAGTGGTCCCCCTTGCAAGCCGGGGAATACCGCTGAATTGATCTTTTTGTTGATGTCTTCGTGATTGGTGAGGATCATCCCGCCGCGTGGCCCACGTAAGGTTTTGTGGGTAGTGGTGGTGACCACATGTGCATGGGGCAGTGGCGAAGGGTGTGCGCCGGTGGCCACTAGGCCAGCAATGTGTGCCATGTCGACCATTAAATAGGCACCCACTTCATCGGCAATGGCACGGAAACGAGCGAAGTCAATATGGCGAGGGATCGCACTGCCCCCGGCGATGATCATCTTCGGTTGATGTTCACGAGCCAGCACTGCGACTTCATCGTAATCAATTTCTAGGCTGTCTTTGCTCACGCCGTATTGCACAGCATTAAACCATTTACCGGATAGAGCAGGGCGCGCGCCGTGAGTGAGGTGGCCGCCAGCATCGAGTGACATACCTAAAATGGTGTCACCGGGTTGCAGTAGCGCCAGCATGACGGCGCCGTTGGCTTGTGCGCCCGAATGCGGCTGTACGTTGACATACTCACAGCTAAACAGCTGTTTGGCGCGGGCTTGGGCGATGGCTTCAACTTCATCAACGTGCTCGCAGCCGCCATAGTAGCGGCGGCCCGGATAGCCTTCGGCGTATTTATTGGTTAAGCAGGTGCCTTGTGCTTGCATCACGGCTTGCGAGACGATGTTCTCCGAGGCGATCAGTTCGATTTGTTGTTGCTGACGTTTGTGTTCGGCCTGCACTGCCGACATCACAGCGCCATCGGATTCCGATAAGTTAGTGGAGAAAAACTGCTCCAATTCTACATTCGGGTAGCTCGGTTTCATTGCGCTTTCCTTGTTGGCGATGGTGGCTAACAGGCCACGACGTTAATCGGGATCACATTGGTGGCGAGGCCACCTTGTGAGGTTTCTTTATATTTACTCATCATGTCGAGCCCGGTCTCATGCATGGTTTTGATCACGCTATCAAGCGAGACGTGGTGCTCGCCGTCGCCACCCATGGCTAATCGGGTAGCGTTAATGGCTTTGACGGCGCCCATGGTATTGCGTTCTATACAGGGAACTTGCACCAAGCCATCGATGGGATCACAAGTGAGACCAAGGTTATGTTCCATACCAATCTCTGCGGCGTTCTCAATTTGTTGATTACTCGCTCCCATCGCCGCGGCTAAGCCGCCAGCTGCCATGGAGCACGCCACGCCAATTTCTCCCTGACAACCGACCTCTGCGGCCGAAATAGAGGCATTGGTCTTGTACAAAGAGCCAATAGCCGCAGAGGTGGCCATAAAGGTACGGATCCCGTCTGGGTTATTGGGCGACACAAATTTGTCGTAATACGCAAGCACGGCAGGGATCACGCCTGCCGCACCATTGGTTGGGGCGGTGACCACACGACCACCGGCGGCATTCTCTTCGTTGACCGCCATGGCAAATAGGTTGACCCAATCATTGGTATCTGTGGGTAAGCCATGGGCTTGTTTATCGTGAATGGCGTCGTACATGCCTTTGGCACGTCGCTTAATGTTTAAACCACCCGGCAACACGCCACCTTGTTTAATGCCTCTATCGATGCACTCACGCATCACTTGCCAGATATGATCCAGTCCCTGGTTAACCGTGTCACGTGTGGCGCCACTATCGTGATATCGCGCGCGTGCCACTTCGTTAGTAAACATCAGCTCACTGATGGTCATGCCCGTTTTTGCACATTGGTCAAGCAACTCCGCCGCACTATTAAACGGGTGAGGAGGGACAAAATCTGTTGCCAATGCATCGGTTTCGCCTTCTTCCACCACAAAGCCACCGCCGACAGAGAAATAGGTCTTGCTGGCCAAACAGTCACCGGCTTTATCGTATGCACTGACTGTCATCCCGTTGGGGTGCTCGGGCAGTACTTGCTCATAGTGAAAGGCAATATCTGCCTGCCAATTGAATGGGATGTAGTGGCGTCCAGCAAAGGGGAGTTCGCCGCCGTTTTTGACCAGCTTGGTCATGGTATCGATTTCATCTGACTCTATGGTCGCGGGCATTTCGCCCATCAATCCCATCACACAGGCGACATCGGTGGCATGGCCTTTCCCGGTGAGCGCTAGTGAGCCGTATAAGTCCACTTTGACACGTTCGATGTCGGTCACTGAGAGCGTTTGTGCCGCGTATTGCGTAAAGCGTGCACAGGCCACCATCGGGCCTACGGTGTGGGAACTTGAAGGCCCGACACCGACTTTGAACAGGTCAAACATGCTGTGACTCATGGCCTGTCTCCTCAATCAGTAAGGTACGTTTTTGTCATTATTCATGCTGTCTTACATCGAAGATGTCGACATTGCTTCACGTTGCACTCAACAGTCGCGATCGATGGATACGCGCACTGTTGATTTAAACATTTTGTTAACGTACCTAAGCGTTCACTTTTCCGCAAAATAAATTTCCAATAAGAAACCTATGTTGTGATCATGGAGACAAAACCTTGCTCTGTTGGCCATGTAGCAAGCAACGCAAACGTTTGCCTTTTTATCTTAAACTAGGGTAAATTGCAAATAGGCAGCATTAACAACACGAAACCTTTGTCAGCGGCTAGCACTGTTATTGTGCCATGGCAATGTTTAAAACATTGTTTTTATTAATATTTAAGGTTCAATACTGCCACGTTGACTACGTATCGAATGTTGTGTTTCTTTGCCAATTCGCTTGCGAGGTCACGTTTATGGTATCGCTATTTTCCGATAGGAAACTTTTTTGTTAAAAGTGTTAAAGCGTTAAACACAGTGGGACAAACTGATAGAGGCGAAAAGCTGGTGACAACAGACCAATCAACACAGGATGTGTACCCGTCGATGCAGGTTGAACGTTCGCTGCGCGAGGGGGAAGCGAGTGAGCCCATTGCGCCGTTGCGTTTGGGCCCGCGCTTAAAAGCGGTGAGGGTCGGGTTAGGGCTGACACTTGAAGAGGCAAGCCAGCGCACAGGCTTGGCGCGTTCAACCTTGTCCAAAATTGAGAATGAGCAGATATCTCCCACCTTTCAAGCCATGCAAAAACTCGCGCACGGATTGGACATTGATATCCCGCAGTTGTTTGCCCCGCCCAAAAAACGGCAAGCTACGGGACGGCGAGATGTCACGTTTGCCGGTCAGGGTAAAGCGCATCCCACAGGCACGTACGAGCATGAATTGTTGGCAACACAGCTAAGCAATAAAAAAATGATGCCGTTTAAGTCGCGGGTCAGGGCACGTACTTTTGAGGATTATAGCGACTGGATTCGACACGACGGTGAAGAGTTTTTATTGGTGTTGGAAGGCAGCATCCAATTTTTTTCTGAGTTTTATGAAGCGATCACACTCAATGAGGGTGACAGCGTATATTACGACGCCACCATGGGACACATGCTAGCTTCCGTCAGTGATGACGATGCACTGATCTTATGGGTAACGGCGTCTTAACCAACCACATAAACGCATTGCTTAACGTGGGCAAGATGCCCGCTGGCACAATATGGAGAGAATAATGGCAGAGTTACTCACGACCCCGTTACACAGCCTGCACCTTGATATGGGCGCAAAAATGGTCCCTTTTGCTGGCTATGACATGCCAGTCCAGTATCCGCTGGGTGTGCGCAAAGAGCACCTTCATTGCCGTGAGCATGCGGGCTTGTTTGATGTGTCCCATATGGGACAAATTCGTCTTCATGGCACGGATGCGGCGAAAGCATTAGAGGGATTAGTCCCGGTTGATGTACTGGATTTACCAGAAGGAAAGCAGCGCTATGCACTGTTCACTAACGAGCAAGGTGGCATTTTAGATGATCTGATGATTGCCAACTTAGGCGATCACCTTTTTCTAGTGGTCAACGCGGCATGTAAAGCACAAGACATTCAGCACCTACGCGATAACTTGAAAGGGAATGTCTCCGTCGAGGTGCTTGAGGATCGCGCCTTACTGGCACTTCAAGGCCCGAAGGCGGCGCAAGTGCTGGCGACATTCAACCCGAAGGTTAATGACATGGTGTTCATGGACATTCAAGCTGTTGAGATTAATGGCATTGAGTGTGTAGTGAGTCGTTCCGGTTACACTGGCGAAGATGGGTTTGAGATCTCGGTGCCAGCGGAGCACGCAGAATCACTCGCCAAAGCACTGTTAGCTCGCGACGAGGTAGAATGGATTGGGCTCGGCGCGCGTGACTCACTGCGCCTTGAGTGTGGCCTTTGCCTGTATGGGCACGATCTGGACACCACCACGACGCCAGTTGAAGCAACCTTGATTTGGGCCATTAGTAAAGTGCGTCGTGCTGATGGTGAGCGTGCGGGCGGCTTCCCCGGTGAGGCGAAAATACTCGATCAAATCGCTACCAAAGCGGTGAGCCGCAAGCGCATTGGGCTGGTGGGCCAAAGCAAAGCCCCTGTCCGTGAAGGCAGCAAGCTGTTTGATGCAGACGACAATGAAATCGGCGTGGTCACCAGCGGCACCTTTGGCCCCACCAAAGGCATGCCTGTGGCGATGGGTTATCTCCCGCCTGAGTTTATTGCCCCCGGCACCGAGGTCTACGCGGAAGTGCGTGGCAAAAAACTGCCCATGACGGTCGAAAAAATGCCTTTTGTGCCGCAGCGGTATTATCGCGGTTAAGCCCTCCCTGAACGCATACGACGACGAGAAAAACGCAGCCAGAGATGGCTGCGTTTTTGTTGCAGGTCACGTCCACTTTTTAGGTGGCTGCGATCACTACGCCTCACTCAGTTGCTCAACCGCCTCTAGTGCTTGAGAGCCGTAAATCAATGACGGGCCGCCACCCATCACGATCGCGACGTTAATGGTCTCTACGCATTCTTGTTTGGTTGCGCCATGTTTGAGAGCGGCGGCCACGTGGGCACCAATACAGCCATCGCAGCGTGCGGCAATACCAATCCCTAGTGCAATTAACTCTTTGGTTTTTACGTCAAGATCGCCCTCAGCCATTGCCGCCCGGTGCAGCTGTCCGAATGCGGACAGGGTATCACTACTGTGTGCTTTGAATTGTTTATTAAGCGCCAGTTGTTGCTGATTGATTTCCTGATAGTTCTTCTTGGTCATAATGCCTCTCTTTTAATTTAGTTTTATCTAATTTAAAGGGTTTTGCGTGTTGATGCAATCTGTGTCTGCCGAGCCTCTACATTTGTCTAAAAAAGCAATCAGCTCGACGCTGTGTCGTAGGAAAAGTGAGGGGAAATAGGTTATTTATTAGATTGTCATTAATAGTTGTTCTAATTTAAAACAACACATTCAACCTTTTTACCAACATGCTCCTATGTGCTGTCACTGACGGAGGTCAGTATGAGTATTAAAAAACGATTACTCGTTGTAGTCCTGACAGGCGTTATCCTGCCCACCCTCATTATCGCTATTGTGTCACTCTATCAGTTTCGAACGAGTACATTACAAAGCTATGAGCAGAGCTCATACAAAGAAATGCAGCACATAGGCAATGCGTTTAAATTCTACTTAGAAGGGCTGGCGGCAAACGCCAAAATGCTGGGTAATAGCGACGCGCTTAAACGCTTGGATAGCTCAGTCACCAAATATATGGGCCCGACGAAGACCATGACCTCTGAGCAAAACAGCCCCGTCGAAGCACGGGCGTATGGTTTGTTGGAATCCATGGGGGACTCACGAGAGGATTTCGCCTATGTGTTTCTTGGGCTGAGCGATGGTGGGTACATTCAATGGCCACAAGGAGAGTTGGGGGATTATGACCCACGCCAGCGCCCTTGGTACCAAACGGGTCAGGGAAGTGGCAACAACCCAGTGCGTGTGCCGGCGTATCAAGATGTAAACACTGGCGCACCTCTGCTCGATTATGTGATGGAGTTTCAGGCGCAAGACGGTTTGCGTGGTGTGATTGGTGTTGATGTTACGCTAGAAGCGCTGACAAATATGTTAGGCGACGTCACCCTCGGTGAGTCGGGCTATATTGTGTTGGTGGAAGACACGGGCACAGTGCTTGCGGATCCGAACAACCCAGACAATAACTTTGAGCCTGCCCGGAGTGTCGAAAGTGTCTACAGCGGTGGGAATTTTAGTGAATCACTTACCGCCGTCTCCTTTGCTGGCAAAGACTACTTTGTCAACCAGTACAAAGCACCGGAGAGTGGTTGGCGACTGATTGGTATTGTGCCGCAGCAAGAGGTACTCGGCCAAGTAACGCAATTGCAAACGGTGATCCTGTCCATCAGTCTGATCCTCGTGCTTGCATTCGGTGTGCTTGGCTACTTTATGATCCACCGTATATCGGCATCCATCATTGCGGTCAGCGACGGGCTGAGCGATGCCGCGAGTGGCGATGGCGATCTGACCAAACGTTTACCGGTGCGTGGCGAGGATGAGCTGGGCAAAACGGCGGGCGCGTTTAATCAGTTTGTGGATGTGATTCAAGAGCTGATCATCGGTATAAAGGACAGATCGACCAAGCTGTCGTCTCATGCCGATCAAACCACCCAATTTGCGGAGCAGCTGGATGGTGCTAGTCATCAGCAGCGCTCAGGGCTAGAGCAAATTGCCACCGCGTTCCATCAAATGGTGGCCACGGCCAACGAGGTATCGCAAAACTGTAATCAAACGGCGGACTCCGCCCAGCAGTGCCAGTCAGAAGTGGACCGAGGCATGGCATTGATGAATAACACGCGTGCAGCGGTGCAAGAGATGGCCACCACGCTCAACGAAGCAGATAGTGCGATGGCGGAGCTCACCAAAGAGAACGACAATATCACCGCTATGCTAGATACCATTCGAGGTATTGCCGAGCAAACCAATTTGCTTGCGCTTAATGCGGCGATTGAGTCAGCGCGCGCCGGGGAGCACGGACGAGGCTTTGCGGTGGTCGCAGACGAGGTGCGGGTGCTATCGCAAAAAACCACCAAATCAACCGAAGAGATCGATGAACTGTTGCAGGCCTTAACCCAACGCACCAACCAGCTCTCTGAAAAGCTGCAAGGCAGTGTTGAGCATTCACAAACTACCACTGAGGCAACGGAAGAGGCCTTGAGTGTCTTTGACACCATCCAAAGTTTGGTAGGACAAATTCACGACATGGCGGCACAAATTGCCACGGCGACAGAAGAGCAACACTCGGTATCGGAAGATATTAATCAGAATGTGACCAGTGTTTTGGAAGGTGCCAACAGTGCAGCATCAACGGCAGAGCAAACCAATGCAACAGCCGCCGAGCTGCGTGTGGTGGCCTCAGAGCTATCAGAGTTAGTTAATCGCTTTAAAACGGAAAAGGACAGTTAATCGCAGCGGGTGAAAACCGAGTGACGGTATAAAGCGGCGAGCCAAGTGCTCGCCGTTTTTTATAGGCGTGATTTGGCCGCTATGCGACCTCGACAAACCCCATCAGGCCGGTTTTCATGTGCTCAATAACATGGCAATGGTACATCCATCGGCCCGGATTATCGGCCACAAACGCTGCCTTGGCGTGGCCATTTTTACCCAACAGCACGGTGTCAGTGTGGAATGGCGTGACCGGTTTGCCATCCATTTCCAGCACAGTAAAGGTGTGACCGTGCAGGTGAATAGGGTGATGGTAYTGSGTGACGTTTTTTAAATCGAAGATATAGGTCTTCCCACGTTCCAGTTTGGCGATCGGCTCAGGAATATTACCTTTACTCATTCCCTCCCAAGCGCGTTTATTCATCAGCCAGAACTCGTGTTTCCCTTTGCCTTGTTTATCGGCCGGTGTGATCGCCCCTGCCCACTCAAACACAAAGTGGCGGGTTTCGGCGTTGGCTAAATCGATCGGCGTGACGGGATTGAGCGGCAAAGCGGGCAATGGCTTTTCTTCTAGATGAGAAGGCGTCGAGGTAAAGCTGGCGAGTAAGAAAGGAAAGTCACCTTTCATATGCATCACCTCGATTTTTTCGCCAGCGTTTGGTGCAATCAGGCCAATATCTAGCCGCATCCCTGGGGCTATCTTGTGCTCCTCTAGTCGGCGTGGTGTGGCAATCGGGTTACCATCGATGGCGATTATCCAGGCTTCTGCGCCGCGCACTTGAATCGGATAGGTGAGCGTATTGTCCACATTGGCTAAGCGCAGCCGTGTGGTCGCCTTTTCTTGCAGTGTGTATTCAGGGTGATGAATACCATTCACGGTGCCCCATTCACCGGGTGTCCCCATGCGCGCGCTGTAGCGTGGAATGGCGAGATCTTTCCAATGGCCTTGTCGGTCGAGATGCCAGTGCTTAAGTGTCAGTGTGTGCTCCTCATCGAACACGACAGGCGTGGCTTCCTCGACCACAATCGCGCCGACCAGCCCTTTACCCAACTGCACGACAGAGTTCATATGCGGGTGGTACCAAAAGGTGCCGGCATCCGGTGGGGTAAAACGATAGGTAAAGGTTTCACCGGGCTGAATAGGCGCTTGGGATAAGAAAGGAACACCGTCCATTTCAATGGGGATACGTAACCCATGCCAGTGAATGGTGGTGGGTTCGTTGAGGTTATTGGTAAAGTGAATCGTCACTGGCTCGCCTTGGCGGCAGCGGAGCGTTGGCGCTGGGATGTCGCCATTAAAGGCCAGGACGTCGGTCTGATGACCGGGAACCAACGCGGCCTGACTGGGCTCGGCGCTGAGATGGTATTCCCATTGCTCGTTTTCTCGGGACGCTGAGACTAACGAGCAAGCGGGTAGGGTGGAAAGGGCTGCCACCGCTGCGGTTGTTTGTAAGAATTGACGCCGGGAGAGGCCACGTGCGTTCAGCGATTCACCATTCATTCTTTACACCTGTTCAACGCGGTAATTGCGCAACAGTATACCTTGAAAGTTGATAGCTGAGAAAGATTATCAATTGTGATTGTGAGGGAGTTAAAACAGCGAGTGCTAAGACTCGCTAAGTCGTCATCTTATTGACGGTGAAAGGCTTCTAATCCAGGTGCTTGATTGATAGGTGGTAAACACTCGAACCCGGGTTTAGCGATGTAATACCCTTGAAAGAAGTCGACGCCCAAGCCAACCAGGCACTGAAGCTCGCCTTCTGTTTCAACGCCTTCGGCAATAATTTGACGTCCCAGTTCATGACACATAGCGACACTGTGGCGCACAATGGTTTGCTTGGTAACGTCAGTGTCAATATTCCGTATCAGTGCCATATCCAGCTTAATCATATGCGTGTTAATGCTGGCCAGCGCGGTAAGACCGGAATAACCGGCACCGAAATCATCGATTGCGGTTAAAAAACCTTGTGAACGGTAATAGCGAATAATGCGCTGAATATGGCTGTAATCAAGGACTTCTTCCCCTTCGGTGAACTCAAATAAGATCCGGTTGAGCGGAAAGTTATAGTCATTCGCCGCTTTCAGCGTGGTGCGGATACAGCGCTCTGGCTCGTACACCGCATTAGGCATAAAGTTAATGCTGAGGTAACAAGGGATAGATAGTTCGGCCGCGAGTTTGACCGCCTTGATCCGGCAGGTTTGGTCAAACTGATACTGATTCTCTTTGTTGACATGCTGAAACACACTGCCCGCACCGCTACCGTCTTTGCCACGGGCAAGTGCCTCGTAGGCATAAATGGAATGCGTAGAGAGCTGAATAATGGGCTGGAATGCCATGGTAAAATCGAATGCGAGTGGCTGCGCATCCCTGCAGGCCTCACATTGTGTTGAAGATGCTGTCATAGAAAAGCGGTTGTTTAGTATGTCCTTGCAAAAAGGTTAATGGAGTTCTGGGCAGAATGCGAATTAGATGACAAAAATTATGGGGTTTGCACGGTTTAAGGTGAATGCCTTGTGATGTCGACTCGACATAAACAGACAAGACTTGGTTTTAATATGCCAAAACGGTCTCTTTTTCATCATAAGTTGGCACTGGATATGCTTAATATTTAATCGGCAACGTTGGGAGTGTCATTATGATGGCGGAGAACGCGGTCATATAGGCGTGCCTCGAAAATGGATTTCCCGATATTTGCTACAAAATAGCCAGAATTGGTTTATACCTTAATAAGGTGGCTTTACAACCAACCCCAAGAGATGCCGGTTCAAGGTAGCTGGCCAGTGACAGAGGATGAACGTCATGCTTGCTGAAAAACGGGATGAAATAGACAACCCCCTGATTTGGCCAATACTCAGTATTCTAGAATCAACGCGACAAAGCTGGAAAGTGCACCACCTACTCGGTGAGCTGCAAAAAGACACCATGATGGCCCAGCTCGATGCTGACCCCCACCTTGATTTATTCAAACGCAATTTCTTGATAATGAATGCCTTGTATCAACTACAAGAAATGTTGTTGCCACAGCAATGGTTGCAGGTTGAGTCAATGGATATCCAGCTGCAATGGCGGGTAGGTAACAGTGGCTTTGTGGCCAAAGAAATTGATTATCAGGATCCGTTGCGTGATTACTACATGGACTGGAATAACTATGACGCCAGCCAAGATGACGTGAAAGAGCTGCTGTCGTCGTTTTGGAAGCACTATCAGCGTCATATTGGCAATGAGGCGCCGGGCGAGGCCATGTTGGAGCGCAATAAGGCGTTAAAAGTGTTGGGGTTGGATGAGAATGCCAGTGAGCATGAAATCCGTCGTCAGTGGCGTAAAATGGCACTGAAGTGGCATCCAGATCGGCCCGAGGGAGATGCAACCACCTTCCGAGAGATGTGCGAGGCTTGGCAAAGTTTGCGCTTATAAACAGTGTTCAGCAACAACAGGGTGTGAGATAACACCCTGTTGCTTGAACCACTGAAACGCATGGTGTTTTCGCGTGATATTTACGCGTTATTGAGCCCGCGGCTGCGTAATTCAAAAATCAGCTTTTCGGCACTGCATTCAAACTGTAGCTTGATGTGCGCGCGATGGCCGTCGAGCTGTTGCGGGTCAAAGTCATGCTTAACGGCAGGATTAATGCTTTCTGCAAGGGCTAGGTATTGCTCGAAGCGTGCTTGCACCGCGTCGTTGCTGTCGCCGTGAATGGTCACTTCTGCCACTTCGTCGCCCTCAGAAATGATGTAACCTATTTCAGCGCTGACACCACATGCATCACAGGTGTCGGTTTGATTCTCTTTCATGGTCTTTCCCTACGTTAAAAGCAGCAGGCATGAAAAGTGTGTGGGTGGCCTGCTGTAAGTCGATACGACGATCTTTAGCAAAGTCTTGGTTGTGGCACATTGAGGCAGGTCAGGTTTTGCGATGTTTGTAGCACGGCTTATCGATATCAGCCAGGTACGGAGAAAAACATCACCCACTATGCGCGTCTATGCCAATAGTGGGTGAGTGTTATCAGGCGATGATTGAAAGGATCAGTCCCAGTCTTCTTCCCATTGCACCAAGGTGCCTTTTGGCCAGTGAGTACCGATATCATGATACTCTTGCTCCAGCTTGTGGCGGCGAATTTTCAGCGTCGGCGTGAGTTTGCCGTTTTCAATACTCCAAGGTTCTTTAATCATCAATACGCCTTTGATTTGCTGGTGTGACTCCAGCTCCCCATTGATAGTATCAATCACCTTCTTCACCCGGCGCTCATAACGCGCGCGGTCAAAATGTGGAAAATGGTGTGGCAGCGCGAGCAGAATAGGCGCAGGCATGCCTGAACCGATCACACAGAGCATCTCGGCATTAGAGAGCTCGAACAAACGCTTTTCAATCGGCACGGGCGCGACAAACTTACCTTTGGCGGTTTTAAAGGTGTCATTTTTGCGACCCGAAATACTGAGATATCCCTCGTTGTCGAGTTCACCGAGATCGCCGGTATGCAACCAGCCATCTACCAAGGTTTCTGCGGTGGCTTCTTCGTTTTTGTAATAGCCGCTAAAAAGCCCCTGACTTTTGACTAAGATCTCCTGATCGTCAGCAATCTTGATTTCAACGCCGGGACCTGCATTGCCTACAGTACCGATTTTGTCTGCTCTAAACGGATAATTGAGGGTGCTGTAGGCATAGCTTTCAGTCATGCCCCACGCTTCGGTAATGTGCAACCCAAGTTTTTCATACCATTGCAGCAGGGCAGGAGCGACAGGCGCCGAGCCACAGCCCAATACGCGCGCCTGATCCAATCCGAGGTTTTTTGCAATTTTGCTTTTGATCAGGTTATTGACCAACGGAATGCGAAGCAGGAGGTTAAGCTTGCCGTCCGGCAGCTTTTCTTGAATACGTTGCTGGAACAGCGTCCAAAGCCGAGGAACAGAAATGAACAAGGTGGGGCGATGCATTTTGACATCTTCGATAAAGGTATCGAGTGACTCTGGGAAAGCGGTTGGGATCCCGCCCATGATCGCCGAGCCCATGATATAAACCCGTTCAGTAATATGCGCCAGTGGGAGATAAGAGAACAAACGGTCATCAGGCTCAATGCCAATATGGTCAATCAAACGCTGAGCGGACCAGCAGTAGCCGCCATAACTTAAAATCGCCCCCTTAGGTAAGCCCGACGTGCCCGAGGTATACACCAAGGACATCACATCACTGTCTTGATGCACAGGGCGCTCATCTGATGCCTCATGGTTGGCGATCAAATCATGCCACTCGTAATGGCAGCTAATCGTGGGATAGGGAAAGGCAATGGTCTTTAAGCCTGGCATGTTTTCCAGTGAGGCGCTCAGGGCTTTACTGTCATCAAGCTTGCCTACAAACATGGCTTTCGATTCGCTGTGGGTCACCACATGGTCAATGGTGTCTGTCCCGGCCGTGGGAAATATCGGCACGCTGATATAACTGCCCATCATCATCGCTAAGTCGGCAATAAACCATTCAGCGCAGTTTTTGGAGATGAGCGCGACTTTATCGCCGGGTTTCAGTCCCATATCACGCAGTGCGGTAACCATGCGCAATGCTTGGTCGGCCACATCAGCAAAGGTGTAGTCATGGAAGCGGCGGCCGTGAATTTGGCGCAGAAAAACATGGCTTGGACGTTCATCGGCCCACCGCAGGATCTGATCGTTCGGTTTGATATGTGACATTGGACTTCCTCATTGTCGCAACGTAAGACTACGTTTAAACGTTATAATAATGTTAATTTAGTGATCAGGGGCGAGGAGAAGCAAGATAATCATTTAAACACGTGTTCAAATTATGACTGACGGCACTATTTGCAGTGATTTGCTTCGGATTTTTCAGTTTTTTCATATTCTTCTCAATAAGGTTTTTGGAAGTTTGATCCGCTTCAGCGTCTTGGTAAAGCGTTAGTGTCAGGCTGAGTGAGCCAGTCTGTACTATTTTAAAAGGGGCGGGACTTTTTCGTGAGTTAGCCTGACCGCGAGCCGAGTGGCGCGCGTGTCATCACAGCGCCAATGACGGCGATTGACGGGGAGAACAGATTACGCATGCCAAAACGCAGTAAAGCCCAAACACAGCAAACCATTGAGACTATCTTGGCAGAGGCGAAGCGGCAGCTGTTGGCGCTTGGTTATGAAGGAATGTCTTATACCACGCTCAGTGAAGCGACAGGCGTATCGCGCACCGGGATCAGCCACCACTTTCCCCGCAAGCAAGATTTTATGGTCGCATTAGAGCCTTTTTTGGTGGAGAGCCTGCGTACGCCCCTCGATACTCGCAGTACCATCAATGCGTTTATGAAAAGCTGGATGCAAGCGATGCATGCCGAGGGTGAGTTTAAAGCAACACTAAAGCTTTGTTTTTATGTGTTAATCAGCGGAAAAGCCGATAATGGTGCCGCATTCAGATGTTTAAAAACACTACAGCAAGAGTGTGAACAACAAATGCAAACCGATTTAACGGTCGCTTTTTCGCAACTGTTGGGCGCCAGTGTGTTGTTATGTCGTCAGCGAGCTGAAACGAAATCCTAATGTCATGGCTATTATTGATCGGGCTATGGGGTGAGAGATGACCTTCCGTTGACAGACAGTCCCTGCGTTTTTTGTTATAGTTATCATGCTTTCTAAGCAACACATGTATTTGGAGATAACCATGAACAATACCGACCATCCTCCGAGTCTTAACGGAGAAAAATAGCGACTGTTGGTATTGCTACATTTCATTGTTACCGACTGTCGTTGATAGTTGGCCCCGCCTGCTTTGTTTTTCTCCTCTCGCTGTTATACATCACTCTGCCCTGCTGGGCACTATGTTGTTGATGGTCGTTACCTGCTGCCAATCGGGAGATTCGCCATGACGGTAATGAACAACGCTTTTACTGAACCGACCACTTTTTCAACGTCAGAAATCGTGGCTGCTCGCAATGCCTTTTTGCAATATGAGCTCAACAAGCAAGTTGAATTGCTCACGGTCATGCCCCATGGGGAGTGTATGGCCGTGCTGGGTCACTGCTCAGTGGCGCATGTCCACCAGCTGCTTGAGCGGTTATATGCGCAAGGCCACCAACGTCTAGCTCATCAATATGCTCTCAGCCTAGGGATGACGGGTCCGCATCGCAGCATATTCGCGGGCGTAGGGACTTGGATCCGCCGGAGACGTGCCCTGGTTACTTATTTTTCATTAGTGTTGGCTGTCGCTGCCGTGAGCTATCTATCGGTTTTATTTTTTGCCTAGTCTGTGCGCACTTAGCTTGATCTTAAGCAGTAAATTGTTGCGCAATTATGCTATTACTATAACGACAGTTGAATTATTCAAAAATATTTTAATAATGGGGTGACGGTAGTGAGCCGTGACCCTAATTCTGCCAATAAGGTAACCCTATGAGTGATGCACTGGTACTCGTTATTAATTCAGGTAGCTCGTCATTAAAATTCGCGCTGATGGATGCGCAAACTGGCGATGCTGTGATTTCCGGCGCTGGAGAATGCTTTGGGCGCGATGACGCGCGGATGAGCTGGAAAGTCGACGGTGAAAAAACCGAGAAAACCTTAAGTGCAGGAAGCAACCACCACCAAGAGGCCATGGACATCATTGTGGGCCTTATCGAAAGCAACCAGTTGAGTGACAAACTGCAGGCCGTTGGCCACCGGGTGGTACACGGCGGTGAAACCTTCAGTCAAGCCACCTTGATAGACGATGCCGTACTGGCACAAATTGATGCACTAAAAGCCTTGGCGCCATTGCATAATCCCGCGCATGTAGTGGGCATCAAAGCGGCACGCAAAGCCTTCCCAAGCTTGCCGCAAGTCGCGGTTTTCGATACCGCATTCCATCAAACCATGCCGGAAAAAGCGTATCACTACGCGATCTCGCGTCAGCTCTATAATGATTATGGCATTCGTCGTTACGGCTTCCACGGTACCAGCCATTATTATGTGAGTCGTGAAGCCGCTAAATGGCTTAACCAAGCACCTGAGCAAACCAACGTAATCACCGTACACCTTGGCAACGGTGCCTCTTTGTGTGCGGTGAAAGATGGCCAAAGTGTCGATACCAGCATGGGTTTCACGCCATTGGCGGGATTGATGATGGGCACACGCTGTGGCGATATCGACCCATCCATTTTAGAGTTTCTCTCCAAAAAAGGCCTGAGTACCGATGAGATCCATCATGAACTGCTCGACAAAGCAGGTTTATTGGGTGTTTCGGAATTGACGAACGATTGTCGAGGCTTGGTCGAGGCGGCAGAGCAGGGCCACAAAGGCGCACAATTGGCGCTAGAAATGTTCGCTTATCGCGTAGCAAAATACATCGCAAGTTACATGGTGCCTTTATCTCGCCTGGATGCGATTGTTTTCACAGGCGGAATTGGCGAGAACTCACTGCCAGTGCGTGAGATGATCCTCAAAGAGCTGGCCATTTTTGGCTATCAAGCGGATGCCGATGCCAACGCCGCCGCGCGTTTTGGTGCCGCAGGACAAATCACCACCCAAGCGTCACCGCTAGCATTGGTGATCCCAACCAACGAAGAGCTGGTGATCGCGCAACAAGCCATGGCAATGGCCTGATTGTCGTACCTTCCACCGTCTATGAAGCGAGCCTGTGGCTCGCTTTTTTATGTTAACTGGTCGCGCAAGAACCGGTGTAACGCCTTGACTGCGGGAGTGAGTTGTTGGCGCGACGGACATAATAGGTGGAGTGGAGCGAGCTCGCCTTGCCAATCGGTGCACAAGGGCACTAACCGTCCTGCATTCAGATCCGCTTTGACATCGAGCGCCGATTTATAAGCGATCCCTTTTCCTGATAATGCCCATTGCCTTACCACGCCGCCATCATTGCTGGCGCGCCGCCCTGTCACACTGACTGCAATGTCTTCCTCTTGGCGATGAAACTGCCAACGGTTATAGCGCACTTCATTTAGCTCGTAGAACAGGCATTCATGGTGTTTCAAATCCAAAGGATGCGCGGGCGTTTTATGCTGGGCTAAATACTCGGGGGAGGCCACGAGCACCCGACGATTATCTTTAACCAACGGCATTGCGATCATACTGGAATCGCCCAACACACCATAACGAATCGCGATATCAATAGGCTGGGAAAATAACTTGGCTTGTTCGTCGGATAACGACAGGCGGGTACTGATGTTGGGGTAAAGCGACATAAACGCATCAAGCAGCGGAAGGATCACGTCACGGCCCAAATCAGACGGCGCGGAAATAAGCAGCGAACCTTGGATCTTATCGGCGTTTTGCAGTTGTTGTTGACCTTGTTGTAGCAAGTCTAAGGCTTGTTCGCTGTAGCGCAGAAACTGCTCGCCTTGTTGAGTGAGTCGCAAACTGCGTGTTGAGCGCACAAACAGAGGGCTGCCTAACTCAGTTTCTAACCGTTTTATGGCGGCACTGGCAACGGCGGGAGACACATCTAATTGTCTGGCCGCGCCAGTTAAGCTGCCGTGTTTGGCCGCTTCGACGAAGATAGCCAGATCTTGAAGTGCTTTCATTATCAAAAAAATGTTGAAAGAGATGTCTCTATAGCATGGTTTTTCTTTGTGGTGATTGTCAATAGGCTGATAGCCACTTACTAACACTATCACGCTCGACCACCACAAGGAGATCAGCATGTCTTTGTTTGATGATTACCAACAGTCTGGGCTGTCGCTCGCTAACCGCATTGTCATGGCACCAATGACGCGCGCTCGCACCGACCAGCCAGGCAATATTCCTAATGCGATGATGGCTGACTATTATCGCCAACGCGCTAGCGCAGGGCTTATCGTGACGGAAGCGACGCAAATTTCTCCACAAGGGCAGGGATATAGCTTTACGCCAGGCATTCATAGCGACGCCCAGATCGCGGGCTGGCGTCATGTCACGGATGCCGTACATGCTGAGGGAGGTAAAATCTTTTTGCAGCTGTGGCATGTGGGTCGTATGTCGCATCCCATTTTTCACGAAGACGGTTTGCCTGTCGCACCGTCGGCGTTATCTCCTGAAGCGAGTGTATGGATAGCTGACGAAAATGGCGGAAGCATGCGTCCGTGTCCTATCCCGCGTGCATTAGAAACCGACGAAATCCCACGCATTGTCGATGATTACCGGCAAGCCGCCTTGAATGCCGTAGAAGCGGGCTTTGATGGTGTCGAAATTCACGCCGCCAATGGCTACCTCATCGACCAGTTTCTACGCTCGACCTCCAATCATCGCGATGATCAATACGGCGGCAGTCGTGAAAACCGGATGCGCTTTTTGGTGGAGATCATGACAGCGATTAGTGAGGCGATTGGTGCGTCACGCACTGGGATCCGTCTGGCTCCTTTTATCACTGCGCGTGGAATGAACTGCCCTGACATTATTCCCACCATTCTTGAGGTGGCAAGCCATGCCAATCAACTGGGGCTTGCCTATTTGCATCTTGCCGAAGCGGACTGGGATGATGCGCCGCAAGTTGATGATGATTTCCGCCATCAGCTGCGCGCGCGGTTCGACAACGCGATCATTGTGGCCGGAAAATACGACCAACCCAAAGCAGAGAGCCTGATTGCTCGCGAGTTGGTGGATTTAGTGGCATTTGGTCGTCCTTTTATTGCCAACCCGGATTATGTCGCTCGTCTCCAACATGGCTGGCCACTGGCTGAATTTAACCCTCAGACCTTGTTTGGCGGCAACGAAGCAGGCTATGTCGACTATCCCAGCTATTCCGTCTCCCCCAGCTATCACACAGAATGAGGACTGCATCATGACAATACAAACGTTACCGACAGAGATGCATGCGGTTGGTTATCGCTTTGCGCACCCGATAGAAAAGGCCACATTGGCTGACATCATTTTACCCACGCCGATTCCTAACGATGATGACTTTCTGGTGGAAGTGAAGGCGGTTTCTGTTAATCCTGTGGATGTCAAAATCCGCGGCAACGTCGATGCACCTGAGGGACAGCATAAAGTGCTGGGGTGGGATGCGGCGGGAATTGTACGCCAAGTTGGTCGCCATGTGACGGGGTTTCAGCCCGGCGATAGAGTGTGGTATGCCGGCGCGCTCGATCGGCCCGGATCGAATGGTCAGTTCCAATGTGTGAATGCAAAAATAGTGAGTGCCATGCCTAAAACGCTGTCATTTGCCGATGCCGCCGCTATGCCACTGACTGCACTTACGGCGTGGGAGTTACTGTTTGATCGCTTAAAGGCTGGACTTGAGCCAGAGTCGAGCACTTTACTGATTGTGGGTGCAGCAGGCGGGGTGGGATCGGTGTTAACTCAGCTTGCGAAGCAACTGACGTCGTTGACGGTGATCGGTACTGCGTCGCGACCAGAGAGCCAAGCGTGGGTGAAAGAAATGGGCGCCGATCATGTCATTGACCATGCGAAGCCCTTACAGCCGCAGCTTGATGCGTTGGGAGTAGAAGCGGTAACCCATGTCGCGAGTCTTAATCATACCGAGTCGCATTTGGAGCAGCTGGTAGATTGTCTGATCCCTCAAGGCAAACTGGCGTTGATTGACGACCCGGAACAGCTCGGTATTCGAAAGTTAAAGAGTAAGTCGATTTCGTTGCACTGGGAGTTCATGTTCACCCGCAGTTTGTTCTCGACCGCTGATATGTACCAACAACATGTGATCTTGGCGAATGTGGCTAAATTGGTTGACCAAGGCGTGCTCAAGTCCACGGCCTCTCATCAACTAACCGGGCTTAATGCAGCCAATTTAATCCTTGCACATCAAGCCGTAGAAAGTGGCCGAACAATCGGGAAATACGTCATCGCTGAACACTAACCTTCCTTGCTTGCATGAAGCCTTATGTGATCCGTTATAAGGCTTTTTGTATATAATGGTAGACAAAGTGCATCGATTTTTGATTTGATGCTCGAAAGATAAAAAAAGATTGGTTAGGTATGAAATTGTATAACGTGATTAAGGCTTACTTACTGGAAGCCATGATTCTCGGAGGCGCGTTCGCGCTAGGCGTGTGGCTAACCCTTTCAGGCTATTTGCTTCATTAGTGATGGTGAACGTTGGCACACTAAAAAGGGCTTTCTTTGCTTAATTCATTGCAGATTTCCACGATGGCGAGTGACAACCCTGAGCGGATCACCTGCTGTTGGCGCTGCAGTTGTAGCTGATAGAATTCTATATCGACGTCATCTTCCGGCGGGCCAATATCGAGCGAAAGCATGCCCATCGTATTCGCTTTGCGCAGCTTTTTGACGGCATCGAGTACCTTAGGATCGGTAAATTGGTAATCGTCGGCATCGTTACTCAGTTGGTTTTTAAGTTTAATGATCTGTTCAATATCGTGATAAGCGTCATCTGATAACACGCCTAGACCAAACAAGAGTTTTAATCGCACAGAAAGATCACCCAGCGGCCCAGTGTCGTGCAGTAAAGGCCCCACCACTGATTCCACCGCAAAGTTATCTTTGCGAAAAACCCGCTTGATTAAGCCATCAATAGCTGTCTCAAACGTATCCACCGCGGCAACAAAAAAGCCACGCACGGTTGGCGCTTGGTTTAATCGTTCAATGATGTCTGTTTCGTCGAAATTTTCTGCCATAGACTCAATACTGCTTATTGTTATAACGGGGGAGCTAAACTCCCCCTGTAAAATGCGCGGTTTACAATTGCTGGTACAGGGTGTTAATTGCCTCAACTTCAGGGCTTTCCTCTGCCAAGCCGGTGTATGTCGCTAGCGTTTTTCTTACGCCCACCTCAGCCAATGAAGCTTGAAGCTCTTCAGCTTGTGGATCGGTGTGATTGGTGTATTTCAATGCTGCGGCAATCCCTTTTAATAGGGCTCGGTTATCTGTGCCGTACTCTATTGTACCCAGTAATGGCTTGATAAGCCTATCGTTCTGACTTAGCTTTCGGATAGGCTGGCGACCAACACGATCGACCTCATCAACCAAATAGGGGTTTGAGAAACGCCCCAAAATTTTCTCGATGTACGCTTGGTGAGCGGCGCGGTCAAATCCGTAGCGTTGGATAAGCACTTCGCCGCTTTCTTGCATCGCTGTTTTCACCAAATCACGGATTTTCGGATCGGTAATGGCTTCACGAATGGTGCGGTGGCCGCTCAAGCAACCCAAATACGCCGTGATGCAATGGCCCGTGTTTAAGGTGAAAAGCTTACGCTCGACGAAGGCCATGAGATTTTGTGTCTTCTCCATCCCTGCAATATCTGGGATTTCGCCTTTGAACTGTTGTTCATCCACAATCCACTCGCTGAAGCTTTCTACCGTGACCTCTAAGGGATCATCGTTCGCCGCTTCCGCCGGCGGCACAATGCGATCAACTGCGGAGTCGACGAAACCAATCAGTGCGTCTGCTTTCTCATGTAATGCGGGGTCAAGGTGCTTATAGACTTCGCCTTTGAGATGCGACGTACCACGGATCATGTTTTCGCAGGCAATAATGTTTAGTGGGGCCTCATTGCCGGATGCGAAACGTTTTTCAATGCCGGTGGCGATGGTCTTGGCAATAATATCAAGCACATTAGGGCCAACAGCCGTGGTCACTAAATCCGTTTTTACGATTTTATCGATAACATCATCACTTGCCGAATTGACTGCCGTGATATGAGAAACCGTGTCGATATGGCAGTCGTTACCTACCACTTTGACGTTGTAGCTTTGTTTGTGACTGAGTTGGTCAATGAGGGGCGCATCGACATCGGCAAAGGTGACCTCGACATTGGCATCCGCGAGCAATTTTCCGATAAAGCCGCGGCCGATATTGCCGGCACCAAAATGAACAGCATTTTTCATAATATTTACCTCAAACTAAAAACGGTGGTGATGAGAGGCCACCGAGGTGGCCTGCTTATTGGGTTGATTAATGGGATGACGTCATAAAGGTGACGCTATCATCACTCAATAGATTGAGGATCTCGTCAATACTGTCAGTACTGGTGAGAATATCTATTGCATCAGGCTCATCTAACGCATTAGTAATGGCGGTAATTACTTGAATATGTTCATCGTTTTTGGCGGCAATGCCAATCACCAACTTAGCGATATCCTCTTTGTCGTCGGTGAACTGCACACCCGATGGATACTGACATACCACAATGCCGGTTTGCTTGACCCCGTCTTTTGCTTTAACGGTGCCATGAGGAACGGCGATCGACTCCCCGAGGTAAGTGGGGGTTAATGCCTCACGCTCAAACATCGCGTCGACATAGCTAGGCGCTACGTAGCCAAGTTTGACAAGTTGCTCACCGGCAAATCGAATCGCTTCATCCTTGTTTGTGGCCGTTAAGCCAAGATGAATGTTTTTACGCTGAAGTTGAAAAGCAGGTGCCGGGGTTGGCTCGAAACTGTCGTCATTTGCCGCCGTCGTCGGAACTTGAAGCACTTGTGGATCGTTGGCGGCGGGATACTGTGCGGCGAGAATTTGGGTAACCAACTGGCCGTAAACATCGCCGTCTAAAAAGTTATTGAGTGAAATATGGTGTGCGGTTGGCGCGTGAGTGCGCGCACGCTCGGTCAGATCTTTATGCGTGATCACAATCTGCGCATCCTCAGGCAGGCTATTGACCGCAATATTCGTGACACCAATATCTAAGCCTGCATTTTGCACTTTTTTGCGCAGCAAGCTGGCACCCATGGCACTAGAGCCCATGCCAGCATCACAGGCAACTAAAATATGCTTTACGTCAGCAAAGTTAACTGTGGCTTTAGGCGCAGAAGAGGGGGCGGAGGTGCTTGCTTTAGCGCCTGATTTCATGTCTTTCATTTTGGCGGTCGCCTCATCAAGTGAGGCTTCGTCACCTTCACCCTCTGTGCTTTTCTGTGTTTTCATCAGTAAAGCGGCGACCACAAATGACACGCTGGCTGCGGCAATAATTGAAGCCAAGACGCCGACAATTGAGCCTTTTTGCGTCATTAACAGCACAGCAAAAATAGAGCCTGGCGAAGCGGGCGACACAATACCTGCATCAAACATAGTGAGAACGAAGACACCTGTCATACCACCCGCAATCGCGGCAAGAATAAGGCGTGGATTCATCAGAATGTAAGGGAAGTAGATTTCGTGAATACCACCGAAGAAGTGAATAATGGATGCACCGCCCGCGGTTTGACGTGCGGTGCCTTTACCAAACACCATGTAGGCAAGCAAGATGCCTAAACCGGGGCCTGGGTTTGCCTCAATGAGGAAGAAAATAGACTGGCCAGCCTCTGAGGCTTGCTGGATCCCAAGTGGTGAGAAAATACCGTGGTTGATCGCATTGTTGAGGAAAAGAATCTTAGCAGGCTCAACAAAGATAGAGGTCAGTGGTAACAGGTGTGCTGAGACCAAAAACTCCACACCTGCCGCGAGGCCACTGGATAAGAGTTTTACGAACGGGCCGATAAGGAAGAATGCGATAATCGCGCAAAGCATACCGATAATGCCGGCGGAGAAGTTATTCACTAACATCTCAAACCCGCTTCTCACTTTGCCATCGACATAAGCATCGAATTTTTTGATCGCCCAGCCGCCGAATGGACCAACCATCATCGCGCCCATAAACATGGGAATGTCAGTCCCGACAATCACCCCCATGGTGGTAATTGCACCGACAACCGCACCGCGTTCGCCGCCAACAAGTTTACCGCCGGTATAGCCGATCAGCAGTGGTAGTAGGTAGGTAATCATGGGGCCGACCATGGCCGCCAATGTCTCATTGGGGACCCAACCGGTCGGAATGAATAGTGCAGTAATAATCCCCCACGCGATGAATGCGCCGATATTGGGCATCACCATATTCGAGAGGAAGCGACCAAAATTCTGTATCTTGATCTTGGTGTCAGATGATATCATAACAATACCCCGTTTGATGTTCTCATTGAACGTGTGTGGTAGAACGGTTCGCCAAAACCGTCTGGCTAGTAAGTACCCAGTCAATTTACCACATATTTTTTCGAGAGAACTGATAACGGGGATTTATTGACTCAACTCTCATTATTCACTTCGCAACTATATGTTAGTCCAACACCTGTCACAGAAATAACATGTAAATTTAGCACAAAACACAAAAAATAAAATTGTCAATAAAATCTATATCGATGTATATCACATTTGTGATTTTTGGTTTATAAAATATATAGTGATGTAGATCACTTTTTATTTTTTTAGAATAGTGAAATAAAAAACTAGAGTGATAAATATCACACTACTAGTCTGGTCAATAATGATTCATCAAGTGATAAAGATCACACTTGTATTTTTATTACGAATAAGGTCGGTGTCGTGTGAGGTAGAAACCAAGCTCAATCGCGTTGAGCCTGGTGAGTTAAAATGCCAAGGTAGCCATTACAGACAAGAGAGTTAATACGCGCCTGCGCTGTAGATAAGCTCGTAACTGTGGCTGTAGATCTCCAAGATATTGCCAAATGGGTCTTCCATATAGATCATGCGATAGGGCTTCTCTCCAGGATAGTAATAGCGTGGTTTCTCCATACGTTTCTTACCACCCGCCTCAACAATACGTTCAGCCAGTGCTTCAACGTTAGGATCTTGCACGCAGAAGTGAAAGACGCCCGTTTTCCAGTACTCGAAATTGTTGTCAGGGTTTTGCTGATCTTTGAATTCAAATAGCTCGACACCCACTCGGTCACCGGTTGATAAATGGGCAATACGAAAGCGCTCCCAACCTTGACCAAACACATCGGTACACATCGCTCCAATTGCACTATTGTCTTCGATAATCTCGGTAGGTGTCATAATGAGATACCAGCCAAGCACTTGCGTGTAAAATTGAACGGCTTTGTCCAAATCAGGTACCGAAATACCAATGTGTGAAAATGTACGTGGATAAGGGGTTGGCATGCGTTGCTCCTTCTAAGATGACGTTGTCAGTGGTTGCAAGCATGAGGTATCACAAACATAATGTTAAATTATGGTTTGCAATAGTTATGATGACAATTTGTTATGGTTAACCCTGTTTGGCTGAAAACCTTTTGCACCCTGGTAGATGTTGGCAGTTTTACCAAAGCCGCTGATAAGTGTTTTATGACCCAATCAGGCGTCAGTCAGCACGTGCGAAAGCTCGAAGATGCTTTATCGACCACCTTACTGATTCGGAGTAAAAAGGGTATTGTCACGACGGAGGCTGGAGAGCAACTCTATCGTCAAGGAAAAGATGTACTACAAACACTCGATAACCTAGCCGTTAACATCAGCCAGGATCCCGGTTATGAAGGGGAGGTGCGTCTTATGTCGCCGGGAAGTGTTGGTCTCCGTTTATACCCTCATTTGCTCGATCTCCAGGTGACGTATCCGACACTTACGATTAACTATCGCTTTGCGCCAAATGGCGATATTCATAATGCCATCTTGAACAACACCATTGATATTGGCCTGACAACCGCATGTCCCGTTAATCCAAATATTCAGTCTGAACCCATCGGGGAAGAGCCGTTGTTGCTGGTGACACCGCGCCATGTTAGATCCCCGACTTGGGAAACACTCTGCCAGCTAGGATTCATTGATCATCCAGATGCGAGGCATCACGCCGAGTTATTACTTGGAGCGAACTTCGAGCAATACCAAACGGCGCAGTTGCGCCCCATCAAGCAATCTGGCTTTTCTAATCAAATTGGTCTTATCTTACTACCCGTTGCACGCGGACTCGGCTTTACCGTGTTACCCGCCAATGCCGTCGCCGCTTTTGCGCAACAATCGGCGATCAAAGCTCACCATTTACCGACACCGGTCAGTGAAACCCTATACCTTTCTTCTCTTGCCGGACGCGTGCTGCCCCAGCGCGCGATCAATATTTCAAACGTTATTAAAGAGCAGGTCAGTGATTCAATTGGCATGCATACATAATAAATGCGAAGAGTGACTTCATAACTAAGTGACAGTGTCACGTTCTGCGCGTGGACGACGCTTCTCCTGTCTTCTAATCTCTAAGAGTGCAAAGATAATCTGAGGTGGCAATGTGACGAGATGGTGGATATTAATGGTTTGCTGGTTGCCGTTGAGTGCGCTGGCAAACACACTGACTGTTGCATACCGCGATCATACGGGCGCGATGTCATCCGCGACCAAAACGATCGTCGAGCAGGTTTTTAACGCCGTTGACTCAAACATCGAACTATCTTGGATAGAAATGCCGCTAGCGCGAGCGGAGAATGCACTCGCTAAAGGGATCATTGATATTGACTTTGGTCGCACGCGATTGGTCTACCAAGACACGCCTCAGGTGCTTTATCCCACAGAATCACTGTTCTCCGTTGACTATTATTTGTTTGGGCACACGTATGTGCTTAATCCTGAAGATTATCAACGTGTGGTGGGGGTGATTGGTGATCAATTGGCGCTGATGATTGCGGATAGATATCAGTGGGATATGGTGCCCGTAAGAACTGAACGGGCTGCGTTAAACATGGTGAATAGTAATCGTGCACAGGCGATGGTGGGCTATGTGGGCATCGCAAGTATGCTCGAAAAAGAGCAACTGACGACCGTACGCATGGCAGACAGTCCTGTCGAATCCATTCCCATTTATTTGGCGATTCATCAGCGGCATCAAGCTCTTATTGAGCCACTGAACGCTAGTATACGCAAAATGAAAAAGAGCGGAGAAATAACCGCTCTACTCGAAAAACACGGCATCCCTCATTGAGATGCATTTTCTATCCGAAGTTTCTGCTCGCGTACTTTACGACGCAATAGCTCCGTATAAATTGGTTGTCCACCAAGCAACTGTGCGACCAAGGTGGCACCGAGGGTGGTGATGATTAACGGCAAAATCAGATAATAGTTGTTGGTCATTTCAATCACCAACAAAATACCGGTAATCGGCGCGCGCACGGTCGCGGCGAACAGAGCGCCCATGCCCGCAATAGCAAACATACCCGGCTCTATCCCCATCTCAGGGTACATGTTGGCAACCACTAACCCATACACTGTGCCTAACAAGGTCCCTAGCGCCAGCATGGGTGCAAAAATGCCCCCAGGCGCACCCGAGCTAAAGCAAATCACTGTCAGTAATGTGCGTGCCATAAAGATAAACAGCAGGGCACTGATTGAATAATTGAGGGTGACGAAATCTGGCACTAAATTAATGCCACCATGGGTCAGCTCAGGCGCATAGATAAGTAGTAAGCCAAAAAAGCCGCCTAACGTGGCACCCACTAACCAGATCCGTTTTTGGCTTTTCTGATAAAAGCGTTGGAAAAAATCCTGAAAGCGCATAATCAGAAAATTAAACAGTACGCCAAATACCCCAAAACAGCAGCCCAGAACGAGAAAGAACCACAGCGAAATAAGTGGCGGCGTTTCGTATTGTGGTAATACAATTACCGCCTCTTGGCCATTGATATAGCGAAAGACGATATCGGCCATAATCGCAGCAATGATCACCGCTTTAATTGAAATTAAGGTATAGCGAAATTGTGGTCGCATTTCCTCAACCACAAACATGATAGCCGCCAGTGGAGCATTAAAAGCCGCCGCCAGCCCCGCTGCAGCACCGGAGGCGAGCAAGGTTTGGTTACTGTTCCTGTCTTTGATGCGGCAGGTATCGGTGACCATTCGGCCAATATTGGCACCAATTTGCACGCTTGGGCCTTCGCGGCCGAGAATCATGCCAGAGCCTAACGCGCCTAAACCGCCAAAAAATTTCACCGGGATAACTCGCCACCATCGTGTGGGGCGAATGCCTTCCATCGCGCCCTCAACCTCTGGGATCCCCGAGCCTGCCGCTTCAGGGGCAAAACGATGAACAAGCCAATAGCCGAGTAAGGCGAGCCCCGCGCTAATAAGAAACGCGAGCACACCCAATGGAATCATCGAGTTGATGTTACTGTCTAACCATTCGGTTCTGGACTGAGACAGTGAGTGGATGGCGAGCTCGAAAAGGGTGACTACCACGCCGCCTAAAAAGCCAATGACTACCGCGAGTAAAAGGATAGAAACGGGCGTTTTGTCGCGAGACCATAATTTATCAAAGAAAACACTAGATTTGTAAAAGATGGCTCTCTTTTTGCCTGTTTTACTTACAATTTTCATCTGTGTGAACGCAAAGTGTGAAAAGAAAAGTGACGATGTACGGTGGCACAACTTCCTACGCCAACATCGTGCTGGGAACGTCCTATTCCCTGAGAGAACGCATTTATACTACGCCAATTAATGGAACATGCAAGCGCTCGACAGATACTTCATTGTCCAGTGATAAAGACAAAACCCGCGGGAGTAAGCGATACACTAACGAGGCAGCCGTAAGCGAACATTTTTATACGTTTTATCGGTGTGCACCGTATTGTCAGCCAGCGTACCACCTTTGTCAGCGCCAATAATTGATTTGAATTAGATCACAGTTTGTTGCGCTGAAAATGTCCGCAGCCGCTATATCGGATCGGTAACCGTGGTGTGGCCATGCCAAAGCAGCAAAGGCATGGCCATCGTCATTGGTTTAGCGGGGCGTCATTGGCCTTGAATAGCGGCAAGGCTATCGCCGATCGCTATCAGGCGATCCAAAATACGCTCACCATCGACGCCGATGCCGTTGTGTTCGTACTCGTTGGTCATCCACGCTTGGCTGTTGGCAATCTTCGCCAAGGTTTGGCGGGAGTAATCAAACTCAACAAACATGTCATCCACATAGGTGGCACAGGCGAGCGGCACCGTGTTGTGCTTGAGCACCTCGAGATCATAAAGCGCCGGCCAATCGGTTTTTTCCGCCAACAACATCGCGGCCTCTCTGAGTGGTTTGAGCGTGGCAAGTTGATCAAACATCCACGGATAGACCATTTCGCCGGTAAACCGGAACGGTTGATCGGGCTGATAGTGGAACTGCGGGAATTGATCACGCACCCGATGGGCTGACCAATGCGAGGCCTGCTGCTGGCAGTAAATCGATTCATGCAAAATAGCGTAGAAAGGGTTGGTTAAATACCCTTGTTCTGCCTGCATCGCATCAAGGAATGGATAGCTCAGCACACGCTCGCCATTCACCTCAATAAAGGCTCGTTCCAATAAATAATAAAGCGGCAGCCCCGCATGACCGCGGCCGAGATTTAGGCCAATGGTCTGGAACTGCTCCACCGTAAACGGCTGACCGTTTGGCAGCGTCACCGCATTGTTTTGCAAATACTGGGCAATCTCGTGGCAGCGGGCTTGTGCATCGGGGAACTGAGCGAAAAACTGCTGGTTCTTATCTTCCACGCGCTGATAGGTTTTTTGGTACACCCTATCGGCATGTCCTTCAATCGGCGGAATACCGCCGGTGACAAACGCACGCGATAGCGATTGCGGAAAGAAAGATAAATAGGTGAGCGCACAGAACCCACCAAAGCTTTGACCGAGGATCGCCCATTGCTTGATACCTAACGCCTCACGCAAACACTCGGCGTCTTTCACGATGCTATCGGCACGAAAATGCCTCAGATAGTCCGCTTGCTCAGCGGCAGTGAGATGGGCAAGCGTTTGGTGATTCACCGGCGAGCTTAAGCCCGTGCCGCGTTGGTCGAGCAACAACACGCGGTAATCGTCTAATGCCCGTTTTAACCAACCGCTCGCGCCATTAGGGCGAGGCGATTCCATGCCAGGTCCACCTTGAAAATACACTAGCCAGGGTAACGCTTGCTCATTTTTACGCGTATCGACGATTTCGCGGGCGAAAATCGAGAGCGAGGGGCTGTTAGCGTCATTATGATCCAGCGGCACATCAATATGATGGCTGCGATAACGGAGATGGCGATCCCATAGATCTTGCATGGTAATTCCTTTACAAACAAAAAGATGACGCGAGATAGATTACCAGAGATGGTGATGAGCAGCGAGCGCGTTTCATCCAAGCAACCTGCTATATTTTTGTGATGCTCATCACCTTTCTGTTTACTTAGCCTGCTAACTATTTTATAGTGTCTGCCTGGTATTACTTAGCCTGCTAAGTATTTTCACGATGGAAGGAAAACTCGATGACATCGCCCAATCCCGAACACATGTCTATCGCTGAGCACTTAGGGCGCACGGCGCGATTATGGCGCCGTGTGGCGAATTCAGAGCTTGAGCCTCTGGGGCTGAGCTATCCACGTTGGAGTGCGCTTTGGATGTTGCGCCGATTGGGGGATGGCATCAGCCAAAGTGAATTGGCACAGGCGCTGGAAATTGAACTGGGCTCTTTGATGCGCACGTTGAAGCATTTAGAAGCGCAGGGGCTGATCACACGGCGCTGCTCGCCCGAGGACAAGCGCACCCGTACGGTGCATGTCACCGACAGTGGTAGTGACTTAATGTCGCGCATCGAAGCGCGGGTATTGCGGGTGCGCAAGCATTTGCTCTCTGGTATTGCGGCTGAAGATTTTGACGCCTTGGAGCGGGTGTTGGTCACCATTAATCAAAATGCAATGGACTATACCGCCACCACCGAAGACGACTGCGGCACAGAAGAATAGGTAATAGAGGTAAGAAGTACGAATGACACCGGATGAAAAATTTGCACGTTGGGTAAAAGTGGCCGCCCTCAGTTTTGTTTTGATTTTTGGCTACTTTTTGGTCGCCGATAACTTGATGCCGCTGACGCCTCACGCGATGGTCACGCGCACGGTGACTAAAGTGGCCCCGCAAGTCAGTGGGCCGGTCAGTGCGCTGGCGGTAGAAAACAACCAACGGGTTCACCAAGGCGATATTCTGTTTCGGATTGAAAGTGCGCCTTATCGCATTGCGGTCGACCAAGCCAAACTCGCCCTTGCCCAGGCAAGACAGACTAACGCCCAATTGGATGCTTCACTGATGGCCGCGCGGCAAGATGTCTCAGCATTGGCATCGGTCTTGGCACAAAAAGCGCGTGAAGCAAAACGCTTAAAAGCTTTGTTCGCTAAAAATGGTGTCTCGCAGCAGCAACGTGATGATGCGATCAGTGCGGCTAACACTGCCCGTGCTAAATGGGAAGCCGCGAAAGCGCGCGTCAGTGCCCTTCAAATTCAACGTGGCGGTGACGGTGCCAGCAATATCGCCGAACAAGTGGCATTGAGTAAACTAAAAAAAGCCCAGCTTAACCAATCCTACACCACTGTTAGAGCCAGCCATGATGGGGTGGTAACCAACTTGCAGCTGGATGTAGGGGCTTATGCCAGTGCGGGTAAACCGCTGATGGCCTTGGTGTCTGAACGCGCCGATGTGATTGCCGACTTTCGCGAAAAAAGCGTACGCGATGTGCACACCGGCACGCCAGTGAATGTCACTTTTGATAGCGAGCCGGGCAAACTTTACGCGGGACACGTGAGCAGTGTCGATGCCGGGGTCAGTGCTGGGCAAATCGATGCCAATGGTCAACTGGCGTCACCGTCTAACTCCAACCGTTGGGTGCGTGATGCGCAGCGAATGCGTCTGCACATTCAGCTCGACGAATGGCCTGGCCACTCGTTGCCAACCGGGGCTCGTGCCACGGTACAGTTAATGCCTGAAAGCGCAGTAACGCAGTGGCTGGCCCGTGCGCAAGTCGGCTTTTTGAGTATGCTGCATTACATTTACTAAGGGGAGCTGATGATGAGGTTATGGCATCACCCCTTAAGTGATAACGATGTGCGCCAGTGCGCGCGCATTGCCACCGGTGCCACGCTCGGTTTTGCGGTGTGTAAGTTTTTCGGTTTTAGCTTTGGGGTGTTTTTTACCGTCACGCCGATGTTGTTGCTTGGACTTGTACCCGTGATTAACGGTCGTGCTGCACGGCAATTGCTCGCCTCCGCGGTGATCAGTGGGATAGAAGTCGGGCTGCTCGGAGGACTGTTTGGCGCGCACCCTGGATTAATGACACCGCTGGTGTTCTTGCTTTTCACCTATAAGTTTGCCTGTATGTCCAAAGGGCGCTTCTTTCTTTTTGGTGCCAACAGTGTGTTAAGCCTGAGCATTATGCTGCACTTTGCCAGCTATCCCGATTTACCGATTAACACCTTAATCTTCGGTAACCTGGGCGCGAATGTGTTATCAGTCGCGGTGGCGTATTTAGTGACCTGGTTAATTCCCGATGTCACGCCGCGTCAGCCGCCCGCCGCACCCGCAGGAGGAAAACAATCGCACCGGATGCGACACGAAGCGCTGATGGGCGCAACCTTGGCCACGGTCTCGTTTTTCATCTTCCAGTTGTTTGACTTGCGCGATTCGATTTCAGCGCAAGCCACCACCGTGTTGTTACTGTTCCCGATGCATTGGAACGGATCGCTCAGCTATGCACGAAAGCGGGCGATAGGCACTGTACTGGGGGTCGCTTATGGGATTGGTTGCCAAGTCATTTTATATGATTGGTTTAACGTGCTGATCTTAGTAATCCCGCTGCTATGGATAGGGACCATGCTGTTTGCCAACGCCCACTTAAAAGAGGCCGGTGGCTCAGGTGTGGGGTTTGGTGCCATGGCCACGCTTGGGATCTTATTCGGGCAATACTTAAGCCCGAACCAAGACTTTATGTATGATGCCTTATACAGAGTGAGTAGCAACCTGGTGGCTATCGTGCTCACCTTGATGTTGTGTTTTATGGTGCACAAGCTGCTTAACTGTTTTTCCGCGACTCGGTTTGGTGCCGCGTAAGCGTCTGAACCACCAAAGTTATTCCTCGCTTTAGTCAATCGATAATGGTTATTTTTGCGGTAAACATCCCATCCTAATTTGACTTTTGCGAGGTATCGCTTGTTTCTCCTCCGACCTGTCGCTATGCTCCATGGCAGTTATGATGCACAGATAGGAAGTCAGCGAAGTGAAAAAACTCATCCTGATCGTGGTATGCGCCATGTTTGCCGTCGCGGCGATTGCCAGTATCACCGCAACCACCTTTATCTCGCATGACGAGATAGACAACATTATTCTCAAGCGTTCGCAAGCACAGGCTGAGCTCCTGGCCGATCGTGCTGAATACATTTTAGAAAACTCTTCTACTCCCACCGCCGATTTACAAGACATGGTGTCGGATCTCAAAGGTCGCGACGACATCAGCTATGCGGTAATGATTGATAAAAACATCAAAGCCATTGCCCACAGCGACACCCAAAAGCTGGGTAAGGTGTATAGCGATAACTATACCGTCGCCGGTGCCGGCCAAGGCCAACCGCAGCATTCTCGCTGGTATGCCGATGTGCAAGATGTGTGGGTATACGACATTATGATGCCGGTTTATGTCGATGGCCGCCTGTGGGGCGCGTTTGATGTTGGCATCCCGATTACGGAGGTCGATGCCGCTGCTAATGGTATCGCCATTGCCCAGCTCACCGCGATTGGCTTGATTTTTATTGGTTGTACCCTGGTGCTGGTATGGCTATTAGGCCGTTTATTCGCGCCACTCAAAGGCCTAGAGCATGCGCTGACCGATATCTCCAAAGGCGACGGTGATTTAACGGTGCGCTTGCCAGTGACCGGGAATAACGAGATCACTCGTATCTCAGAGGCGTTTAATACCTTTGTGGAAAAAATCGACCAAATCATTGCCAATGTGGTGGAAACCGGTGAAGAGCTGGGGCGCTCGGCCGAATCACTGCGTGATAAAGCGGCGCACTCGCTGAAACGTGGTGAGTCGCAAAGCGAACAAGCCTTGCTGGTGGTCACCTCAATGAATGAGATGATCGCTACCATCAACGAGATCTCACAAAGTGCTTCGAATGCGGCAGATTCGGCGTCATCGGCGAACAGTGAAACCGAAGCCGGTAAGCAAACCTTGGCCGAAGCAACCGCGACGATTAACCAGCTCGACACCGAGATGGATAATATGTCGACGGTGATCACCTCACTGGCCGAGCGCACACAATCCATTGTGTCGATTCTGGATGTGATCCGGGGGATTTCCGAGCAAACGAACCTGCTTGCCCTAAACGCAGCCATTGAGGCAGCACGCGCGGGCGAAGCGGGACGTGGCTTTGCGGTGGTGGCTGACGAAGTGCGCAGTTTAGCGACTAAAACCTCGCAATCGACCGAAGAAATTCAATCAACCATCGATCAGCTTCAGCAAGAAGCGAAAAACGCGGTTGACGCCATGGATACCAGCAAAGCGCTGACCACCGAGGGCAACCGTGCCACCGAGCAAGCACTGACCGCACTCGAAAGCATTGCCACGCAAGTTAGCACCATCTTGGACATGAACACCCATGTGGCGACGGCGACGGAAGAGCAATCGAGCGTGGCGAATGAAATCAACGTCAACATGGATACGGTTAACCAAGCGGCCCAAGCAGGGCTGGATGATAGCCACAGCCTTGAGGCGAGCAGCCAAGACTTGGCCGGTTTGGCGCGCACCTTGGATCACCATGTCGGCGCATTTAAAATCTCGGCAATTAAACCTGCCGAGAGCGCATTGCGGGCGGCGCGCGACTAATTGAGCGTTTACCCGGAGCAACCTCTATCGCCAGCCTTGTGCTGGCGATTTTTTTGCCAGCTCGCGCATCACACTGAAACCGAACCAGGCTGTTAAATGCCTGTTCGTAGCTGCTGGGCGGGTAAGTGCTCGGCCAGAAATGCCAACCAAGCTGAGACCTTGGGCTGTAACTGCCGCCCGCTCGGATACAGCGCCCAAATGCCTTCATCTTCTACCCGATAATCGGTTAACACTTCCTCCAACTCGCCGCTTGCTAACGCGGATTGCACGTAATAATGCGGCAGTTGAGCCAGTCCTAATCCGTACTTAGCGGCATTGAGCAATGCCACGCCTGAATTGCAGCGCAACCGGCCTGATACCGTTAACGTGCGCACTTTGCCGCCGCTTTGGTAGTGCCAATGCTCGTTCGATCCCACTAAGCAGCGGTGATGACTGAGCGCACTGGGCGACTCGGGGCGGCCATTTAAAGCCAAATAGTCCGGGCTGGCGCAGATGGTTAATTGCCGCGACCCCAGCCGCTTGGCTTTCAGGCTTGAATCGGGCAAGTGGCCAATGCGGATCGCCACATCGGTGCCGGTATCTGTCATATCCACTCGCCGATTAGTCAGATGTAAATCCACCGCCACTTGCGGATACGCCACCATAAATGGCGCGAGCAGGGGGGCGATATATTGCTCACCAAAGTTAACCGGTGCGGTGACACGAATAGGCCCGGCAGGTAACGACTGAGCTTGAGTAATGGTTTGTTCGGCATCCACTAACGCGGCCATCAGCGGTCGGCAGCGCTGATAGTAGAGTTCGCCCTCATCGGTTAACGACACCTTCCGCGTAGTACGATGAAACAGCTTCACCCCCAAATACGCCTCGAGCGCAGCCACCCGACGACTCACAGACACCACCGTTGTGTCGAGTTTATTGGCCGCTTGCGTGAAACTGCCATGCTCGGCGACCGATAAAAATTCGTTAAGTCCTTCCCAGTGCGGCGCCATTGCTGTCTATCCTGTCTCTATACACACATATACATTATTTCGTGAGTGAAATAATAATTTTCAAATTTGCGGGATTATAACTAAATCTAACTTGGTTAGCATAGTCAGGTATGCAATTAACAAGAACAGAAAGGAACCTCCAATGGCACTAACCATCCAGCCAGGACAAACACATATCAAATCCAAAGCCGCGGTTGCCTGGGGACCCGGTCAACCACTAAAAATGGAAGAGGTCGATGTTGAACTGCCCAAGCCGGGTGAAGTGTTGGTCAGAATCGTCGCTACCGGCGTGTGCCATACCGATGCGTTCACCTTATCGGGCGACGATCCTGAAGGCGTCTTCCCCTCGATTCTCGGCCACGAAGGCGGCGGGATCGTCGAAATGGTTGGCGAGGGCGTCACCAGCGTGGACGTGGGCGACCATGTGATCCCGCTTTACACCGCCGAATGTGGTGAGTGTAAATTCTGCCAATCTGGCAAAACCAATCTGTGTGGCGCGGTACGTGAAACCCAAGGCAAAGGCCTGATGCCAGACGGCACGTCGCGCTTTTCTATCAACGGCGAGACCATTTTCCACTACATGGGCTGCTCGACCTTCTCGGAATACACGGTACTGCCAGAAATCTCATTGGCGAAAGTAAGCAAAGCCGCACCGCTAGAAGAAGTTTGTTTGCTCGGTTGTGGCGTGACCACCGGCATGGGCGCGGTGATGAATACCGCCAAAGTAGAAAAAGGCGACACGGTGGCGATTTTTGGTTTGGGTGGCATTGGCCTGTCAGCCATCATCGGTGCACGTATGGCCGGCGCAAGCCGCATCATCGGCATTGATATTAATGAGAGCAAATTCACCCTTGCCAAGCAGCTGGGTGCCACCGATGTGATTAACCCGCAAGACTACGACAAACCTATCCAGCAAGTGATTGTGGAGATGACTGACGGCGGCGTCGATTACTCGTTCGAATGTATCGGTAATGTGGATGTGATGCGCCAAGCGCTCGAGTGCTGCCACAAAGGCTGGGGCGAGTCAGTGATCATTGGGGTTGCCGGCGCAGGCCAAGAGATTTCAACCCGTCCGTTCCAGCTGGTGACAGGGCGCGTCTGGAAAGGCTCGGCATTTGGTGGCGTTAAAGGCCGCTCAGAGCTGCCCGGTATTGTCGAGCGTTACCTCGATGGTGAGTTTGGCCTACAAGAATTTATCAGCTATACCATGGGCCTTGATGAAGTGAACCACGCCTTTGAACTGATGCACGAAGGCAAAAGCATTCGCAGCGTGATCCACATGGACCAATAATAGGACGGCCGCCGTGGCAACGCGGCGGTAAAATAACCATGCAACTAGAAAAAATAAGCGAAAACAAAGTCGCAGGCGGTTGGCACCAACGTTGGCAGCATGACTCAAGCACCACCAACGGCAAAATGACCTTTGCGATCTTTCTGCCAGAGCAAGCGAAAGAACAACCTGTGCCGGTGCTTTATTGGCTCTCGGGCCTGACCTGCACCGACGAAAACTTTATGCAAAAGGCCGGCGCGTTTAAACAAGCCGCTACCTTGGGCATGGCGATTGTGGCACCGGACACCAGCCCACGTGGCGAGGGTGTGGCAGATGCCAATCGATACGATCTCGGTCAAGGGGCGGGGTTTTATGTTAATGCCACCCAAGCACCGTGGCAGTCGCACTACCAGATGTACGACTACGTTGCTCACGAACTGCCGGAGCTGATTGAATCGCACTTTGCGGTCAACAACCAGCGCGCGATGGCCGGACACAGCATGGGCGGCCACGGCGCGCTAGTGATTGGTTTGCGTAACCCATCACGCTACAGCAGCATTTCCGCGTTCAGCCCGATTTGTCATCCCACCGAGTGCCCGTGGGGCAAACAGGCCTTTAGTGCCTATTTAGGTGATGACGAACAAACATGGCAAGCCTACGATGCCACCGTGTTACTCGCCCAAGGCCCCACCGCCATGCCGATGCTGGTGGACCAAGGCGACAAAGACGGCTTTTTGGCCGAGCAGCTTAACCCGCAAGCCCTGAAACAAGCGGCAGAGAAACATAACTCCCCGCTCACCTTGCGCATGCAACCGGGCTACGACCACAGCTACTTTTTCATCAGTACCTTTATTGATGAACACCTCGCCTTCCACGCGACYCGCTTTGCGCGGTAAGGCACAAACCACGTCGAGACCCAAGCGGCCACCCAGGCCGCTTTTTTTGTACCCATTTCACAAAACATGGTTTGGCTAACACTTTGGACAATAGCGCACGAAAAGAAAAACAGCGCTTGATACACTAATCCGCAAATTAGCCAATAAATGGCGTGTTAGATGCCGACAACTGACCGGCGGTAGCGTGGTGGGTGGATGGTTACAGCTTAACGCTTGGGGATAGTGTGAACGCTCGAGTGGAGATAGGCGGCGTGCACACGATCTCGATAGGGGGTATACTTTATGGGAGAAAAATTTCTTCTATAACATGAAGTTAGATGAAAATGATGCATGCGGCGGTTTTGCGGAATCGAGCACGAGCGCTAATGCAATGTCAAGAACCTTTTTGGACTATTGAAAGTAATTGGATCAAAGATATAGGAATAATTAAATGAAAGCATTTCTGTCACATTCCTCTCTGGACAAAGAAATCGTTCGAGAAGTAGCGAACCAGCTAAACCGGCTTAACTGTATCTTTGATGAAAGAAGCTTCGATAGTGGTGTTGAGTTCCAAAAATCGATTGAAGAGAAAATCAGCCTGTCGACTGTTTTTGTTTTTTTTGCGACTAGAAACTCACTTGAGTCGAATTGGTGCAATTTTGAGCTAGAGCAAGCTTTTTATTCAAAGCTGAAAGGAGCACTCAAGCGCTCAATAGTGTTTATTCTTAATGATGACGTTGAGATAGGCGATTTGCCTAGCTGGTTAACAACAGCCTTAATTAAAAAGGTTAGCTCACCAAGTGCGATAGCTAGAGATATCAAGCACAGGCTTGAAGAAGCTGCGGAAGAGTTTCAGAGACCCGTGTTTCTGGGCAGGTCTAAAGAACGTGACTTACTAGAAGAGGCGTTAAACCCTATCGACGGCTCTAAGCCACCCAAAACTCTTGCCGTATTCGGACTTCCAGGAATAGGTAGGCGATCTTTGGTGAGAAATGTGACAAAAGATCTTTTCTCCCTACATAAGTGTGTTGAGATTGAGGTGGAAGCTGGTGAAACATTGAATTCACTATGCGCAAAACTAGCTGATATTATTGAGCCATATTCCTGCCAAGAAGAGCTTAGAGATATTGTAGAAGAGATAAGCTCACTTTCCGAAACTGAAGCGCTACTGCGTGTGACAAATAACATACAGTCGGTAATGTCTGCAAATGAACTTCCTATTTTCGTGGACTCAGGAGGGTTAACTCTTGATAACGGCTGTCTTTCTAATTTTATGAATCGAGTTATTGAAAGTGTAGAGCAGCTTTCGGATGCATATATTTGCTTAGTTCTTAGTCGACGAATAAGTCGAGATAATGATATTAAGTTAGATAGTGTACCTATAGAACAGCTTAGTGGTAGAGCATCATCTCAGCTGCTTTCTAAGTTGAGTCTACGCTCATCAATTAGGTTAAGCCCAGATAACATAAGGGACTTAACTGATTATATAAACGGATACCCGCCAGCAGCGTATTTTGCTGTAAAGCAGGCATCTATTTATTCTGTCGATGCTTTAATGAGTGATAAAAGAAAGCTGACCCAATTTAGTCAAAAGAGATTTATAACACACGTCCAGGATCACAATCTTACCGGTGAAGATGTTCAGGTTCTTCAAGTTTTGTCTAATTATTCGCCTTTGCCGCTTTCATGTATTTTATCGCTATATAAGAGTGAAAGGTCTCAAGCTCATGATCGAATCTATGAGCTCATAGATTGCTCGCTTGTTAGGGTTCAAGATGGACAATTGTATAGAATAGCTGACCCAATTAAGGGAGCAGTAAATGAGGTTTTCGGCTACCCATCTAATCAAGATCTTAAGGTGGTAAAAAATAATCTTAATCAATATATCGACTCAGCACAGGATGAACATAAATTAGAGATTTCTCGTGTTTTGTTTAGGCTGGGTTTCATGCTTAGTGATGAACAAGCGACAAAAAACGGAATAAAGCTAAATTCGGATTACATTAAGCTTTTAGAAAACGCTTACCATCAGCGGAAATATAGGGAAGCCATAGAAATAGGGATGGAAGCAATAAATGTTAATCCTGATAGTGCTAAAGCGAAGACATTCTTAATAAAGGCTTTAATTCAGGAAGAAAAATGGGATGCTGCTCAGAAATATTTAGATGCCCTTTATCCGTTAGATGAATATCGCAATGTTTATTATTTACAAGGTTTTCTTGAAAGAAAAAGGGGAGATTTTGCAAAGGCCATCGAAGCCTACTCTAATGCACAAAGACACGGTAGAAAAGGTTTTGCTTTATATCGAGAGTTCTCTCACTGTTATCTAATGAGTGGGGATTTAGAGTCGGCACAGAAAAACATCAACGAGGCGTTAAGAATTCAGCCAAATAACAATCAAGTTATAGATATGGCCGCTAGAATAGCTATAAAGAAAGATGACCAAGAATCTGCACAGAAATATATCAGTCAGCTAGAACTTCTTGACACGCCAGAACATTATAAACTTAGACTTTCTTCTTTTCATCTTGCTTTTGGCAGGCCGGATCTTTCACTGAAATATGCTCGAGATGCCGCAAATATCGGAGGTCAACGCTTCTTCTCCGGAAGAGTTCAATTGGTCAAGGCTCTTATAAAGGGTGGGGAGTTGGCGATAGCTGAAGAAGAACTAAGCAAGCTGAGATCTGACTTCCCAAAGAGCAAAAACGATATAAAAATCGCACTCCAGTCTAACTTAGAACTCGAGAAAGGAAGTTCCAGTAATGCATTGCGAATTGTAGAGGGCTTTGTCGACAAAACCTCTAAACAATATAAAGGAATCAAGGCTAGATGCTTAAGTGATCTTTCCAAAGATGTAACGATCTCGTATGATCAACGAAAAAAATACAAAGCAGATCTTGCTCAGCTCGGCGATTTCCATGACTTCAACTTTGATGAGATAGACTCTTAACAAAAAGGTGAAGCCGATCGGTTCTCCACTGCGCTTCGAGCCGGCGGCTTACCTAGGCGTTATGTGTATTTTTTTTCGTTCCCATGCGGGAACGTGGGAGTGAATTTTGCCATTTTTTGTGAGTTTTAGGGCGCTTTTTGACGATAATCATTAGTTCAGAGGTAGAAAATCGCACGAGCGTGCCTCATTGTTTCAACTAAGGTTTATGAGGAAATTCGTTACGTGCAGGCGTTTGACTAAGTGGGTGTATTGTTTATGCTAGTTTTTGAAGAAGAATATCGATTATTGTCTCAGGAAGGGCATTTAACTAAATCGAGTTTGCTCTCAGGCTTGGATGCTATCCGGCGAGCAAACATTGATGATTATGGAAGAGGTTTTTTTTACTCGGGGTTATTTGAGCTATCTATTGGGTTCGAACGACTAATGAAAATTGTAATTGTTCTACAGCATAAGTTAGAAAATAAGAATAATAACCCGACAAACAAACAGTTAAGGTTATATGGTCACAACATTATAGATCTTTACAGGAGATTTTGCGAAATAGCATCCAAGCATGACTTGCAAACCGAAATATCCGATAAACAGAAAAAAATTCTAGATGTATTATCCATTTTCGGAACAGGYTCTAGGTATTATAACCTTGACCAAATAACAGATTCGTCAAAGCATGAGGATCCTCTAAAAATGTGGTCTCATGTCCTCTCCCAACACATTTGGGGGTTAAATGCTAATGTTAGGAAAAAACTTGAAGAAAATGCTTTCGCGTACGTAGACATAACTGGACAAGCTGATGCTTATTATCATGGTAGAAATATTAATGGTGAGCTTATGATGGTTTCAGAGTATCACTATTTATATCATGCTACTGAAAAGGCAAATTACCAGGTTGTATGGTCAATAGTTTCTATGTTGGAACCATTTTATGGACTATTGTACGAGTTGTGTCATAAATTACACCGACTGGCTGATGCATTAGAACATAAGCAGACGGTACCCTTTATGTATGAATTTTTTCCTTTCTTTTTAACTCCTAGAAGTATTGTTGTTAGAAAAAAAAGATGGAGTGTACATTATTAGCTTAACTAGTTCTTACTCCTGGTGTCTCTCGTTCCCACGCAGGAGCGTAGGAACGAGTTAGAAATTCTAAAAATGCAGGGTAAGAGCGTACGGCTAGCTTCTGCTAACAAGTAAATCCAGGTGACGTCTGCTTCGCACCGATTCAGGCGTTGGCACTCAAAGGTGAAAAAATGGACATTTCTAGCGCATTGATACCCTTACTTAGTGCTTTTTTGGTGCTGCCTTTACTTTTTGGGGACAGAGAAAGTTACTAGAGCAGCGTGTAAGTCTTGAGTTTAATGTAAAGCAAGCTGAGCGTTTTGAAGAAGCATGCAAATTAGAGCTCGGTAAGCTCGAAGAAAAAATTGAAGAAGCGCACGCTATCGCATCAGAATTAGGTTGGGAATTTTCCCCAACAGTGCTTAATATCGACTGGGAAGCAGGTATGAGCCTAAATGAGTACGATTTAAAGTACAAAGCTCTTTTGGATAAGTGTTCGCGACTACAAGTGTTAGTTGATCTTTATGTGCCTCATTTGAGCGAAGACGTAAACAAAGTTTCGGGTAACATGAATATATATTGGGGTAACTTTCGTAATGTTCTTTCTAAAACCCATCAAGGCGTTTTACCAAACGAACTGGGTAGTGTTTTTGATACCGCATTGAAATACTCAAGATTAATACCTGATCAAACTTACTCGTTAAAACATGGCCTCTCTGATTTTTATCGCAGTAAGTCCTTCCGAAATGAGTGCTAATAAATCAACCAACAGGAAAAACGCTGTGTTAAGTGGACCGTCAACTATGACCTAGTACAGGGAATTCGCTTTATGGAAAAATTTATTGCACTTCAACAACTTGGTGCAGGAGACTTTCAACACCTCAATGGGTCCTTGGAATCGCATTTAAAAGGAACGGCGAGCCTTTTAGCCCGTTGGGGGAGCGGCGAGTTACTTCAAACAGCAGGCCTCTTTCATGCCGCGTATGGTACGGCGGGTTTCGATGAGAAAATGGTTTCACTGGAACAGCGCCAAGAAATCGCACAGGTGATTGGGCGGGAAGAAGAGGCGTTAGTCTATTTATATTGTTCATGTGATCGAGACTATGTTTTTCCTCAATTCGCTCAAAGGGTTGAGATAGAGTTTAAAGACAGGTTTAGTGGTTTATGTTTCAAACTTGAAGATAAAATCGCGAGGCTATTTTGTGAGTTAACGGTCGCTAACGAACTAGAGCTCGTATACAGCAGTAACGACTTTAAACTTCAGCACGGCGCTGAGCTTTGGGCGTTGTTTCAGAGCATGGACAGCTTTTTAAGCGATGAGGCTAGAAAGGCCTATAAGTCAGCTTTGGCGAGCTTTGGATGACGATTATTTTCTCATTCCCACGCAGGCGCGAGGGAACGATTTAAAGAGTATCTCGCGACCGGGCTGGGAACCCTTTCATAAACGCGGATGTTCATGCGTTTCCCGTGGGCCATGCGGCTAATTAGGTCACGCTCAGCCGCATGCCTACTAGTCAAGCTGCTTGTTGAAGCGCAGTGTCGCCAACACTAGGAATACTCCGAAGAAGGCTAGCAGCGGCCAGATTTCGGAATGCAGTTGGGACAAGTCAGCGCCACGAAGCAGAATCCCCCGCGACAGTCGTATGTAATGGGTCAGCGGAATCACTTCGCCGATCCACTGCGCCAGCCTCGGCATACCGTCGAACGGGAACATGAAGCCCGACAGCAATATGGACGGCAGGAAGGTGAAGATCGTCAGCTGGGTCGCCTGGAATTGGGTCTTCGCGAGGGTGGAGACGAAAAGACCGAGCGCCAGTGTGGCCAGGATGAAAATGACCGAAGCTAGGTAGAGATCGATGACGCGCCCGCGTACGGGAACGTCGAAGAGGTACTGGCTGACCCAGAGGATCAGCGTGACCTGGATGAGCCCGATCAGCACGTAGGGAACGATCTTTCCGAGCATCAGTTCTGCGGACTTCACCGGCGTGGTGATCAGCAACTCGAGGTTGCCGCGTTCGCGCTCCCGCACGATGGCGATGGCGGTGAAGAGCACCATGGTCAGGTGCAAGATCACACCGATCAGCGCCGGCACGATATTGACCGGTGAGCGGCCCTCGGGGTTGTAGTAGGTACGCGACTCGAACAGGTTGGGCGGTTGTCGCTGCCCTGGCAGGGGCATACTGCCCAACCTTCGGACGATGCCCTCTACGGTCGGGTCCGAGCCATTGATCAAAAGCTGTCCGGCCGGGCGATTGCCATCGATCAGTCGTCGCTCGAAATCGTGTGGAATATAGATCCCGACATCGATCTCGCCGGCATCCAGTAGCGCTTCGAGTTTCTCCGGGCCGGCGGCCGATTGCGTGATTTTCACGATCTGGCTGGCCTCGGTGGCGGCAATGACTTGCCTCGATAGACTTGTGTTGGCGTGATCGGACACGGCAGCATTGACGTTGCGCACGTCGAGGTCGATGGCAAAGCCGAACAACAGGATCTGCAGCAACGGCACGCCGATGATCATGCCGAAGGTCAGGCGGTCGCGCCTGAGCTGGCGCACTTCCTTGCTGGCGATGGCGAAAAGTCTACTCAGCATTGGCTTTGCCCCGTTTGTAACCGTTCAAGCGCGTGGAGGCGACGAAGACGTCCTCCAGGTTGGCGACGACGTTCTCGACGTCGCCGGCGATCTCCGCATTGGCGAGCGCATCCCGGATCAGCCCGGCCGGATCGATGATTCGCATGTCGGTCAGCGCGTGCAGCCGCGTCCCGAGCTGGGCGACACTTTGGACACCGTCGGTGCCTTCTAGGCACTCGCGGACGCGCTGGGGTGTATCGGTCTCGATTTCGACGACACCGGCGGCGATGTCGCGGATCAGGTCGCGCGGCCGGCCTTGGGCAACGAGCCGGCCCTGATCCAGGATGGCGAGGTTGTGGCAGCGCTCGGCCTCGTCCATATAGTGCGTGGACACCAGTACGGTCGTGCCTTGGTCGACCAGGTCGAACAGGATGTCCCAGAAATCGCGACGGCTTTGCGGATCCACCGCCGAGGTTGGCTCGTCGAGGATCAGCAGGCGCGGTCGATGTAGTGTCGCGCCGGCCAGCGCCAGACGCTGCTTCTGCCCGCCGCTCATGGTGCCGGCGAACTGCTTGCGTCGGTCGCTCAGCCAATACCGTTCTAGCGCACCGTCAATGCGTTGCTTGAGATCGCGGCGCGGCAGGTTGTAGATGGCGGCTAGGAAGCGTAGGTTCTCTTCCACGGTCAGGTCTTCGTAGAGCGAAAACGTCTGCGTCATGTAGCCGATGTGCAGCTTCACCTCCTCGGCCTGCCCGGGGACACGAAAACCGAGCACTTCTGCCTCCCCCGATGTGGGTGTCAACAACCCGCAGAGCATGCGAATAATGGTCGACTTGCCCGACCCGTTGGGCCCGAGAAAGCCATAGATTGCCGCCTCGGGAATCTGCAGGTTGACGTCGTCGACCGCTGTCAGCGCTCCGAAGCGCTTAGTCAGCCCCTTGGCATCGATGGCGATAACATCATTCATCGCCGACTCCGCTTGGATTAGCGGGCGCGACGGCGCGCACCGGAATGCCGCTAGGAAGCTCTGCTGCGTTCTCCAAGTCGATTTCGGCCAGGTAGCTTAGGCGGCCAGCATCGTGTTCGGTCAAGGCGTAGTAAGGCGTATAGGCCGCATCCGTAGCCAGATAGCGGACTTTCCCGGTCCTCTCACCGTGGCCGTCGATTCGCACCCGCACCGTCTCGCCTGGGCTGAACCGGCCATGCAGTTCGGCGGGGACATAAACACGTGCGTAGGGCGGCTGGTCGATGGCGCGAAGCAGGGCCAGGGGTTCACCCACGCGCGGCGTCTCCCCCCGTTCGAAAGGTAGGGCTTCCACGCGCGCCTCGCGCGGCGCGGTTACGGAGAGTCGTTCGAGGTTGAAATGCTGGCGCTGTACCGCGGCTTCGGCCTCGCGCACCACGGCGCGGGCCTGATCGAGTTTCTCTACCGTGGTGCCTTCGACCAGGGTCGCCAGCGCGGCTCGTGTGGCATCATATTCTCCCTGGGCCTGGTCGCGGGCGTTTGTCGCGCTGTCGAGCTGGCTCCCGCTGGCCAGGTTTTGCGCCGCTAGGCGCTGGACACGCTGCAATTCCTGTCGGGCCGTAGCTAGGCCGGACTCGGCGGCGGTGAGGCGCGCCCGAGCCTCATCAATGGTTTCCTGTCGCGGGCCGCGCAGCAGTTCGTCGAGCCGGCGGCGGCTTCGGTCAGCAGCGGCCTCCAGTTGCGCTAGTTCGGCTCGGGCCCGATGCGGATCGAGCTCGACCAGAACCGTCCCGGCGTCCACCTGCTGGCCTTCGCGCACGTGAATCTTGACCACGGGCTCGGCCATCTCCGCGGCCAGGGCGATGCGGTCGCGCTCGAGCGTGCCAACCACAGGGTAGGCAGGGTCGCCATTGCAGCCGGTCAACACCAGCAGCATCAGCATGGCCTGAGCACAAGTCTTGGATACCAAAGTCATGTGCTTGCTCCCTTGTAGAAGAGATTAAGGGTGTGTTCGGCCAGCACTTCGATCCGCTCCGGCGCCAGGCTGTAGTCGAGCACTTGTCCCGCTATCGGTTGGCCGACAAAAGGAAAGACGGCCATACTCAACAGCGATAGCGTGGCCAGGTCGGGATCGAGATCGGCCCTGAGCTTTCMCAGCTTCTGGGCTCGCTTGACTAAGTCGCGCACGCCGCTACCGCCGCGGCTGGCGAACCCCTTCAGAAATGTCTCGCGCATCTGACCGCCGGGCGAGAGCACGTCGCGCACGATCAGCGATGGCACGGCCGGATTCTCGGCAAGCAGCCGCATATAGCCTTGAATGAAGCGCGGCAGTAAGTCCTCATCCACGGGCGGATCTGAGCGTGCGGCTTCGAGCTGGGCGAGGATGGGCCCGAGCGCGTGCTGCAGCACCGCTTCGTAGAGATCCTGTTTGTTGCCGAAGTAGTAGTGGATCATCGCCGGCGTCGCACCGGCTTCCTTCGCGATGACGGTTACCGAAACGCCGCGAAAACCGTGCGTGGAAAACTCGCGCAGCGCTACTTCAAGCAACCGCTCGCGGATGTTCGAGTCGCCGCAGGGGCGGCCCGGTGTCCGCT
>NZ_MUEY01000021.1:0-56347 GCF_001995695.1 Salinivibrio sp. ML290 | reverse complement strand
GACTGGTTGGTGCCGCATCAGGCCAATTACCGCATTATTAAAGCGACAGCGAAAAAACTGTCGATGTCGATGGATCAAGTGGTATTGACGCTTGACCGTCATGGCAATACGTCGGCAGCGTCAGTACCGACCGCACTGGATGAGGCGGTACGAGATGGGCGTATTCAACGCGGACACACCGTGTTACTCGAAGCCTTTGGTGGTGGTTTTGCGTGGGGATCCGCGCTCGTAAGATTCTAAAATTAATAGGAAAACAGCTATGTCTTCAACAGCTAGTTCTTCAACAGCGACGTCTTCAACTGCGATTGTTTTTCCCGGTCAAGGCTCCCAAACCGTGGGTATGCTCGGGGAGCTCGCCGAACAATATGGTGTTGTCCAGCAGACGTTTGCAGAAGCCTCAGAAGTGCTTGGCTATGACCTTTGGGCATTGGTCCAGCAAGGGCCAGAAGCGGATTTAAATGAAACGCACCGCACACAGCCAGCTTTGTTGACGGCGTCTGTGGCTATTTGGCGCGTCTGGCAATCACAAGGTGGTGCCGCGCCCGCGATGCTTGCTGGCCATAGTTTGGGTGAATATTCTGCTTTGGTTTGTGCGGGTGTATTGGATTTTAAAGAAGCCGTTAAGCTTGTCGAGCTGCGCGGTCAATTGATGCAAGAGGCGGTCCCAGCCGGTGTGGGAGCGATGTCGGCAATTATTGGCTTGGATAACGATGCGATCGCGGCAGCCTGTGAGCAAGCGGCACAAGGCCAGGTGGTCTCACCGGTTAACTTCAACTCGCCAGGCCAAGTGGTCATTGCGGGTAATAAAGAAGCGGTGGAGCGCGCCAATGCGTTGTGCAAAGACGCGGGTGCAAAACGTGCATTACCGCTGCCAGTGTCGGTGCCTTCTCACTGTGCGCTGATGAAACCGGCAGCAGAAAAACTGGCGCAAGCACTGGAATCTGTCACGTTTAATGCGCCACGTATTCCTGTGGTCAACAACGCTGATGTGGCAACGCCGATAGAGCCGGCTGCAATTAAAGAAGCCTTAGTGCGTCAATTACATAGCCCGGTACGCTGGACCGAAACAGTTGAGCATATGGCGGCTGAAGGCGTGGAACAGCTGTTGGAATTTGGCCCAGGTAAAGTACTGACTGGCTTGACCAAACGCATCAACAAGGCGTTGAGCAGCGCGGCCGTCAATGATAGCGCCAGCCTCGCCACTGCGAAGGCATAAACCGTATTACGAAGACACTTTGTGACTGCCGGTGCATGCCGGCAGAATCAACTAAAAGGGTAACCGAATGAAACTAGACGGAAAAGTAGCGCTGGTGACAGGCGCAAGCCGTGGGATCGGCCGAGCAACGGCAGAGCTTTTAGCGGAGCGTGGTGCCACCGTGATTGGTACGGCGACCAGCAAAAAAGGCGCCGCTGCAATTAGCGATTATCTCGGTGAAAACGGTAGAGGCCTGGCACTCAATGTGACCTCGCCAGAGTCGGTCGCAGAGGTGCTTGATACGATCAAAAAAGAATTTGGCGACGTTGATATTCTGGTTAACAACGCGGGTATCACTCGTGATAACCTATTAATGCGGATGAAAGACGATGAGTGGCAGGACATTATGGACACCAACTTAACGTCAATCTTCCGTTTATCAAAGGCCGTATTGCGTGCGATGATGAAAAAACGCTGTGGCCGAATCATTAATATTGGTTCTGTGGTCGGTGTGATGGGTAATGCGGGACAGGCAAATTATGCGGCAGCAAAAGCCGGCGTGATTGGCTTTACCAAATCCATGGCACGTGAGGTGGCTGCGCGTGGCATCACAGTGAATACAGTCGCGCCTGGTTTTATCGAAACCGATATGACCAAGGCGCTAAATGATGAACAGCGCGCTGCGACGCTGGCACAAGTGCCAGCAGGGCGTTTGGGTGATCCAAAAGAGATTGCTGCAACGGTGGCGTTTTTAGCCTCTGATGATGCTGCTTATATGACGGGCGAGACCTTGCACGTCAATGGCGGTATGTACATGATTTGATCGAGACCGTTGCAATCTCGAATGACACACGTCAAACTCCGATTGATTTGTCCCCAAATCGTGGTTTGACCAGCCGTGGAGGTCTTGCAACTTCCACATTAATGAATAAACTACAGCACATATCGCATCTGCGAATCTTGTAAGGACTAGTATTAATATGAGCAACATCGAAGAACGCGTAAAGAAAATCATCGTTGAGCAACTAGGTGTCGACGAAGCAGAAGTGAAAAACGAAGCTTCATTCGTAGACGACTTGGGCGCGGACTCTCTGGATACCGTTGAGCTGGTAATGGCTCTTGAAGAGGAATTCGATACAGAGATTCCAGATGAAGAAGCAGAGAAGATTACTACTGTACAGGCAGCTATCGACTACGTTGTCGGCGCTTCAGCGTAATCTCAGAATCCTACCAGGCGGTCTCCTCGACCGCCTGTGTTCTTTTTAAGCTATTCTAATTTCCAAACTTATATTCTCCGGAGAATATCATCGTGTCTAAGCGTCGTGTTGTTGTGACTGGCATGGGTATGTTGTCACCCGTGGGTAACTCAGTTGAGTCTTCATGGAAAGCTCTGCTAGCCGGGCAAAGCGGTATCTCAGCGATTGAGCATTTTGATGCCACTAACTTTGCTACTCAATTTGCGGGCATGGTTAAGGACTTCAATTGTGAAGACTACATGTCGAAAAAAGATGCACGAAAAATGGACTTGTTCATTCAATATGGCATTGCTGCCAGTGTGCAAGCCATTAAAGACTCCGGATTGCAAGTCGATGACAACAATGCACACCGTATTGGTGTCGCGATAGGTTCAGGCATTGGTGGTCTTGGTTTGATTGAACAAAACCATCGTGCGTATATGGAGAAGGGTCCACGTAAAATCAGCCCCTTCTTTGTCCCATCAACCATCGTTAATATGATTGCAGGGCACGTGTCGATTAATTACGGCATGCGTGGCCCAAACATCTCGATTTCCACCGCATGCACCACAGGCCTGCATAATATTGGTCATGCCGCCCGTATGATTGCATACGGTGATGCAGACGCTATGGTGGCCGGCGGCGCAGAGAAAGCCTCTACCGAGCTTGGTATTGGCGGTTTTGCCGCCGCCAAAGCATTATCAACACGTAACGATGATCCACAGTCGGCCTCTCGCCCATGGGACAAAGATCGTGATGGTTTTGTGCTGGGTGATGGTGCTGGTGTCATGGTGCTTGAAGAATATGAACACGCGAAAGCACGTGGCGCGACCATTTACTGTGAATTAGCCGGTTTTGGCATGAGCGGGGATGCTTACCATATGACGTCACCCAGTGAAGATGGCTCAGGGGCGGCACTGGCGATGGAAGCAGCGATTCGTGATGCGGGGATTAACCCGGCACAAATCGGTTACGTTAACGCGCACGGTACCTCGACACCGGCAGGCGATGTTGCGGAAAGTAAAGCGATCCGTCGTGCAATGGGCGAGGCTGCGGACAGTGTATTGGTCTCTTCAACCAAATCGATGACCGGTCATTTGCTCGGTGCGGCAGGCTCTGCCGAGTCAATTATCACTGCCATGTCGCTGATTGATCAAGCCGTACCACCAACGATCAACCTTGATAATGTCGATGAGGGTTGCGATTTAGATTACGTACCGCACGAAGCGCGTGACGTAAAAATGGAGTACGCCTTGTGTAACTCCTTTGGTTTTGGTGGCACCAACGGCTCTTTGATCTTCAAAAAGCTGTAATACGCATAGGCGTTTATACAGCCTAAAAAGAGTTTGCTATAGTAACGGCCCGACGATTCGGGCCGTTTTTTATTGTCGGTAAGGTTTTTATTGTCGGTAAGAATAGTTGACTGTCGAGGTTGATAGATGATCTGGGTAAACGGACATCCTTGTCGCGAATTAGCGGTCGCTGACCGAGGGCTCCAATTTGGTGATGGTTGCTTTACCACTGGCCATGTGTATCAGGGGCTATTACTTGATCGCGATGCACATATACTGCGTTTACAAAGCACTTGTGAGCGATTAGCCATTCGCGAGGTTGATTGGTCGGCACTCGCGATAACGCTCGATCAAGCGTGTCAGTATTCGCAGGATGAACAGGTGTTGAAGGTGATTATCACCCGAGGCCAGGGGGGACGCGGTTACAGTCCCAAAGGCTGCTCGTCGCCAACCGTCATTGTTAGCCTGCATCCGTTTCCTCGCCATTATCATCATTGGCAACAGCATGGGGTGGCGTTGGCGACGACGCAGATGCAACTTGGCGCGTCACCATTTGCGGGGCTTAAACATCTCAATCGGTTAGAGCAGGTGCGTCTAAAGCTGGCACTGGAAGACGTGGAGGCCGATGATTTCGTGGTCGCGGACATGTTTGGCAACCTGGTTGAGACCACGGCGTCCAATCTTTTCTGGTGCCAAGACCATGTCATTTATACACCTGATTTGGCATATGCTGGTGTAGCGGGACTGATGCGAGAAAAAGTGATGGCCGTGATTGAAGGTTTCACGGACTACCAATGTAAAACGGTCGCGGTCGATGAGACGGCGCTGTGGTGTGCCGATGAAGTGTTTATTTGCAATACCTTGATGAAGGTGGTGCCAGTGACATCCATCAATGAAACAAGTTATAAAACGCATACGCTGACAAGGCGATTACAACAGAGGTTAAACGCGTGCTAAAAAAGCGATTTTTGGGGCTGGTGAGCGTATTGATGGCGATAGTCTTGGCCTCAGTCGCTGGGGTGCTTTGGCAAACGAAGGCGTTTATTTCCACGCCGTTATCCTTGCAGACGCCTCAGCTATTCACTGTCCCTAGCGGTGCACATTACCATAAGGTCATTGCAAAATTTGAAGACAACGGTTGGATGGCATCAAGCATCTGGTCGAAGTTTGCGCCACGGGTTTATCCAGAGCTGACTCGAGTACAAGCGGGCACCTTTCAGATTCAACCTGGACAAACATTAGCCGAGGCGTTCGCGACKCTGCGTTCAGGGCAGCAATATCAAGATGAAATCACCTTTGTCGAAGGGAGTACGTTTGTCCAGTGGCGCAAGCAGCTTGCCTCCGCGCCGCATCTTGACAAAACATTGGATGGCATGAGTGAACAGGCAATTGCTGATGCGCTTGGGCTCAAACACGATAAATTAGAAGGATTACTGCTTCCTGAAACCTACGCTTATGATGTGGGGGATACCGATATTGCATTGCTAAAACGCGCCGCGCGTGCAATGGAAGTGGCCTTGGAGCAGGCTTGGCAGCAACGTATCGAGGACTTACCGATAGAAACCCCTTATCAGCTATTAATCCTGGCTTCCATCATTGAAAAAGAGACCGCGGTGGCGAGTGAGCGAGAAAAGGTGGCGTCGGTATTTGTTAATCGGTTGCGACGCGGTATGCGTTTACAAACCGATCCCACCGTGATTTATGGTATGGGCGATCAGTATGAGGGGAATATTCGTAAACGTGACTTACGTACACCGACGCCTTATAACACTTATGTAATTAATGGCTTGCCCCCGACGCCGATCGCGATGCCAGGTAAAGCGGCTATCTTTGCCGCTGCCCAGCCAGCCAAAACGGATTACTACTATTTTGTCGCCACGGGTAAAGGCGGCCACCAATTTTCTACCACCTTGGCCGAGCACAACCGGGCCGTGCGTGATTACTTAAAAGTGTTGAAGAATCAATGAAGAACCATTTCATCGTTGTAGAAGGCCTTGAAGGCGCGGGCAAAAGTACGGCCATCAATCAGATCAAACAGGTGTTACTCGACGCCGGAATCCAGGATGTGATCACTACGCGAGAGCCCGGCGGTACGCCGCTTGCGGAACAGTTGCGTACGCTTGTCAAACAAGGTCACCCGGATGAACCGCTCACGGATAAAGCCGAGCTTCTCATGCTTTACGCCGCACGGGTACAGCTTGTCGAAAACGTGATCAAACCCGCCCTGGCGAAGGGCCAATGGGTGGTGGGTGATCGCCATGATATGTCATCACAGGCCTACCAAGGTGGGGGACGGGGCATGGACACGTCGCTGATGAAAAGCCTAAAAGAAACGGTCTTGGGGACGTTTGCCCCCTCACTGACCTTGTATATGGACATCGACCCAGAGGTAGGCCTTGCACGTGCGCGGGGTCGAGGTGAGTTGGATAGGATTGAGACCATGCAACTGGATTTTTTTGAGCGCACGCGAGCGCGTTATCTGGCATTGGCAAACGACGATCCCAGCGTGGTGGTGATTGATGCGGGCCAGTCGCTAGACACAGTGACCGCTCAGATTAAAACGGCACTAGAAAATTGGCTTAAGCAGCAACCAGGCGTATGAGTGACAAGATAACATTGGCATACCCAGCGCCTTACGTTTATCCCTGGTTTGAAGGCGTTTGGGCGCATTGGCAGCAACTCTTGACGAGTGCGCGCTTTCCGCACGCGCTCTTGTTGGCCGCGCCTCCGGGCAGCGGCCGTCGCGCATTGATAAGCCAGCTTGCCAAGGTGCGACTGTGTCGCCATCAAAACGATAGCGCCTGTGGGCATTGTCATCATTGCCAGCTTTTCGCGGCGGGTAACCACCCCGATATTCACTGGCTAGCCCCCGAGAAGCCCGGCAAGCAGATTGGTATTGATGCAGTGCGCAAAGTGCAACGACAAGCGCTGGAAACGTCGCAATTGGGCGGGGCGCGCTTTATTGTCATAGAGTGTGTCGAGCGTTTAGGGGAAGCCGCGGCCAATGCGTTGCTTAAATCGCTAGAAGAGCCACCTTCAGGGTGTTACTTCGTGTTATTGACAGACTCGCTGGATAGTTTACTCGCGACGATTATCAGTCGCTGTAGTGTGTGGAAAGCCCCGCAGGCGGAGGCTGAAACAGCCAAAACTTGGGTAGAGCAAGCATTGCAGCGCTCGGTGCCAGACCATGCGGTAAGCTTATATCGGGGCGCCCCCTTGGCTGCTCGTGACTTTGTGGCATCGGGCGGGTTAGATCATCACCATAGTGTGGTGGAAGGCTTTTCTACCTATGTGCGCGAGAGAACGGGCCTGTTTGACACTATCGAGGTGTTGGTCGCACACTATCCCGCTTCATTGAACTGGCTCAGTCATTTTCTGCTTGATGTACTTAAATGGCGTCAAGGTGTGGGGCAGACCATTGTGCATCGGCATCATCATCAACGGGTTGCCGAGGTGGCCAATGTGCTGACCACCCAGCAAGTTCATTCACTACTACGTGCGCTGCATCAATTACAGCGTCAGTTACAAATTCATACAGGGCTAAATACCGAATTGGTTGTTAGCCAGTGGTTATTATCGATTGGAGAATAACGTGTTAATAGACTCTCATTGCCATCTCGACAAACTGGATTACGACTCGCTGCACCAGAATGTTGCCGATGTTTTAGATAAAGCGCAGGCAAGGGGCGTCGACTATTTCCTTTCGGTGGGGGTAACGCTAGATAGCTTTCCGGCGATGCTAGACATGATCCGACCTTACTCGCATGTTTTTGCCTCATGTGGTGTGCACCCTTTGGATATCGAAAATGGTTTCGATTACGACCGATTGAAAGCCTTAGCGGCTGATGAGCGTGTCGTGGCGGTAGGAGAGACAGGGCTTGATTACCACTATCAGCCAGAGCTTGCTGAGCAGCAGCAAGCGATTTTCCGCCAGCACGTCCGTCTCGCGGTTGAGCTTAACAAACCCTTGATTATCCATACTCGCGCGGCACGTGAAGACACGCTTGCGATTTTACGTGAGGAGGGCGCTGAGCGCGTGGGGGGTGTGCTACACTGCTTTACAGAAAGCTATGAGATGGCAGAGGCGGCGATTGAACTCGGTTTCTACATTTCAATTTCTGGGATAGTGACGTTCAACAAGGCCACAGAGCTGAAAGATGTGGTGCGTCGTATACCGCTTGAGCGCCTGCTGGTTGAAACAGACTCGCCATACTTGGCACCTGTTCCCCATCGTGGCAAGCAAAACCAGCCAGCTTATGTGAAAGAAGTTGCTGAGTACGTCGCGATGTTAAAGGGTGAATCGGTGGAAACGGTCTGTGACATCACCAGCCGTAACTTTTTTACCCTTTTTTCTGGTGCAAACCCGCAATAATTCAAGTCGCCCGATAACCTTGTCGGGCGTTTTTCTTGCTTAGCACGTCACGCTCCTTTCGCCGCAAGAAAACACCGCTTTTTGATTATCTCGGCGTTGATAAGGCACCATCCCACTTGGTCAATTCTGCGTCATTTTTCGGTTATGTTTGCAACAAAATAACCGATTTATATCGCTAGCCTATCAAAGTTGATCTCGCGCAATTTCACATCTACCTTTTTGAAATGATTAGGAATTATCAATCTATGTCCTAGGCATTACGCGCTGTATTAATTCGTTACGTAAAATAACGTTGGGGGTGAAGGGGTTGCTATTTTTTTGTTCGTATCCTTTCCCCTGGGCAATAGATTTTTTGTCATTTTAAATCATGATCTTATGTTGTTTTTTGCTGTTTTTGTCGCCAATTCTAATTGTGATCTATATTTACTTTTTAATCAGTAAAATCGTCACTGATAGGCAAGGTGATGATTCGCCCCTTATAGTTTGGGTGAGTTCAATAATCACAAATCGTTTGTGCTCTCGGCGCCTGTGGTATCGGTTGGCCTCTTGCGGGGGAATCGGAAGGTTAGTCCGACGAGACACATTGTTAAACGTCCTTGTCAGGAGCAAGAACTATGTCAAAAAACCTCTTTGCTAACCTGCAAAAAGTCGGTAAAGCGCTGATGCTTCCAGTATCTGTGCTTCCGGTCGCAGGTATACTTTTGGGTGTTGGTGCTGCCAACTTTAGCTGGATGCCAGATATTGTCTCACACATGATGGAACAAGCTGGTGGGTCTGTATTTGGTCAAATGGCCTTGCTGTTTGCTGTGGGTGTGGCGCTAGGCTTCACCAATAACGATGGTGTCTCGGGTCTGTCTGCGATTGTCGGTTACGGCATCATGGTGGCGACACTGGACGTGATGGCACCAGTTATGGGCGCTGACGTTATCAAGACAGGGGTACTTGGCGGTATTCTTGCCGGTGGTGTCGCGGCGTGGACCTTTAATCGCTTCTACACGATTCAACTGCCTGACTACCTTGGTTTCTTTGCCGGTAAACGGTCAGTGCCAATCATTACCGGTTTCATCTCTATCGCGCTTGGTGTGATCCTCTCTGTTATCTGGCCACCAATCGGCAGTGCTATCGCATCCTTCTCTCACTGGGCGGCGACACAAGATCCTGTTACTGCATTTGGTATTTACGGTGTGGTAGAGCGTGCGCTTATCCCATTCGGTCTGCATCACATTTGGAACGTACCTTTCTTCTATGAAGCGGGTAGCTGTGTGAACAACGCAGGCGAGCAAGTAAACGGCATCATGACCTGTTTCTTGACCGCAAACGATGTCACTCGTGAAGCAGGTAACGGCTTTGGTCAGTTAGCTGGCGGCTACTTGTTCAAAATGTTCGGTCTACCTGCGGCGGCATTTGCTATCGCACATTCTGCCAAGCCAGAAAACCGTGCCAAAATCATGGGTATCATGGCATCAGGTGCACTGACGTCATTCTTGACCGGCATCACTGAACCTATCGAGTTCTCGTTCCTATTCATCGCGCCAGTGCTGTATGGTATCCACGCTATCATGGCAGGTGCGGCGTATGTTCTGACTAACGCGTTGGGCGTTGTTCACGGCCATACTTTCTCGAACGGTTTTATCGACTTCATCGTGCAAATGCCACGTGCTGAGAACGTGACCACACTGGTGCTACTGGGCCTTGGTTATGCGGTACTCTACTACATCGTGTTCCGTGTAGTGATTCGCGCCCTTGACCTGAAAACCCCTGGTCGTGAAGACGAAGCGGTCGCTGACGTGTCAACCGCGACAGGCTCTGAGCTTGCGGGCGACTTGGTGGCTGCATTCGGTGGTAAAGACAACATCACAGGTCTTGATGCTTGTATCACTCGTCTACGTGTCTCAGTGGCTGACACTGAAATTGTTGACCAAGACAAGCTCAAGCAGCTAGGTGCAGCGGGTGTGGTTGTGGTATCGGGTGGCGTACAAGCTATCTTTGGTACCAAGTCAGACAACCTGCGTACTGAAATGGATAACTGGATGCGCAGCCAATAATTGCATGCGCTAAACCAGCAAATGTAAAAAGGGGTAGCATCTTGCTACCCCTTTTTTTGTTCAACGGGCACCGAGTGAGAGAAAAAACAACATCAAAACGGGCACCAACAAGCTGAGTATGAACCCACTGACAATCGCAATCGGTACACAGCGAATCCCGCCTGTGCTTTGAATGATCGGCAAGGTGAAATCCATCGCGGTGGCACCACCATATCCAATTGCGGTGAGCGGATAGCGCCGGATTAACACTGGAATAATCATAATCGCCACAAGCTCGCGCGCGAGCTCGAGAATAAATGATGCACCGCCGTAGACCGGCCCCAGTCCGTCGCCCATTAAGATCCCTGCCAACGAGTACCAACCGAAGCCGGATGCCATCGCTAACCCGTGATGATAAGGAATATCTAACCACCATGCCGCAAGCAAGCCACCGGGCAAGGAGGTCGCGACAACGAGAGCCGCAATCATCAGCCCACTTTTATTGAGAATGATTTGCTTCAGCGTCATGCCACTGTTGCGGAGCTGAATGCCAATCAATAAGAGCAAAAGTAATAAAATCCCCTCGCTGGCCGTATCGACCCAAGAAAGATCTTGATTGAGTAATAGCCCTACGACTAAGCCAACGGCCACAGCCGCAATCAGCTTACCGGACTCTGACATCATGGCGCTGAGGGTCAGTTTATGTTGGTGGCCATGGGTCTCGGTTGGGAAGAGCTTATCGAGAACAGGCAGGGCAAGCAGGTTGGCCGCGCCGATACAAATAAAGAAAGTGGCAGCGAAATACAAAATGGTGGAAATATGTTGCCCGAGGTTATCTAAGCCTGCGAGGCTTAAGCCCATCAACACTAAAATGACCATCACTAGCCGCATCGTCAGGGTATTGACTGCGTTGAGGTAGCGCGCCTGCTTAATGGGGATTAAATAGCCGATAATAAGTGGCGAGAAGATGAGTAGCATCCCTGAAAACATCTGATTTTGCTCGGTGTTAAGAAAGTAGAGCTTGAGGTTATCAACCGGTTAATAGGTTGGTCAATAAAATCAGACAAGGGTGGTTAAAGGAAAGACCACCCTGGCTTGGGTCAGATACTGCTTGCGTCCATGACTTGGTCTAGCTGACGAGAGAACTCTTTTTCATCGAGGTTGGATAGCTCATATAAAGCTTCTGCGCCAGGCGCAGTGATTTCCACTTCATGATCCTCTATTGCGTCATCTTGATTGCGAAACATTAACAAGTGATTTGCCATTCTCGCGATATCTAAATAGGTGATATCGGGGCGCGGCTTAGTGTAGAGCTTATTGTTAATGGCGACTTCGATAAAGTCACGGTCAAACTGCCACTGCTTGAGCACAAGACGGCTGCAGTCGCCCGCCAGTGAGAAGAAGACGCGCTCTGCAATGTCAAATTTTAGATAGTGTCCCTGATTCACAAAGCGCTGAAACTCGCCAATCACGCTGTATAAGCCAATATCAGCAAGCAACCCCACAATCAGTGCTTTTTCGGGCTCCACTGAAAGCGGTTCATCACAATAGTTTCTGACTTTTTGCGTCACCAGTGCCATCGCAGCGGCGAGTTCACGAGATTTTTGCGCACTTTTTTTCAATAGTGCGTTGCAGGCCTTGGAAAACGTGGCATCACTCTTGAGCTGATAGACGGCGGCGGCTGTGATGATCCCTAAAACGCGATCAACGCCAAGCCGAGAGACGGCGGTTTGAACATCTTTGCATTGACCTGTGGCGCGGGGAGCAAATAAAGCGGAGTTTGCAGCTTTAAGCACGGCCCCACATAAGCTTGGATCGTCCAACAAGAGGTTGGCAATATCCCGCATGGTAGTATCCGACCGCTTGCTAGCGCGTTGTATTGACAGAACAGCATCCGGTAAAGGAGGTAGGGACAGGCGATTGACACGGATGGTTTCGACGGCACGCTTGTAAAACTCGGTTTCTAGGGAGCGTAAGTACTTATCACGATCCGGTGAGACCCAAAAAAATGAAAGATGATCCATAAGTCCTGATAGTAATTGTCAGCAGACTGCATAGTAATGCGGCGAAGAATAAAAGAGAACCGCCTTTCTCTGAATCAGTGAGCCTGCTGGCGTCTTTGATGATAATTTACACAGTCACTCATCTGTCGCTTAGTCGTCGTCAATAAGTGGATACCGCAATAGTTTATCAATAAACTCGGCCACCAATAAGGCCGTAGGCTGGGAGAGTAGAAGCTGTTTTTGTTTCACTTCGATGGGGAGTAACTCCAACCAGCGCAGGCAAACCCAGCCAATTTCATCGTACTGTGTTAACTGGAAGTGTTCGTGGCGTGTCGGATTCGATCGATAATACTGCTGCAGCTTCTCACTCAGATAGAGGTAGTGCTTGGGAACAGCATGGCGTTGCCATTTTGGCAACGGTGTATAACGCGCCATATTGACGTCACCTTCACCCGCGTCAATCGCATTCACTTTGACACTTTCAATCCCTTGTAACGTCAACGCGATTTCATGCGCACCATGACGATTGAAGTCTGCAATCTCGCAAAGCGTAACGATAGGAGAAATGGCGTGCGGGCGCTGCTGACCTTCATCCTCATTTTTCATCGCGACCAAAAGGCGAGGTGGTTCGCCTGCCTGTTGGAGCATTTGTAAGTAACACGACTCAGACAGCACATAGCTGTGCAATCCCCCAGGCAATAAATGACTTACTTCTATTAACAGCGGGTGTCTCGACATGTCGGCTCCCTGACTATTAGCTTACCACTATTAATTTAGCGCACTCATCGCCCTGCGTTAAGCATAGATGCATCGAAGACTTTATTTAACGACGAAAAAATGTTTGTAATAAATGTGACAAAAACCGCACTAAATGGAGGGGATATTTGGCGATAAGTGATCAGATGCATAGTATTCGGTTGCCATTTGATGCAACCTCTTTTCGTTAAAATAATCATGCACGCTGACTAACTTATCAGTCACTTTTGTGAGCCAGTTTACGGCTCGATATGAACATCTATTCGCTGAAGGAGAGTTTTCGATGGCGAAGCAATTTGAAGCCCAATTAATGCGTTTTCTGGATAGTTATGGAGAGATGGAGCAACGCTCTATGTTTGGTGGTATTGGTTTTTTCTCTCAAGAGGCGATGTTTGCATTGCTTACCGGAAAGCATGTTTATCTACGAGGAGGAGGCCTGCTCACCGACAAGTTAATCGCCAAAGGCTGCAATAAATTTGTTCATGTAAAGAAAAGTACCTCCGCGGTGGTTAACTATTATGATGTGACCGCGCTCTACTTAGGCCATGATCCCGACTTGCCTACGATGATTGAACAGTCTTTACAGCGTGCGCTCAAAGATAAAGCGCAGAAAACATCGACATCCAGTCTTCGGCTGCGAGATTTACCCAACTTACGATTAACGATTGAAAGAATGCTGAAAAAGTCGGGTGTGAAAGACGTGTCGACGTTCTATAGCATGGCGCCGCAAGAAATGTTCCGTCGAGTGCAAATGACACACGGTAAAGATATCGATATCAATCTACTGTGGAAGCTCGCTGGAGCACAGCAGGGGCGTCATTGGGAATTGATTGAAAAAGATGAACGTGAACGGCTGCTCGCTGACGTCTGGGTGAATGGATAGAGTGTTGGTCGGTGCCAGCCTGGATTAATCGGGCTGGCATTTTTGTAAATGCTGCATGAGTCGCCACGCTAATCGGCCTTTTTAGGGCTCGCTTAGCGCCCAGAGAGTAGTGAAATGTCACGTTTGGGTAAATAATCGTCGGTTAGACGCTAAAATGATAATTTTTGCGTGACAGGCGGAAAAACTTATGTAGAATTCAAACCACTTAGCCGAGAGGTGAAGCGCGAGGGCGCGTTGGCAGAGTGGCTATGCAGCGGATTGCAAATCCGTGGACCTCGGTTCGACTCCGGGACGCGCCTCCATGAACTCTGGCTAAAATAATACGGACGCGGGATGGAGCAGTTTGGTAGCTCGTCGGGCTCATAACCCGAAGGTCGGTGGTTCAAATCCGCCTCCCGCAACCAATTTTAGGTTGCTATAGAAGCGCTTAACAATTGATGATAAGTCAATACGACCTTCGGTCGGTGCCGTTGCACGGCGCGTTAAAGCCGCCTCCGCAACCAGTTTTCCAAGCGTTACTTAACGTTTGAATAAATAAGCGACATTAGCTCAGCTGGTAGAGCGCGACCTTGCCAAGGTCGAGGTCACGAGTTCGAACCTCGTATGTCGCTCCAAACATAAAACAGTGGCGTAAGCGGCTGAAAAGATTGTGTGCCCTGGTGGTGGAATTGGTAGACACAAGGGATTTAAAATCCCTCGGCGTTCGCGCTGTGCCGGTTCAAGTCCGGCCCGGGGCACCATTAATAAGCAAGACGGCGACCTTAAGGGTCGCCGTTTTTGTATGTCTTTTCCTTGTTCAGTGCGTACGTTGTGCTTCACAATTTTGAAGAAAACAGACAGGTATCTGCGTTGAATTAACGCTATTTTTTGACTAAAATTTAATCAGTGATGACCAGAGTGACTGTGAAAAGGCGATTAATGCAGAAAAAAACAAAAAAGGTGACGACGGCGATGATAACGCGTGCGGTAGCAAGCTCGACCGCGATTGAGACGCAAGCATCAACCGAAGAAGTGGAGGCAAGGCTTAAAGCGAGCAGGCAGAAATATCAAAACTTAGCGCTCGCTGATTGAGAAAGATGAAAATGTGAGGGGTAAAATGTCGTTAATCAGCCGCTCCATGTGCTGGTAGTCATGCCCGACACCAGCTTGAATTGCCGCAATGTAAAAATCTTTGTTTTCTTCCCAAAGTCGATAGTCCAACAATCCTAATCCCGCCTGTTGGCACAGCACATCAATGAGTAAACGCGATATTCGTCCGTTTCCTTCTCGAAATGGGTGAATAAGAATGAACTCAACGTGACTTTGTGCAAGGTAACGAATGAGCGTCGCGCGCGGCATTACCGATACCCCCGCGTACTGGTTGAGAAAGACGCTTTCAAAATGCTGCAAACAGGCCCCTATCTGCTTGGGGGAAGTAAAACGAAACCCACCTTTACTCAGCTCAACATTCCTCACCTGACCGGCCCATGGGTAAACATTGCCCAGCCATTGTCGATGCCAGCTGGCGAGGGTGCTAACCCTTAATTGGCGTGGGAAATGGCCGCCGGTGAATACACGTTCGTAAAGCTTCGCAAGTAAGACAGCTTCAATGTCTTCCATTTTGGTGGGATCAGTCACCCCCATTTGGTTTTTGAGGACGCGTTCGTTAGAGCCCGGTTGGTATTGTGCCTCACTGGATTGTGTTTGATAGCGGCTCATGGCTTCTCCCTCTACATCGACTCCTTTGATTTTAGTTCAGAGACGTGTGCAAGGGCGCAAGGCGATAAATGCAATGCGTGATCGTCGAATGGATAAGGTGAGTCACGGAGTCTGTTGATCAACAAGGCAACGCTAAGGCTGCCTTGTGATCATCACGCGGTTAGGAGGGCTAAATCATGCTAAAGCATTGTATTTCATTCTGGTGTGCCAAACGGTAGTGGATATCTTGCGGATCCTTACGCCCCGATTGTCGAATAACCACCCCGCGTTTGACCCAGGTCGCCATCATCGCTTCAATACCGTCTGGGCTTATCCCATACTGGTTGGCGAGGTCTGTGCGACTAATGACACCCGCCTGACTGACACTGGCTTTGAGCTTTTGCAGGATCATAATAGGTCTCCTTAAACCAATGGGGATGTTTGCCGACATAGCGCATGAGTGCCACCACGACAATCAGTAAGGCACAAAGGCCAGTGATGTAGAGTGTGGCTGGCGTGGTGGCGACACTCAACTGACTGAATTGGTAGCATAACGTGGCTCCGCTTACCGCGAGCAGCATTGACCAGCTCGCCACAAACAGGGCAAATCGGCGACCAAACTCGCGTGTGTAGGCGCCCAGAGCGGCAACACATGGGGTGTATAGTAGGATAACAATGAGATAGGCCATCACGCTGGCGGTGCTAGTGAATTGACGATGCAGATTATCAAACGTTGTCATACTGACTTCTTGCGCTTGTGCGGCGGCCTCGGTGTTTTCAATTTCACCGACATCGATAGCCAATGGATCGGTATAATCAATGCCAAATAAGTTTTCAGGAATGCTCTGAACCGCTTCGACCAGCGCTTCTCCGAGTGTGGTCTCTTCTTCGGCTTCTTCGCTTGGCGCATAAAGGTTATTCAAGGTGCCGACGACGGCCTCTTTGGCAAATAGCCCGGTCACCAACCCGACGGTAGCAGGCCAATTATCCTCTTCAATTCCGATAGGTGATAGGGCCGGCGTGATCACTTGTGCGGTTTTCGAAAGGACGGAGGACTCGCTGTCTTCGTGTCCGAACGATCCATCGGTGCCTAACGAGTTGAAGAAGGTCAGAATCGTCACCACGATAACAATGGTTTTACCTGCACCAAGGACAAACCGACGCAGTTTTTGCCACGTGTTGTTCATCACATGGCGCACACGCGGCAGTTCGTAGTCAGGGAGTGTCATCAGCAGGCTTTCACTATGCCCTGGATAAAGAGTGTGACGCAGTATCAGGCCGGTGATTATCGCAGCGACAATGCCAAGCAAGTAGAGGCCGAAAACAAGGTTTTGTCCGTTTTGTGGGAAAAACGCCGCGGCGAAGAGGGCGTATACAGGCAGGCGAGCGCCACAGGACATAAACGTTGCCATCGCGGCCGCGGTTTTGCGCTCGTGAATCTGTTCTAATGTGCGCGTTGCCATCACGGCGGGGACGGTGCACCCAAAGCCGAGGATTAAGGGAACAAAGGCTTTGCCCGGCAACCCCATTTTTTGCATTAAACCGTCTAATAAAAAGGCGGCACGTGCCATGTAGCCTGTGCTTTCTAATACCGTTAAAAACAGGTACAAGCCTGCAATAACAGGAATAAAGGTCGCAACGGTTTGAATGCCTCCTCCGAGGCCATCGGCGAGAATAGTGACAATCGCCGCTGGCAGTACGCCGTCAAGAAGCTGGTGGGTGCCATCTACCAGTATCGCGCCGGCGGCAATATCGAAAAAGTCGATAAAGGCGCCGCCAATGTTGATGGCAAACACAAACATCGCATAGAGGACGGCGAGCAAAATGGGCAGTGATAAGAAGGGGTTGAGAATGACTTTGTCTAGCTTCTCGGTATTATTGCGACTGAGATGACGAAGCTCGCGGCGAGCCTGGTGAACCATGTCACGAATCGCACTGTAGCGTGTATCAGCAATGACGATGTCAGTGTCTAAATCTGAAAGGGCTTGGTTTGCCATCGTAAACTGCTGCTGGTCAGCATCGGTACTACCATCAGGCAAGCGTCCCCGCTCTAAGCATTCGAGCAAGTGCGCACGTTGATTCACTTGTGCCGCGGCGGAATGAAGAAAACCGGCGCCAAGCTGGTTTTGAATCCAGTTTTCTAATGACGCACCGTAGTTCAGGTACATTGCCTCACAAACGGGTAAATGGGTGGTCAGGTGGGCGAGCTGGTGGCACAGGGTGTCGACGGTCGCCGGTTGACATGCGGTGACGGTCAATACGGGACAGCCCAGCATCGTTTGTAATTTGGCGGTGTCGAGTTGTTGACCATTACGATCAAGCAAATCCATTTTATTGATCACCACCACCATAGGGACACCGCGTTCACGCAGTTGAAGGGTGAGGTATAGACCGCGCTCTAGGCAATTGGCATCTAAGACATTAATAATAAAATCATTCTCACCGCTATCGATGGCGTAAGTGGCAATTTGCTCATCAATACTGGCGTCAAAGCCTGCGTTTAGCGCATAAAGGCCGGGTAAATCTGTGATTTGACAGTCGTTATGCGCCAGAGAGAGCGTACCGACTTTTTTGTCGACAGTGACGCCAGCCCAATTTCCGACTTTCTGTTGTGAGCCGGTGAGCGCATTAAATAAGGTGGTTTTCCCGCAGTTTGGGTTGCCTGCGAGTACAATGCGGCGTGAGCTCATCAGAGTACCTCCACGTCAATCAGTTTCGCGACGTCACGACGTACGATCAGTTGTTCGCTATCGAGACGAATTTGAAGTGGATCACCCAGTGGGGCGCGTCTGACAAGCTCAACGCCTGTGCCTGGAATCACGCCCATGACCGCGAGGCGGTGGCGGATAGAGGCAGGCACATGATGGACACTGGTGATACGCGCGGATTGGCCGCGACCAAGCGTGGACAGTTTCATAGTGCGAGATCCAAATAAGAATGGTTTTCATTGGATATTACGCTTAAATTTCACGTTGTTTTTTGCGTCGGATCAAGTTAAGCGGCGAGTGGAAAGTGTGAGAAGTGTCACAACAAGGTAAAGGGTTGATATGGCGAATGATTTGTAAGTGCCACGAAAAAGCCGGAATAAAAAAGCGGCCGATTGGCCGCATTCAGTACTGAGATAGGCTGATGGTTGTCGATTATTTTTGGGACTGATGTGCCGCTCGCTGGTGATTCAGTTTGTCGATCGCGATGGCTAACAGTCCAGACCCATTATCACTGTCAGGGCCAAAGCCTGCGGCCTGTCCCGCTAATAAAGCAAGGGCGTCACTGACATGTGAAACGGCGTACACGTGAAACTCGCCTTTTTCTACTGCGAGTACCACATCTTTGCGGAGCATCAGGTTTTGGATATTGGCTTCTGGGATGATCACCCCTTGAGTGCTGCTCGGCCCTTTAAGCGTACACACATCAAAAAAGCCTTCGATTTTTTCATTTACACCACCAATGGGTTGCGCTTCACCGAACTGATTCATCGAGCCAGTAATGGCAATATCTTGTCGAAGTGGGACATCCGTGATCGCAGAAAAAATCGCGCAGAACTCCGCCATGGAAGCACTATCTCCATCCACACCGCCGTATGATTGCTCAAAAGTGAGATGGGTTTTGAGTGGAATGGTGTCCGTTTTACCCAATAAACTTGCCAGGTATGCTGACAAGATCATCACACCTTTGGAGTGAATACGGCCGCCGAGTTTCACACTTCGCTCGATATCCAGCACTTCTCCTTCCCCAAACGCCGTGGTCGCGGTGATACGGTTGGGTAAGCCAAAGCTGTAATCCGATGTGCTCAGCACCGAAAGGCCATTGATTTGACCAAGTGCCGTGCCATGCGTGTTGATCAGTGTGACGCCGTTTTCCACATTCTGCATCATGCTGTCACGCAATCGACTGACGCGCATATTGCGGCTGGCGAGGGCTTTTTCTACATGCAGGGCACCAATACTGTTTGCTTTGGCGTGGTGGGCCCAATAATTAGATTCACGCAATAGGTTGGCAATATCAGCGGAGTGTAGTGATAAACGATTTTGATCGTCAGCTTGGCGAGCACTGTGCTCAATAATACGCGCAATGGCACTGCGACTGCAGTGAAGAAGATGACTGTCATGAATAATGCTTGAAATGAACTTGGCGTATTGTTGCTCGGTGCTCTCAGTGCGCGGCATGTCATCTTCAAAGTCGGCGGTGACCCGAAACAGCTCAATAAACTCCGCATCGTAACGTTGGAGTAGCTGATAGGTTTGGTAGTCGCCAAACAAAATGATCTTAACATCCAGAGGAATCGGCGCCGGATCGAGAGACACAGTCCCGCTTAGGGTCACTTCTCGCTCTAAGGCGCTAACACTTAACTGGCGGCTACTGAGGGCCCGCTTGATGCCATCCCACACATAAGGCTTCTCAAGGACTTTAATCGCATCCATCAGCAACACGCCGCCATTGGCGCGGTGAAGGCTCCCTGAACGAATCAATGAAAAGTCGGTAAACACCGTGCCTTTAAACGTGGCATTCTCAACATAACCGAACAGGTTGTGATAACTAGGGCTATCCTCAACCACGATCGGCGCTTGTGCGTCATTCTGACTGACTAACACATTGACTTGGTAGCGGCGAGGGAGTTTTTTATCCAGCGCCGCATACGCGAGTGCGGCTTGCTCCTCACTGTCTTCAAGGAAAATATCGAGGTGCTCAAGCATGTCAGCTTGCATGGCGTCTAAAAAGGTTAAAATGTCAGGCAAGTCAGCAAAGTTTTTCTTAAGCGGTGCCATTTGCGTGGCGATGACTTCTTGGGCGATATCCTCATCCAAGGCTTTTTGTTTTTCCGCGTACTCAGACTCCCATTCGCCAAGTTGGCGAACAATACCGCGCAGTTCCGTCTCTAGCTTATCGATGACTTTGCCAAAGGCCATCTGCTCGTCGTGTGAGAGGGCGTCAAAGGTCTCCTCGGTATGAGGCTCCTCGCCGTTTAGTGCCACAAATTGGTAATCACCTTGAGGGGTGATGGTCAAACTCACATTGTTTTTTTCTGCTGTTTCACTTAATCCCTGAAGGACGCTTTGTTGGCGCTCAGTAAGCTGGTTTTTCAGTGTTTCAGCACGCTGGTAATACATTTCGTTGTCAAATGCCATAGGCAGGGCGTTGGCCAGTTTGCCCATCAGTTGCTCAATATGCTTTTTGAGTTCACTGCCTTTACCCGCAGGCAGCTTCAGTACTTCTGGGGAGCGCGCTTCATGAAAATTAGCGACGTAACACCAGTCATAAACCGGTGACTCACTTTGCCAGTGTTGGTTGAGGTAGCGCATCATCATGGTGCGTTTTCCAAGTCCATTTTGGCCAATGGCATAGATGTTATAGCCTTTCTCTTTGATGGACATGGCGAACTCAACCGCGTGACGGGCACGATCTTGGCCCACAATCTCGTCGAGTGGCGCAAGGTGTTTGGTTGAAGTGATGTCACTGTGCTTTAAACTGGACTCACGGTATAAACGATCGCTTGTTAGCGGAGTGATAGCCATAGCGCTTCCCATATTGGCATTTTGTCGGTGATGACTTTCAGTGTAGCGGCTGTAAGTGATTGTTTTAGTGACCTTGGTGGAGAAAGCTGTGATGGGGTCACAATTTTGCTTTGCCTGGTGGTTTTATGTACAAAACGGGCCGTTGGGCCCGGTACGATCGTGCGTTGGAACGGCTTAGTGAGATGCCTTTATCGCAGCGATCAGGGTATTGATATCTGCGCGGCAGATGTCTTTATGTGTCACCAAACGGGCTGGATTGCCGGACAGAGAGACGCGGATCTCCTTTTCCATCAGTCGCATTTGCAGGCGTGTTCGATTGATTGTTTCGGCCACATCGACATAAACAATGTTGGTTTGCACAGGATAGCCGCTGGTGGAAAAGTCGTTCAGTTTTTCCAACTCACTGGCGAGGTAATGGGCATTAGCGTGATCCTCTGCCAAGCGTTCCACGTTTTCGGTGAGTGCTTTATAGCCGGCAACGGCCAATATGCCCGCTTGACGCATGCCGCCACCTAACATTTTACGAAGACGACGGGCTTTGTGAATCAGGGCTTTCGAGCCGAGTAGCAGTGAGCCGACAGGAGCGCCTAACCCTTTGGATAGACAAATCGTCATCGAGTCAAAGTGACAACTGATCGCCTTGATGTCCACCTCCAGGGCGACAGCCGCGTTGTAAACCCTGGCGCCATCAAGATGTAGCTGCAGTTGATGTTGGTCGCAAAATGTTCGCGCTTTGGCTAAATAGGACAAAGGTAACACTTTGCCACCTATGGTGTTTTCCAAGCTGAGCAGCTTAGTACGGGCAAAATGAAAGTCATCGGGCTTGATAGCTGCGGCGATTTTATCGAAAGACAAGGTTCCATCTGACTCATTCTCAATGGGTTGTGGCTGAATCGAGCCCAACACAGCAGCACCGCCTGCTTCGTATTTGTAATTGTGCGCTTGCTGACCACACAAATACTCATCACCGCGCTCGCAATGCGCCATCAGGGCCAATAAATTGGCTTGGGTACCCGAGGCGGTAAAGAGTGCGGCTTCAAAACCATGTCGTTCAGCCGCCCATGTTTCCAGCGCGTTAATGCTCGGGTCGTCGCCATACACATCATCGCCCACAGGGGCGTTAGCCATGGCGTCTCGCATGGCAGCATCGGGCTGGGTCACGGTGTCAGAGCGAAAGTCAATCATGGGGTAACGTCCTTGTCGTCAGTTATTTAAGTGGGTAATGCGCGTTTACGTCTGAGCATAGCAAAAACCCATTGACTAAAAATAGTGACAAATGTGGGTTATTGACTTGGAAAACAAAAAAGGCCTCCGATGAGGCCTTGGTACAGATTGTTATCACAGATGCGCGCGATTAGCTTTTCAACATCTGCCAGTACTTTTGATAGATTTTCACCGCTTCACCGACATCATTGGTGAATTCACCTTTATTAACTGCTTCATCGGATGGGAAGATGGTGCTGTTCTCTTTTAGCTCGGCCTCTAAGTACTCAGCCGCGTTGGTATTCGGGGCTGGATAGCCAAATTCTTCCACCAATTTCGCCTGATTCTCAGGACGATACATAAAATCGATAAACTGGTGTGCCAAGGTCTTGTGTTCTGCGTTTTTTGGGATGATAAAATTATCCATCCATAAGATCGCCCCTTCCTGTGGGTAGACGAACTCAATGCCTTCGATTTCTTGTTGCGCCATGTAAGCATTGCCGTTCCATTGTTGGCCAATGCTCACTTCACCGGTGACAAACGGCACATGCGGCGCATCAGAGTTGTACACGACCACGTTATCGCGTAACTCACGTAGGTATTCATAGGCTTGTTTAATTTCAGCCTCTTCGGTGCTGTTAATGCTATGACCTTGCGCTTTCAACGCCATGCCAAACACATCACGCACATCATTCAATAGCATAACTTGGCCATTGAAGTCGTCACGCCATAAGTCAGCCCACTTGGCCACTTTACTGCCATCGACGTAATCACTGTTGTAGCTAATGCCAGTCACACCAAACACATACGGCAGCGAATAGTCATTGTTTTTGTCAAAAGGCTGACCCAGTAGGCCTGGGCGCAATTGATTAAAATGGCTAATTTGGCTCTTATCAATTTTGGCGAGCATCTCTTCATTGACCATGCGCTCAATGAAATAGGTTGAGGCAAACGCCAGATCGTAGCCTTCGCTATTTAGGAGTTTAAGCTTGGCATACATGGCTTCATTACTCTCAAAGGTCGAGTAATTCACGTCGACTTGATACTCCTCTTCGAACGCTTCAATCACGTCCATTGGCATGTATTCTGCCCAGTTGTAGAGGTTGAGTACCTTATCGTCTGCATGAACGCCGCTTGCAAAGATGGCTGAAAGCGCAAGTGTCGTGGCGGTGATTCCGTGAGAAATTTTTTTCATTGTCATGATCCTTCAATGGCTTACTGGCCGAGTACACGTCGAGCGCATCATATTGTACTTGACCTTAGTGTCAACGAGTTTTTTACCAACCTGGATAAAGTGCAATACCTTGCTAACGTTAGCATAACCGTCGCCATCTCCCCCAAATGGTCGGGTAAAGTGATGAGAATAAGGGCTTGCCAGAAAGGGAGGACGGTGCCAGTATTTGCGGCCTTTGAGAGTGTGTTGGCGCTAAGCCATAGTGCTTGTCTTTTTTTACTACCTTTTCTTTTTAATACTAAGAGTAACCATTGAGAGCATGGTCAAAACGGTTCGACCTGATAAAAACTTCAACGCGGTGACAAATTACTATGTCGCCAGCCAAAACCAAACGCTGTCATTTCCTGCTTTGGCAGGCACACAAGAGGCAGATGTGTGTATCATTGGAGCGGGTTTAACGGGCCTGAATGCCGCCATTGAATTGCGACAGCGTGGCTACAGTGTCACCGTTATAGATGCGCGAACGGTGGCGTGGGGAGGGTCTGGCCGGAATGGTGGCCAATGCCTCGTGGGATATTGCCTTGGGCTGAGAGAAGTTGACGAAACCTATGGGCAAGCTTGGGGCAAACAGTTATGGGACTTGTCGGTTGAAGCCGTTGATATTGTGCGTGAGCGTATCCAGCATCACCAGATTGACTGTGACTTTCAACCCGGCTATATCGAGCTTGCCTTAAATTGCGCGCAGCAAAAAGAGCTGCAAAGCTGGCATGCATTAAAGCAAGGACGTTATCAGTATCCTGATGCCCAGTGGTGGGATAAAGCGCGAGTGGCAGATGTTGCAAATACTGACCGCTATCTAGGCGGATTATACGATCCCAATAGTGCGCACATTCACACGTTAAACTACACGCTAGGCCTCGCTCGTGCCGCGGCGCAAATGGGTGTGAAAATTTATGAGCACACCCCTGCTACACGTTTGGTTAAGGGGCAACTCCATGCGGTGATCACGCCTCAAGGTCGAGTGAATACACCTCGAGTTTTACTTGCTTGTAACGCCTATCTAGAGGGGTTACACCGCCAAGCGCAAGCCAAGGTTCTTCCCGTTGCCTCGTTTATTGCGGTTACCGAACCGCTCGGGGAGCGCATGCCAATTACTAATCGCATGGCGATGTCGGATCTCAACAACTGTTTAGATTATTTCCGCCCGACGGCAGAGGGGCGCTTGTTGTTTGGTGGTGTCAATCATCCCTTTAATCGAGAATATAAGGATTCGACCCAGCGTCTCCACCGGCGGATGACTAAGGTTTTCCCTCAACTGGCCCAGGTAAAAATGGACTATCATTGGGGCGGGATGTTTGCCGTGACCCGCAGTTACATGCCGCACATTGCGCATCTTGGCAATGATATATATACCGCACATGGTTATACGGGGCATGGCGTTGGATTAACCAATATTGCGGGGCGAGTGGTTGCAGAGGCCATCGATGGCCAAGCCAGTCGCTTTGATGTGTTTGCTCGTCTAAAGCATGGCTGGATCCCCACGCCAAAAATGCTACGTAGCCCAGCGCTCGCGCTTGCGATTTGGAAAGCAAAACTCGAGGATTTACTCCGTTGATATCTTGAAAGGAAATAACGTTATCGATTAGGTTTGCTTATGGTTACGATAAATAACACATGTTGTCCTGCCCGTTAAACGCAGTAAGGTAGCGTCTCTATTCCTAGGCGGAGACAAGTGTTTGAGCAACCTGGCTATCATCGATGATATTGCGACGCATGGACTCAGTGTGTGTGACGGATTTTTGTCAGCGCAAGAGGTGCATGACTTGCACACATGCCTACCGGCCCAATGGTCGCAAGCCACCATTGGGCGCGAACAAAAACAGCACACCAATACGCAAATTCGCCGGGATAAAATTCACTGGTTAGAGCGCGGGCGCCAGCCTGCCGTGGATGCATTATTAGCAAAAATGGCTGATCTTCAGCAGGCATTTAATCGTCATCTTTTTTTGGGGCTGTTTGAATATGAAGCGCATTTTGCCAAGTACAACCCCGGCGACTTTTATGCCAAGCATTATGATGCCTTCGAAGGACGGTCAAACCGTAAGGTGACCACCGTGTTGTATCTCAATGAAGACTGGTCTGAACAAGACGGGGGCGAAATCGTCATTTACAACCCTGACGGTAGCCATCGGCAAACCCTATGGCCGAAAGCGGGACGATTGGTGACGTTTTTATCCGAAGCTTTCCCTCATGAAGTGCTTCCAGCCAAAAGGCAGCGTTTTAGTATTGCAGGTTGGTATCGACTGAATGGTATGAGCGGTCAGCGAGTTGATCCAATCCGCTAACGGCAGCCATACTCACTGTCTAACAGTATTGAACAAGGCAGTGTTATATGGCTCGCCCTCCCGAGCAGCAAAGTTTCTTTTCTGATGCGGCATTTGATAGCCACCCGATCACTGATATGCCTGATGCTCAGGTAGACTGGTGGCCGAAGTGGTTGTCAGTGGGCTGTGCTGACACATTGTTTTCAACCTTACTTGCACAAACGCCGTGGCAACAATTGCCGATTTCGTTGTTTGGCCGCACCGTGATGCAGCCACGTCTATTGGCATGGTATGGTGATCATCCTTATACCTACAGTGGGCTAACGCTTCAGCCGCTGCCTTGGACTCACCCTTTGCGCCAACTCAAAGGCTGGGTAGAGGCGCAGTGCCAGACCCCCTTTAACACTGTCCTGTTAAATCGTTATCGTAGCGGCAGCGATTACATGGGATGGCACCGAGATGATGAGTCCGAGCTGGGAGAGCAACCTACGATTGCCTCTGTCAGCTTGGGCGCGAGCCGCCGTTTTCTCTTTCGTCATCCTAAGCGGCAAGAAAAGCGAGAGGTTTTATTGAATCACGGATCCTTGTTGGTGATGAGAGGTACAACCCAAACTCATTGGCAGCACAGTTTGCCGAAAACAAAAAAGCCGACGAGCGAGCGAATCAACTTAACATTTCGCTTCCTTACCCCCTCTGACAAATAGGGCGCCACGCGGACGCCTTTCAATCACGGTGGCTCAAAAAGTTGATAAGAAGGCGAGCCGATGGGTCGCTCGCCGTTACCTATTTGAGCGATTGTGGTTATTCAACAATCAAGCTGACGTCTTGGTAATCCCTATAGCCCCGAAGCAAGACTGAAAACTCACCTGGCGATACGCCATCAAACCGGCAGATTTCGTTATTTCCGCCTTGATAGGGGCGACAATCCCAGTTATCAGCGCTAACTTGACCACCTTGTTTGACATAAAGGTCCACATCGCCTGTACCGCCGTAGGTGCGGATGACAACATCACTGGTGGTCTCTAACTGGTAGCGATAGGTGCGCTCGCTGCCACGATCCCCTGATATGTTGTTGATAGGCTGCCCAAGTTTGAGGTTATTACCCGGATTAGGCTGCGAGTCTGCGTTGGCTAGCTCTACCGTATAAGCAAGGCCTAGCTTAGTGAATTTGGTTGCATGACGTCCTTCGCTATCACTGTTGGCGAGTGTGTCGCGAGGGGTATGAATATTGGGATTGTAGTCATTGAATTTTGCTTCGAACGGCATGGCTGCAGGATAGCCTGCTTGATGCCAAGACGCGTGGTCGGAGCACGCATATCCGCATGTATCAAAGCCATAGCTAAGTGTAGGCAAATAGGTATCGAGTAATTGAGTGAGATACTGGGTGAGCCCGCTATCGGTATAATCGGTAATAAAGACAATATCTTCTGCTGAGCCTTGGTAGTTGGTCATATCAAGCTGCAACACGCCACGTACATCTTTGCCTTGTTGTTTAAATTGGTTAGCAATAGCTTGCGAGCCACGGAGTCCAACTTCTTCGGCGGCATAAGCGACAAAGGCGATACTGCGTTTGGGTTGAAAGTCATTCTGCGATAAAACACGGATGATCTCTGTCACTGCCGCAATCCCGGAGGCATCGTCATCGGCGCCAGGAGCGATACTTTGCTCGTCTGTGCGTGCACCAATGGTGGAATCGAGATGCCCACCAATCACAACCCACTCATCAGGGCTTTCTGCGCCTTCGATAGTCATCATCACCGACGCTTGGTTATAACCACTGTGCGACACTTGAGAGATTGTCACACCGTTTAACCCCTGGGCGAGTGATTGCCAGCGTGCCTTTATCCAATCGGATGCTTGTGCGCCCGATGTCGTGGTGTAGAAGCGGTTGGGAAAGTCGGTCAGGCGATCGATGGTATTCACGATTAAACTTGATTGAATTTGGTCCAGCCAAGGTGTCACGAGCGCCTGCTGCTTGATAGCTGGTGGTGTAAAGCTAGCGCGGGACACCGGCATATTGCTGGCTGCCATGGCACTTTGTGCTGAGGTGTGCACGATGTAGCCACCACAGCGGTGGTGATTTTCATGCATCTCATGAGACAGCGCGGCCAGTTGCGATTCACTGACTTCACCTACCCATGCTTTGCCATTGCTTGCAACAGCGTGTGACAACATCGGTCTGGCGCCAGCGTGACGTGCCGTTTGTTGCGCATCAGCGCCAATGGAAATCCAGACTTTATCGTCGCCTTGACCCGCGTGGGCAAAGTTGGTGGCCAGCACGAGCGCGAGCATTGTCATTTTGTATTTCATGTTTCCTCCTTGATTTGAATAGTGTCGCATTACTCCTTGCAACCCATTCACTGTAGAGGAAAAAGACATGTTGTTTAAAAATTAAGACAGACACATTGCGGACATAAAACTTGTCACAAAAATGTTAATAAGAGATAAAATGAAGATGAAACAGGGAGTGAAGAATAAAAAGGCAAACCATGCTGAAAAGATCCGCAAACTGGGTGGATTTTGATGTTTTCGTTTGCAAAACAGGCAGCTGACACTTTTTTTAAATAATAAGTGTTGACTCGATCACGTTAATCCGTAGAATGCCTCCCCGTACTCAAGAGGCAGCAGCGTTAAGGCGCGTTGGCAGAGTGGCTATGCAGCGGATTGCAAATCCGTGGACCTCGGTTCGACTCCGGGACGCGCCTCCATGTTTCTCTTAGTGCAGTAAAATTCGGACGCGGGATGGAGCAGTTTGGTAGCTCGTCGGGCTCATAACCCGAAGGTCGGCGGTTCAAATCCGCCTCCCGCAACCAATTTTAGGTTGCTGAAGAAGCACTTAACGATTGATCATAAGTCAATACGACCTTCGGTCGGTGCCGTTGCACGGCGCGAATTGCATTCCGCGTTAAATCAGCTCCTCGCAACCAATTTTATACAGCGTCATGCAACGCTTAATTGCATAAGGCGACATTAGCTCAGCTGGTAGAGCGCGACCTTGCCAAGGTCGAGGTCACGAGTTCGAACCTCGTATGTCGCTCCAAGTTTTGCCCACATCAAGCAATAATTGATGTTACGGACGCGGGATGGAGCAGTTTGGTAGCTCGTCGGGCTCATAACCCGAAGGTCGGTGGTTCAAATCCGCCTCCCGCAACCAATTTTACACAGCGTCATGCAACGCTCAATTGCATAAGCGACATTAGCTCAGCTGGTAGAGCGCGACCTTGCCAAGGTCGAGGTCACGAGTTCGAACCTCGTATGTCGCTCCAAGTTTTGCTCACATCAAGCAACAATTGATGTTACGGACGCGGGATGGAGCAGTTTGGTAGCTCGTCGGGCTCATAACCCGAAGGTCGGTGGTTCAAATCCGCCTCCCGCAACCAATTTTAGGTTGCTGAAGACGCACTTAACGATTGATCATAAGTCAATATGACCTTCGGTCGGTGCCGTTGCACGGCGCGTTAAACCCGCCTCCCGCAACCAATTTTCCAAGCGTTACTTAACGTTTGAAGAAATAAGCGACATTAGCTCAGCTGGTAGAGCGCGACCTTGCCAAGGTCGAGGTCACGAGTTCGAACCTCGTATGTCGCTCCAATCTCCATGCTTTCCCTCATCAACTTTATCCAATATGACGTGTCTCTTCAGGCACAGCGTAGCGCCTTGTATCACTTGTCGCGTCTAGAAGCATTGTTTCTAGCGTGACGGTTTCGTCAATCTGCGAAAAGTGGGCAAGGCCGACTGAGTAAATAAACGGATAGCGTTCTAAAGATAATCGGCGGCAAAGCCTGAGATAGAAGCGATCCAATTGTGCTTCGACTGCATCGACATCCTGTTGAATCAATAATACCGCAAACTCACAGCCCTCTAGGCGCCCAATCCAGCCTAAGTCACCGAACACATCCGTTAGACAGCCAGCAAATTCTTTCAGCACTTTATCGCCAGCATGCTTGCCATAGCGCTGATTCACGCCTTGTAACTGGCGAACATCAAAGTGTAATAACGTATGTTGATCTTCAATGACAACATCGTCTGTTAGATAACTGTTTACTTCTCGGTAAAAGCCGCGTCGATTGAATACGCCTGTTAGCGGATCAATGACATTTTGTTGCGTCATTATCAATTCATGCTCGACGATACGCGCGAGGTCTGACAGCGCGCGCTGACAGGCATCCGTAAGCTCGCGAGGATGATGATCGATGACACAGAGCGTTCCGAGCAGGTGCTCGCTATCTAGGCTAAAAGGAAAGCCTGCATAAAAACGGATATAGGGAGGACCGGTTACCAAAGGGTTGTCAGCAAAGCGACGATCGTTGTGAGTATCCTCAACAATTAATGGCTCTAACTGCTGAATAGCGTGACCACAAATCGATTCGCTTCGACTTGTTTGGTTGACGGCTAAACCACGCTTGGCTTTAAACCACTGCCTCTGTTCATCGACCAAGCTAATGGCGACAACGGGGCAATCCGAGACATATGCAGCGACTCTGACAATCCGCTCAAATCTGTCTTCGTGTCCAGTGTCTAATATACCCAGATCGTGTAATGCGTGTAGTCTTTGCTGCTCATTATGAGTGGGGCGTGCCGGTTCCATGCCTTTTCCTCCTTGTCGCTACTCCTATTGTAGCCAACCACACACAAGGTAGGGGCAATAATTGTTAGTGGCGGTAAATATCGTTAGAAATGCGAATGCCTTTGGTGAAAAATTCAATTAAGTCATAAGGGTATATGATTTTTTGTTGTCGATATTTTTAAGGGGGCGAGAGGCCGAAAAACTCAGTTTGTAAAAAACTTGTTTCAATGATATTTTCCATCGCTTATTCAGTATTCACACTGTTGGAAGAGGCGGTGACGCACCCGGATTGATCGCGTGCGTGACAGCGACTCTATACTCTTAGTACTTGTTGTTTTTAGAAGGTTTGCTTATGGCGTTTTTAGCGAGCTGTGATACCCAATATCCGCTGACTCATCCGCATGCGGCGTCTGCTGTGGTGATGGTGCCCCCGCTTCATTTTAAGTTTAATGCACAAACGAGTGAGGATAATGGTTTTCAGCATGCGCCGTCACTGCCGGATGAAGAAGTGAAAACGCGCGCGATGGCCGAATTCAATAACATGGTGATGATCCTCCGCCGCCACGGTATCGATGTGGTGGTCATGGAGTACCCTGAATCTGATCCTGCGACGCCTGATGCGGTATTTCCCAATAACTGGTTTAGTACGCTCCCCAGTGGCGAGCTTTACCTTTATCCCATGGCATGCCCAAACCGCCAGCTAGAGGTGAAACCCGAGCGCTTAATGGCTGCATTGGACCGTGCAGGCTATGCCGTCAATCACGTACACAAAGTGAAGTGTCATGACAAAGACGATGCGTTTCTTGAAAGTACCGGCGCGATGGTTATCGACCATCTCAACCAGCGTGTTTACGCGGCGCTTTCACACCGTTGTGACAGTATTTTGCTAACTGAGTGGGCGGCAAAGGTGGGCATGCGACAAGTCGTGAGTTTCAACACGGAGATGAGCGATGGCAATCCCGTTTATCATACCAATGTGATGATGGCAGTGGGTGAAGAGTTTGCCGTTGTGTGCGATGAGGTGATCGAAGCTGGGCAGCGCGACCTCGTGTGTAACACACTGAGCCAAGATAAAACCTTGGTATCCATTAGTGAGTCACAAATGAACCAGCTTTGTGGCAATATTCTACAATTGCGCAATCGCCACGGTGAATCGCTCATCGTCATGTCACTGTCTGCTTACAGTGCTTTTACCGAAGAGCAAAAACGCACGCTGCGCCAATTTGGTAAACTGGTACCTATCGATGTCAACACAATTGAAACCGTGGGTGGGGGAAGCGTGCGTTGTATGATGGGAGAAGTCTTTCTACCTCGTCACCAAGCCGCGATGTCGGGTTAAAGGCCTTGGTTAAAATGTCGGTTTGATAGGCAAAACGGCGACGAATAGTCGCCGTTTTACGTTGCTATTGAGGCTATGAGTGCGCGCGTGTTTTGGCCTTGAGTGGCATTTTGTCAAATGAGACCCCCTTCCATCCGGTGACCATAAAGTTACGAATGTTTTTGTGATCCGTCCCCGAAGGATTGCTCAGCACGTCTTCGCGATAATACCCCCCAAAGCAGGCGAGCGTCTGCGCTTCCGTGAGCTCATGAAGTTGGCAGAATGCGAGTACTTTGCAAGAGCCTGTGTTCTGGCCTGCCTTATTGGCGAGATCACCGTTAGTGAATCGAGTAGGGGCGTAGTCGTAATGTGCATCTATCACCGCCATTGTCTCGTCAAACATTACCATATCTGGGGTTTGCGTGACTTTGGCGAGAAAGCTGTCTAAGGTCATGTCGGTTCCTGAGTTAATAACATGCGAGCTCTCGTCGAGAGTATATGCACGTTGTACCAACTTGTTTAACCAATGTGAAGCCAAGCGACGCGAGTAATGGATAAATATCCATCACTTAAACCAAAATTTTTGTTGCAGTGCTTTACATTAACTCGGGCCAACATTAGTATACCACCCTGTTCGGAGGGATGGCTGAGCGGTTGAAAGCACCGGTCTTGAAAACCGGCAAGGGTTAATAGCCCTTCCAGGGTTCGAATCCCTGTCCCTCCGCCACATATCGAAAAGCCGCTGAGTAATCAGCGGCTTTTTTGTATCTATATATCCGCTTACTCTCCTTTTGTGCGCAAACTAACAGCTTGGTGATGCTTTTCCTTACAGGTTGGGCAGAACCCCCTAATATGTTAATAGATTGTACTATGCGATAAAGGCCCCGTGACCGAACTGATTTCCCATCCCGAATGGCTGCTGCTTGTGCTCGCTCCCGTGTTCTTCTTATGCATGTTGGGGGAGTACTGGATAGCGCTGCGCCGCGGAAAATTGGGCGATAATGCCCGTTATTACGTGCCGGAAGTGCTTTGCAATTTTACCTTGGCGGGGCTGCATCAAGCTGTAGATTTACTGACCGGCTTGCTGATTGCCAAGGTCTATTTGTGGTGGTTTGGCTGGCGGCTGTTCGACATTGAGATGTCGGTGAGCCTGTTTTTATTACTGATGATCGCGCAGGATTTTTGTTACTACTGGTTTCACCGGGCCAGCCATCGTGTTCGCTGGATGTGGGCGGCGCATGTGGTGCATCATAGCTCTGAGCGGATGAACTTTAGCACCGCGTTTCGCCAAAGCTTAATGTACCCGCTGGCAGGGATGTGGCTGTTTTGGTTGCCCCTGGTGGTGATTGGGTTTCCGCCGCAATGGGTGGTGTTTGTTGTACTGCTGAATTTAGGGTTACAGTTTTTTGTTCACACTCAATGGATAAAGACACTCGGGCCTGTGGAGTGGATTTTTAACACCCCGTCTCATCATCGCGTTCATCATGGCATGAATCCTCAGTACATCGACAAAAACTACGCGGGCATTTTAATCATTTGGGACAAATTATTTGGCACCTTCGAGCCGGAATCTGAACCGGTTTGCTATGGGATCCCTAAGCCAGTGAACAGTTTCAATCCTCTGGTGGTGACCTTTGCCGAATGGCAACAAATGTGGCGAGACGCCACGCAGCCCGATCTGAGCGTTCGGCAACGATGGCAGTGCTTGTTTGCACCGCCAGAACAAGCACAAAATCACACGACACACGAGCCAGTATCACGTAAGACGTAGTGGTTTGCTTCCTTGCTGCAAGCGAACATATTTTGAGGATATAACTCCTTATGATCAGATGCTAACAACACCATCTGTAGCACTCCTTCTTATCGAGGCAAGTATGCGTAACGTTTAAGAGATGAGCCGAGTTGACTCTTGTCTGGCTAAGCGCTTTTGCACTCTTTTATCACGGAGTGAGTGTTATGGCGTAGAATCCCGATTTGAATAGCGATTGCTACGCCACCAACTGCCGCGGCGGCATAGACAAGCTGAGTCACCGAGAGGCCGTGGCCGAGCCACAGCCCTCCCAAAAGGGTGCCCACCGCACCACCTAGGTAGTTTGATGAACTATTGAGCGCAACAACTGCGGCACTTTGCTCCGGTTGGAGGCTTATCAGTGTGTGTTGCTGTGGCGCGAGCGACGACCAACCGGCCGCACCCCATAAAAAGAATGGCACAAAGGCAATGATTGAGGACAGCGCCAAGCTACTCGGAATGCTCAAGATGGCCACGGACATGAGTGTTAGTATCCCGAGCAAGATGGCTCGTGGGTGTTTTACCCAGTCAATTAAATGGCCGATGGTGAAGCTGCCCACCATGCCGCCTAGGCCCCAAACCCATAAATATGGCGTGAGGTTGGTTTGTTGTGTGATTCCCGTAATGACCGGTGCGAGGTAAGAATAGAGCCCCAAGCTAGCGACAGCCGTCAAGAAGGTGACCGTAATGGTCATAGACACCGAGCGACTGGCGAGTAACGCGACGCGTGCTTTTAGTGATGGCGGCGGGGCGACACAGATCTGAGGAACACCCAGCACCAGGCCAATAAGCCCAATGATCGCGATACCGATCACGACGGCGAAAACGCCTTGCCACCCAAGCCAAGTCGCCAGAGCAAGACCAGCGGGAACCCCGACAACGGTACCCGCACTCATGCCACCCAACAACAGCCCTAATGCACGCCCCTTCTTATCTGCAGGCACCAAAGAGGCGGCACTTGCCGCCGCTAAAGGCGAGAAAATGCCTGCCCCTATGCCGGCAAGCGCGCGGCTTGCTAGTAACATGGTTAAGTGCGTGCTGAAAATGGTGACAAGATTAGCGGCGATAAACATCAGCATCGATAACACGAGTGCCTTTTTGGTCGGAAAGCTTGCCAACAATGTCGCCAGTATTGGTGCGGAAAGGGCATAGCACAACGTAAAGGCTGTGACCATTTGCGCTGTCTCGGCTTCAGTGATCTGAAAACTGGTGGAAATTTCCGGAATAATGCCCGCCACGACATAGGCATCCATACCGAACGCAAACATCGCAATGGGTAAAAATAAAATGTTTTTCATGGTCATCCTAGCGCGTGAGTCTTTATGATGCCTAGGAAATGTAACAAAGTGTTACTTAAGCGAAAACGCTAACCAGCAAATATAGGTAGAGGAGCAGGCAAGTATTTTTTACAAGGCAAACAATTAACTATGATAGGGGGTGGACTTGATCCGTTTTACTGGACACGCATCGTTATCACCGCTATTGAAAGAAAAATAGGCACCCACTGAGTGGATGCCTATTTGGATAAGGGGCGAGATAGTGTCTTTGTCTTACCTTAAACGGTCTGTCCGAATAAGTTTAGCCAACTGTCGTCTATAATCGTTTGTTAGAATTTATAGTTAACGTCGAGGTAAAACACACTTGGGTTCTTGAAGGAAATACCCTCCGCATACTTTTGTTTCGTTAAGCCGTATTTATGGCCGCCTTCCAAAGCGATACCGGAGTCAAAACGATAGCCAAGTCCGAGATTGACGTCGCTCGCTAGGCCAGAGTCTCTGAGGTTATAGGTGTCAGTCCCCTGAGCATCTTTGTCCTTAATTTCTAGCTTACTGCGTTGGTAGCCTAGAGTACCACCAGCAATACCGTACAAATTGTCAGTGAACTCGTGGACATAGTCTAAGCCCATACCGAATTGATAGTCAGTATTTTCCAACGAAAGCTCTTCATCTGCAGCTTTGATCGTTGACTTGCTCGACGCGCCCGATTGCCAGTAGCCGTAGGTGCGTACTGAGTCAGTGATATACTTACCGCCATACAGCTTGACTGTTCCTCGGTCCTCAAGATCACTTTTGAACTCACTGCTATCTAAGCCACTCACATCAGCGCTACCAGCTCCAAACTCCATCCCCATATAAGGTGAGGCATAAGCTGCTGGCGCGAGAATCAGTAAAGCTAAAGGTGCTAATTTTTTCATTGTAAAGAACCTATTATTTGTCGTAGGTGTTTTTTAAGAACGTATGACTTATAGTCATTGCTTTTGGGAACGTTCGCTTAAAGGGGGAACGTTTGAGTGGTACTTTACGGCTGATGAGCGCGGTAATGTATCTGCAGAGTGTCATGATTTGTCGTATAACTGTCGTGGTATCTACATCTGTAGAAGCACTGAGTTTTTAATGATTTATGCCAAAGCGTTTGGTTTGCTTATTTTTCTAGGTCAAGGTTAATGGAAGAGAAACTGCACTTAGTGGTTGTTGAAGATGACCCCAAAATGCGAGAAATGCTGACAGAGTATTTTGATGCACAAGACTATCGCGTAACAGCACTTGCTGAAGGTACAGGGGCGGCTGACTATATTATTTCCGCACAACCTGACTTGGTTTTACTCGATCTAATGCTACCCGGTGATGATGGGCTGACAATCTGCAGACAAATCCGTGATGGATTTAGAGGCAGAATTGTGATGCTAACGGCTAGTGATGATGATTTTGATCATGTGGCAGCACTAGAGGTTGGCGCGGACGATTTTATCAGTAAACCGATTAAACCTCGGGTGCTGATGGCGCGTGTAAGAGTGCAACTGCGCCAGCTTAGAGACGACACTGCGGTCTCCTCGTCCAAACCCAGTGTTCTTAATTATGGTGTGTTGGCACTCAATGAGGCGAGACGCTATTGTTCGCTAGACGATGAGCCCATCGCGTTGACAGACAGTGAATTTGCATTGCTTTGGCACCTGGCAAGTCAGCCTGACGAGGTGCATACAAGAGATACGTTAACGCGCGCATTACGTGGTATTGAGTATGACGGTATTGATCGAACGGTAGATAATAAAATTGTGACCTTGAGAAAAAAACTGGGTGATACGTCCTCCAATCCCAAAAAAATTATCACAGTGCGCGGAAAAGGTTACTTATTTGTTCCTGATGCATGGTAAATGCATAACAGAAATATGTATGAGTGGTGAGCAATGCGTCGGATATATTTAGAATTCTTCTTTGGGCTGATCGTCATTTTTATGGTGAGCTCATTGACCTACGAATACCTCGTGTATGAACTGACGGAAAACTATGAGGCGACCTTGGCGAAGCGACAGGCTGAAAGTGTCGTTGATATGTTAGCGTTGATTGAGTCACAGGCCGGAACACAAAAGGCTTTAGGCGCGCTAAAAGGCTATGCCGATAACGTCGAATATTCATTATCCGTACACCAGCTTGGCACGATTCCGTCCCATTTGAATGGGGTATTTTCCCACCAACTCGATCCTTCCGCGGTGTTTGACGATAAAAACGAAACCTTATGGTTCCGCCTCGCCGATAAGGAGCAAATCTACAGCTTACGAACCGCGGTGGATTCCGAGCTACACGGGGCAATTGAGTTTAATGAAGATCTGCTGTTCGTTTTTCTCTTTTTTGGTTTCGCCCTCTACAGTTTTTTCATGGTGCGGTTTCTCAGCCGCCGAGTACGGTCACTCGAGCAAGCGGCTCTCCAGTTTGCCAGCGGAAATTTAGAAGCGCGGGCGTCAACAAAGAGTCAGTATACCGTGGGTAGTTTAAACGCGACCTTTAATCATATGGCAGACAGAATTGCTAGTTTGGTCAGTAGTCGTCGAGCGCTAACCAATGCGGTTGCGCACGAATTGCGCTCGCCTTTATTTCGGATCCAGTGGCAAGCTGAATTGTTGAGTGAGAGCCAACTGGGCCCCAAGCAGCAACAGAGAATCGTCAGCATCGTTGAAGATACAGATGAAATGGTAGGATTGATTGACGAGCTACTTTATTTGGCACGTGTCGATCACCCCAATACACCTTTTAACTCGGAGACATTGAATACTGCGATGTGGCTACACGAGGAATGGCCGCGTTGGCAAACGCTGAGCACTCAGTCCGTGAGCTTGGATGCCCCGCAAAACTTGCCCAGTATTGAGGCGGATCCACCCCTACTAAAACGGGTGCTCACCAACTTAATTGGTAATGCGGAGAAGTATGCGACCAGTCAAATAGCCGTGCGTGTGTATTGTGAGGACACGCAGCTGGTGATTGCGGTCCACGATGATGGTGAGGGCGTTGACCCATCACACTGGCCGTTTATCTTTGATGCCTTTTACAGTGCGGATCGTTCCCGCGATAAAAAGCGTTCCGGCTATGGTTTGGGGCTTGCGATCGTCAAACAAATTGTCACCCGCCACGGCGGCCATGTTGAGATTGACCATAGTGATTTAGGCGGCGCATGTTTTCGGGTCATCTTGCCCATGAAAACATGATGTCACGCTGCCAGTGCTAAGCTGAAAGGGCGGCATTCGTCGCCATCAGGTATTTCGCGTATAATACCGCCCACACCGACAACACTAGGGGCACTATGAAACATCGTACCTTCGTCTTTATCGGCATGGCTATTTTTGCTGTGACCATCACTATTTTGATCTCGTGTCAGCGCCCCCAAGCTCCCCTTGTTCCTGATTTTCAATCTTTTGCCGCAGGGGCAGAGCGCAAGCAGGCGTTTTTTGATTACTTCACGCCTGTTGTTAATGCCATTAATAGCCAAATACTGGCGGATCGCACCGCATTACTGGCATGGCATGCACGTAAGAGTGAGTTAAGTAGCCGAGAAATAAAGCGCGTCCAAGCACTTGCCGAACAGTATGAGCTGGCAGACTTTGATGTCGGCCACGACGCGGATTGGATGGCACTGATCCAACGGGTGGATATCATTCCGCCGTCGTTAGTGTTAGCGCAGGCGGCGAATGAGAGTGCGTGGGGCACGTCGCGGTTTGCACGGGAAGGGAATAACTACTTCGGCCAGTGGTGCTTCAGCAAAGGCTGTGGACTGGTGCCCAAGCAACGTGCGGAAGGAAAAGTGCACGAAGTCGCAGCCTTTGATAACCCGCAAGCCTCGGTACAAAGCTACATCAACAACTTGAATACCCATGCCGCCTACCAAGGGCTACGCGAAATCCGCGCCAACCTGCGTGAGCAGAATAAACCGCTGTCAGGTGCAGCACTTGCCAATGGGTTGGTACGCTATTCAGAGCGAGGCCAAGCTTATGTGGACGAGTTACAAGCGATGATCCGCCACAACCAACTGGATAGGCTCGACCCGCCATCCTCCGCATCCAATAACGACTAGGAAAGCCAATGATTACCCGTTTGCCTCGGTGGGTTGAAGCCGGGGCGTTTGTGTTAGCGCTGATCGCCGGTACCATCAATGCGATCGGTTTGTTGGGCTTTGAACATCAAGCCGTCTCCCACGTGTCAGGCACCGCGACGCAATTTGGCTCGGGGTTGTTTGCAGGCCAATGGACACAAGTTATCCAATTGGGTGGCTTATTGTTGGCTTTTTTCCTCGGTGCCGCGATTTCCGGATGCTTATTGCATGGCAGCACACTTAAATTGGGCCGTCATTATGACTCGGCACTGTTTGTTGAAGCTGGGCTGATTATGGTGGCGTTTTATTTTCTGTCTCGCGGGTTTGCCATTGGTCAATTGGCAGCCTCGGCAGCGTGCGGCTTGCAGAATGCGATGGCGACCACTTACAGCGGCGCGATTGTGCGCTCAACCCACTTAACCGGCATCTTTACCGATTTAGGATTGATGCTAGGGGGGAAGCTGCGCGGCAATCCAGTGGATAAGCGCAAACTGATGCTCTTTTTACTGATCACGTCTGGCTTTATCGTCGGCGGGGTAGTGGGCGCAGCGCTCTTTGCGCACTTCCATTTTGCTGCCCTGCTGTTTCCCGCAGGGTTATGTTTTGTGGTGGCTCTGTGTTATCGCGGGTATATGACACGCCAGCGTTTAGTGACCGGCACCAGCAGCAAGTAATTATACAACCTATTAACAATGCGCGTTTTCGCGCATTTTTTAATGTATTTGTTGTGCATCGCATCGATTTTGATCATTTCACCCACTCTTCACGGTGATTGTCGAGCCAGCTCCTTGTGGCGGTGGTTTCCCGTGTCACCATTCGCGCGCCTTTTGGCGGCTAAAAGTTTGTCTTAAATCAAACAAGTGTGAGTTTGCGTTTCGAATTCGCGCATTATGTGATGATCTCGCCGTCTTTGTGACACGGAAAATGCCACACTCCCGTTACGATACAGTAACAAGGAGGCCCCATGCCAAATAGCCAGTATATTGAAACGGATGTGGTCATCATCGGTGGGGGTGCAACCGGCACCGGCATCATGCGAGATTGCGCACTGCGTGGCATCTCATGCATTTTGCTCGAACGTGACGATATCGCGGCTGGGACATCGGGGCGCAACCATGGCTTGCTGCATTCTGGAGCTCGTTACGCGGTCACAGACACCGAATCGGCCCGTGAATGCATTCAAGAAAACACCATCCTTAAATCCGTTGCTCGCCACTGCGTGGAAGATACCAGCGGACTCTTTATCACCTTGCCGGAAGATGATTTAGCGTACCAAGACACCTTTATTGCCAGTTGCGATAAAGCCGGTATTCCGACCCGAAAACTGACACCACGTGAAGCATTAGCGTTCGAACCCAACGCGAATCCAGCGATGATTGGCGCGGTACAGGTGCCAGATGGCATTATCGATCCGTTTCGCTTGTGTGCCGCGAATGTGTTGGACGGCAAAGAGCATGGCGCCAAAGTGTTTAACCATACCCGAGTGATGGGATTAATTCGTCAAGGGGCGACGGTGCAAGGTGTCCAGTGTTTGCATACCCTCACCGGCGAGCGTTTTGCCATTATGGCCAAGCAAGTGATCAATGCCGCAGGAATTTGGGGGCAGACAATCTGCGAGTATGCCGATCTGAATATCAAAATGTTCCCCGCCAAGGGCTCATTGCTGATCCTCGACTATCGGATTAACAACCGAGTGATCAACCGCTGTCGTAAGCCGGCAGACGCTGACATCTTGGTGCCCGGTGACACCATTTCCTTAATCGGCACCACCTCTGAGCACATCGAGTACGATCAGATTGACAAGCTAGCGGTGACGCCACAAGAAGTGGATGTGCTGATGCGCGAAGGGGCTAAGCTCGCCCCCATTATGGCCAATACACGCGTGTTGCGCGCCTACGCGGGCGTACGGCCGTTGGTTTCGGTAGATGATGATGGCAGTGGCCGTAATATCAGTCGTGGCATTGTGTTACTCGACCACCAAGCACGCGATGGGCTGGAAGGCTTGATCACTATCACTGGTGGTAAGCTCATGACCTATCGTTTGATGGCCGAGCAAGCCACAGACTTGGTGGCTGAAAAGCTGGGTAACCGCAACCGTTGCCAAACTGCGACCCGTCCGCTACCGGGCTCTGAGCCTTCTAAAGGGATCCGTAAAGCCAGTGCCAGCTTGGTGAAACCTGTCTATCAATCCGCCTATTACCGTCATGGTGAGCGCGTTAGCCATTTTTTAGATGAAAGTGACGATAGCCAAGCGGTAATTTGCGAATGCGAAATGGTGACCAAGGGCGAGGTGAACTATGCGATTCAATCGCTGGATGTGAAAAATCTCACCGATCTGCGTCGGCGCACCCGTCTGGGTATGGGGCCTTGTCAGGGCGAGCTGTGCAGCTATCGTGCCGCTAGCTTATTCAGTGAACTGGCTGGGATAGATGGCCAAGCCAGTGCAGGGCTGCTGGTGGACTTTCTTGAAGAGCGCTGGAAAGGCGTGAAACCCATTTTTTGGGGGGACGCGCTACGCGAAGCCGAATTTAGTTATTGGATTTATCAAGGATTATTTGGCGCCGGTGAGGTGCCAACGCCGCCGAAGACACCACACAGTAGCGCTGAGATAAAGCGTGCTACATCGACATCAGCGGCTGATCAGGAGGTATCACAATGATCCACTACGATATCGCAGTGATTGGTGGCGGCATTGCCGGGTTTACTGCCGCATTGCGGTCACTGGAAGCGGGCAAGAAAACCGTGATGATTAGCGCCGGACAAAGCGCGCTGCATTTTTCGTCAGGCTCGATTGATGTATTGGGCCATTTCCCCAATGGCGAGCCGGTCAGTCAGCCTTTTGAAGCGATTCCGAAACTGGTGCGCCAACATCCTGAGCATCCGTATGCCAAAGTCAGTGTAGATGAGATTACCCAGTCACTCGCTTGGTTCCAACATCAATTGAGCGCGCAAAAGGTGTGTCTGTATCACCAAGAAGATAATGCCAACCACGGCCGTATTACGCCTCTGGGCACTGTGCGACCGACGTGGCTATCGCAAGGGCATGTGTATCAGCATCGCGGCCCGCGACGTTTCTCTGGTTTCTGTTTTGTCGCCATTGAAGGCTATCGCGATGCACAGCCGACCTTAGCGAAAGATACCATTACCGCCCAGCGTGATTTTGCATCCTGCCCAAGTCGCACCATTACTTTGTCGATTCCGGGTGCTGAGCGATTACGCCGTAACCGCAACGAGCTACGCTCGGTGGATCTTTCCCGTTTATTGGCTGAACCTGAGGCGTTTGACAGCCTGTGCGAGCAGTTAATTGCGCAATCCGGCCCAGATGAGCTGGTGATTTTACCCGCCATCATTGCTGATGTGGCGGGTGAGCGAGGTATGGATGCGCTGAAACAGCGCACCGATCGCTGTTTTCACGAAGTGCCAACCATGCCGCCTTCGCTGCTGGGGATCCGTATTGAGCGTGCGTTACAGCGGGCCTTTGCTAGCGCGGGTGGGATATTGCTGCGTGGCGATCAAGTGACCGGCGGTGAGTTTGACGACAACGGTCGCCTTACCGCCTTGCATACGCGTCAGCTAGAAGATATTCCCTTAACCGCAGAGGCGGTGATCTTGGCCACGGGCAGCTACTTTAGCCGCGGTCTCAATGCCGACCGCACCCAGGTGAGCGAACCGACGTTGGGGTTAGATATGGTGCAAAGCCCTGATCGGAGCGAGTGGCGTAACGACGACTTTTTCAGTCAGCAAAGCCACCCCTTTATGGCGTTTGGCATTAACACCGACAACCAACTGCGGCCCACCGCACGCGGCAAACGTTGCCAAAACCTGTTTGTGTGTGGCGCGGTACTCAGTGGTTACGATCCCGTCTATGAAGGCTGTGGCGGTGGCGTCGCGATTGCAACCGGCTACGCCGCCGCGCAACGTGCGCTCGCTGTGATGGCGAATGCTAAGGAGGCGTCCCATGCTAACTGAATGGCTGAAACAGCGTGACTATAGCGATCATGCGCCGCAACCCACCAGTTTTGACCAATGCATTAAATGCACGGTCTGTACTGTGTATTGTCCGGTATCAAAAGCGAATCCTGCGTATCCTGGTCCCAAAGAGTGCGGCCCAGATGGTGAGCGCCTGCGGATCAAAAACCCTGAGTATTATGATGACCTGCTCAAGCTATGCACCAACTGCAAACGCTGTGAGACCGCCTGTCCTTCCGGGGTAAAAATTGGCGATATTATCGCGGTGGCGCGTGGCAAACACGGCAAGAAAAACATCAATCCTAAGCTGATGCGTGATTACGTGCTGAGCCATACCGACTTGTTTGGCACGCTTGCTAATCCAGTCGCGCCACTGGTAAATGTGATGACCGATCTGAAACCGGTGAAAGCGGTGATGCATGCCACGATTGGGGTGGATAAACATAAATCTCTACCCAAGTATTCTTTTGGCACCTTTCGGCGCTGGATGAAAAGCCAAGCGGCGGCACAAGCGGATTATCCCAAACAAGTCAGTTACTTCCACGGTTGCTATGTGAATTTTAACAACCCGCAGCTTGGTAAAGACTTAGTGAAAGTGATGAATGCGATGGGGTATGGCGTGCAATTGCTCAAGAAACATAAGTGCTGTGGCGTGCCTCTAATTGCCAATGGCTTTTACGATAAAGCGCGCCGCAACGCGACCGCCAATACCGCGATGATTGCCGATGCGGTTGCCGAGCAACGCCCAGTGATCGCCACTTCATCATCGTGTGCGCTGACGTTAAAAGAAGAGTATCCCCATGTACTGGGAGTGGATAACGCTCATGTGGCAGGGCAAATCAGCTTTGTGACCCGCTTTTTACTCAAAGCGGCCATGAATGGCGAGATGCCCAAGCTCAACCCAATTAACAAGCGGGTGGTTTACCATACCCCTTGTCACTTGGAGCGAAGTGGTAATGCGATGTTTACCATTGAGCTATTGCGTTTGATCCCGGGATTAGAGGTGATTGTACTCGATAGCGAGTGTTGTGGCTTGGCCGGTACCTATGGGTTTAAAACCGAGAACTATCAAACCTCGATTGCCATTGGTAGTGGCTTATTTGCTCAGATTGAAGCCGCGCAGGCGGACTTTGCGATCACCGACTGTGAAACCTGTAAATGGCAAATTGAAGAAAACACGTCGCTGGAAGCCTTGCATCCGGTGAGTGTGCTGGCGATGGCGGTTGGAGAGCCAGCAGCGTCTTGAACGTCGCCGCAAAGAAAAAGCGCCACCGCATCGGGTGGCGCTTTTAGTCTGAGAGTGTGCTCTAGCTACTCGCTTTGGATGGTGTCGAGGCGGTGGATTTGCCCACCGACTCTGCCAGTAAAGACTTCATCACGCTGATGGTCATCAAGATCACTAACACGCTGATGGGCAGGGCAGTGACCATGTTTGCGGTTTGCAGGGCTCGTAACCCACCGGCAACCAACAATACCGCGGCGACGGCACCGATCATGGTGCCCCAGAATACCCGAAAGCGCTTGGGCGGGTTGTCATTGCCCATCGACAAAATCGTGGTCAGCACGAGGGTACTTGAGTCTGACGAGGTAATAAACCAGCTAAACAGCAAGAAGATCATCATGGCGTTGAGAATCCAACCCCAGATCCCGCCACCAGTAATGCCGTCAGCGGTAGCAAACAGCGCCGCAGGTAAGTCCCAACCATTGACCAAATCAATAATCCCAGCGGTGCCAATCCCGGCATCGGCAACAAGCTCTTGATGTAACGCGTTACCGCCAAAAATCGCCAGCCAAGCAAAAATCATCAGTGTTGGCGCACACAGCACGCACACGACAAACTCGCGCAAGGTGCGGCCGCGAGAAATACGCGCAATAAACAGGCCAATAAAAGGCGCCCAGCCAATCCACCAACCCCAATAGAAAATGGTCCACGCGTTTTGCCACGCAGAGGGGCCTTGCGCCTCTGGGAACCACAGCCCCATCGGGATAAATTCGACCAAATAGTCGCTCAGTGAGGCACCAAAAATCTGCACTAACCAAGCCGTGGGCCCGCCGAATAAAAAGTAGGCAATCACCAGTGCGGAGACGATGATGTTCCACTCAGAAATGATTCGGATCCCTTTGCCGACGCCTGAGAGAGACGACAAGATGGAAGCCACAGAAATCAATGCAATAAGAATAACTTGCGTCGTCACGCCCGGGTCGATGCTGAATAGGCGATTCAGCCCCACGGCAATCTGACTGACACCGAGCCCCAGCGAGGTGGCGACACCGAACACGCAGCCAAGCACCCCCAAGATATCGATAATATGGCCGATAGGGCCGTAAATACGATCGCCAATCAGAGGGTGCACCGTGGAACGTAGCGCGAGAGGCAGCTTTTTGCGAAACGAGAAATAGGCGAGCGCAAGGCCCACAATCACATACACCGCCCAGCCATGAAAGCCCCAATGGAAGTAGGTGACACGCAATGCATCGGCGGCGCGATCAAAGCCCATGGTGGTGGCACCGGCCATATCTGCATACGGGTTGTTGGGGTAGCCGAACGCACCACTTGTATCAAAGTAGAGCGTGGGTTCGGCTACCCCAAAAAACAGTATGCCAACGCCGACACCGGCGGAAAACAACATGGATAACCACGAGAAGGTGCTAAACTCGGGCCGGTCATCGTCATCACCTAAACGAATGTTTCCTAAACGGGTGACGGCAATCGTCAAGCTAGCGACAAGCAATAGCACCAGTACCAGCATGTAATACCAACCAAACGTCGATTCCACCCATCCACGAGCAGCGGCAAATACACGACCGGCTAAATCAGTATTAAATCCGGTAAAAAACACGAAGACACAAACCAGGAGAGTCGCGGCGATCATCATATTTTTATGAACACCTTTAAACAGGCCAGTCTGTGTGACGCAATCGGCAAACGGATGCTGCAATGTACTCGCATTGCTCGCATCCGACGTACTTCGTGTTGACATGAATCATTCCTCTTATAACAACAAAACGCGCAACAATTTACGCAACGTGACCAGTCTTTGCAAAAAAAAGAGTCATTAGTCACATTGTGTTGGATTGAAGTGCTGAGAAAAGCAGCGAAATGTGTCGATAAGACGGCCAGTGGAAGATTGTCTTCGTACACTGAGAACGGATAAGAATTGGAATAGATTGTCTAGGAGTCAGGTGATGAAACCACAATCTGCTTCACGCGATACCATGCTGCAACTTGGGTACCTTGGCTTGCTTCCTTTTATTGGCGGCGTTCTCGTCACTTGGGGCGATCTGACCTTATTTGGTCTCACTGGTGAGCAGCTTTTTTTAAGTTACAGCGCGGTGATTTTAAGCTTTTTGTCCGGCGTTTTATGGGGGAATGGTATCGATCATTTTTCTCATAAACTGAGCCGAAATGCGTTACTGCTGAGTAACTTGTTTGCACTACTGGCCTGGGGGGCGCTGATTCAAGGCGCGACGCAATACTTGATTGCTACCGGGTTGCTTGCCATCGGTTATTTAGCGGTATGGCTAGCGGAAAAATGGATCCGAAACAGCGAGAGTGGAGACACGTCCTCCGCCTATCAAACCATGCGTAGCCGCTTGACGGTGGCGGTTGTAGCTTGTCATGGATTGCTGCTTCTTGTGGTGTGAACAGAAAAAGGCCATAAACAAAAACCCTACCGAGAATGAACCTATTGCAGCAATAGGCCGTACCCGTTACTTCGTGCGTAAAAAAACAATTAACTTAATAACGGGATTAAGGGTAGTGGGGTAACCAATGACGATTATACAGTATTTACGCGTGGTGTTTCTTGCACTAGGCATTGCAGTAGCGGCGAGTGGGGCGTACTTGTTCAGCGAAATAAGCACCGTCAAGGCACAGTTTAATGATGTGGTAGAGCGTAATGTGCGACTGCTGAGCACTGTGTCTGACTTGCGTTACTACACCGTCACTTATCGCCGCTTCGCACTAGATTACGGTTTAACCGATGACAAACAAGAACATCGCGATATTCTGGTGAAAATTGAGCGCAACGACCAAGAGGTTGGCGAAGCGCTCGATCGAATGAAAGCACTCACGGTGACGGACAATAATACAGAGGCCGTAGCCACTATAGAAACGCGCCTTAACAATTACAGTGACATGCAAAACGATTACATTTCGCTTATCGATAATGGCCGACTGGGCGATGCGCGCCGCAAAATGTTGGGCCCCATGTTGGCACCGTTTGACCAGATAGTCGCAAACTTGGCGACGTTACAAGAGACGCTGGAAGACCAAGCCAATGCGATAAAGACGCGAGAATCGGAAAAAATCGAGCGATTAATTTATATCGGTATTGCCGTGATTGTCGCACTGATTGTGTTGATGGCGGGTGTGGCGTTATTGCTACAACAGCGCATACGTGGGCCGCTGGCGCAGCTGGTTACCCAGATGCAACGGGTGGAAAGCGGTGATCTTACCCAACGTTTGGATCTCGACACGTTTAACCGCGACGAGTTGGGGCAAGCAGCTCATACCTTTGCGCAAATGCAAGAAAGCATTACAGCGTTGATTGGATCTTTAGTGAAAGGCACTCAGCGTTTACAAACAGTGAGTGATGAATTGTCGACCCAGGTGAGTCACACCGTGAACAGTGTTGAACAACAGCGGGGTGAACTATCACAGCTTGCCAGTGCGATGACACAAATGGAGTCCACGTTTGGGGAAGTGGCGAGCAATACGGTGAATGCCGCGGAGCACACTGATAAGACGCGTGAATACGCGGAGCAAGGCCGGCAGACCTTTGAACAATCTTATCAGCAAAGCGTGGCGGCAAAAGATCAAGTTAACGAAGCATCACAAGTGATTGAAGCGTTAACTGAAGACAGTGAGAATATTGGCAAAGTCTCGGAAGTGATTAGTACCATCGCCGAGCAAACTAACTTGCTTGCACTCAACGCGGCCATTGAAGCAGCTCGCGCGGGCGAAGCGGGTCGAGGCTTTGCGGTCGTGGCTGACGAAGTGCGTGGATTGGCGACTAAAACCCAATCATCGACCGATGAAATTAATCAAATTATCGAGGGGCTTCAAACCAAAGCGCGTCAAGCCTACAAAGTGATGAGCGATAGCCAAACCCTGACACAAAAAGGGCTGGATGATGCTAAGCGTGCGGCAGAAGCGATTGATACCATTAATGATGCCACGCAGCAGGTATCAGAAATGACCGGTGCGATTGCTACCGCAACCGAAGAGCAAACCACAGCAGCGGCGGACCTGAACCAAAATGTGTCGGTGATTCACCGTGCAGCGGAGTCGCTTGCTGAGACCGCAGAGCAAACCCGTCAAGCCTATGAGCGCTTGGAAAAAGAAAACGCGAGTATCAAAGAGCAAGCGGAAGCCTTTAGGCTCGGATGATGTGCACTAAGCACGAGGCACTAAACAAAAAAAGTGCGCCCACGCGGCGCACTTTTTTATTACCTTGGCAATGTCTGTCAGCGTTAGCGAAATAAGTACAAAGACAAAAAATAGTTAATGTTTTGATTGATCGTTCGGAGCACGGCGGTCAAGCCTGCCTCGCTATGCTCAGTCACATCCCAGGGTACAAATTTTCCATAATCAGGTAATGGTAATCCTGATTGCACGGCAGCGGGGTTCATCGCAACCAGATAATCAACATACGTCAATCTGAGCTCGGCCAGCGGGGACGGCGTGATCCCGGACGTAGAGAGTTGAAACTGAATTAACGCTTTTGACGCTTGCGCCGTATGCATAGTGCTGGATGTATGTGCGCAGTGGACCTCAAAAAAACTGCTGGCTTTGTTTACCATCACCGCGGCGGCCATCAAAGAGGCACCGTGCTTACCATCGCATAAAAATAAAACCACTGGCTTACCCAGCGCGGTATCACCATGTACGGGTGTCTCGTCGGCACGCGCGCCTAACGAGACTTTGTCTTTGGCATCTATCATTGCCTTTACTCATCTAAAAAGTGGAAGACAGGACGTGCAATGGCGCATCTAGCCAACGCGCATCAGCCCTGGATGAGTTTATCCTAGCCCGCCATACACACAGCGCCAGCGTGGTAAAAACAACTTTTGAATCTGTTACCAATGCGTGGCGCTGTCATCAAACCTTCATGATTGCATAAAGGAACTGTCACTTTGTGCTCTTAATGTGTCTCCCCGTTAACCGAGTTCTTCGTTATGTGTAGATAAACTGATTTGCACAGCACTAACTTAAATAATCGACTTGGAGGTTGATGTGAAACTTAAAGCTCTCTTTGCAGCTACTACAGTATCAATGGCCGTGCTGGCCTCAGGTAGCGCAACGGCCGCAAACCGTGATTACATTAGCATCGTTGGCTCTTCTACCGTTTACCCTTTTGCTACTGTAGTTGCTGAGCGCTTCGGTCGCACGTCGCAATACTCAGTACCTAAAATCGAATCAACCGGTTCAGGCGGCGGTCTTAAGCTGTTCTGTGCAGGCGTCGGTGAAAACACCCCAGATATCACTAACGCATCACGTAAAATCAAAAGCTCGGAAATTGACCGTTGTAAATCAAACGGCGTGGACGACATCGTTGAAATCAAAATCGGTTATGACGGCATCGCGCTGGCGAACTCGAAAATGTCTCCACAATATGACTTGAGCTTGAAAGAGATCTACACCGCGCTTGCCAAAACTGTGCCAGACGGTAACGGCAACTTCATCGATAACCCAAATGACACGTGGAAAGACGTGAACCCATCACTGCCTAACACCAAAATTGAAGTGCTAGGTCCACCACCAACATCAGGTACGCGTGACGCCTTTGTTGAGCTAGCAATGGAAGCGGGCTGTGCCGAATACCCAGAAGTGGCAGCGCTTGAAGACAGCAACGAAGACAAGTTCAAAGCGATTTGTCACGGCATGCGTGAAGATGGTGCGTTCATCGAAGCGGGTGAGAACGACAACCTTATCGTGCAAAAGCTTGAAGCAAACCCAGATGCACTTGGCATCTTCGGTTACAGCTTCCTAGAGCAAAACGCCGACAAGGTACAAGGCTCAAAAATCGCGGGTGTTGAACCGACATTTGACGCGATTGGTAGTGGCGAGTATCCCGTATCACGTTCACTGTACTTCTACGTGAAAAAAGCACACGAAGACGTGATTCCAGGTCTTAAAGACTACGTGAGCGCATTCACTGCTGAAGATGCCATCGGCAACATGGGTTACTTGGCTGACCGTGGCCTTATCCCACTCGACAACAGTGAATGGAAACAAGTACGCAGCGCCGCAGTTGACCTAAAACCAAACCTGTAAGCGCAGTGTGAACACGAAAGGGTGGCACACATGAGGTGCCACCTTTGTGCGTGTTCAGGAGGAACAATGACAACACCCATGCTGATGACCGTAATTGCTGTCATTGCAATTTCAGGCTTTTTTATTGCTCGATCACGCTCAATCAAGCTCGCTGATACGGCAGGCGGATTGAGTAAGCTTCATTCTCGTCCTAATTATTACGGCTCTTATGTTGCGATTCTCGCGGCTATTCCGGCACTGGTTCTCTTATTGTTGTGGCAAGCGGTAGAACCCAACTTGATCCACAGTTTGGTGATGGCACAGATATCTGATTCGTATGTGACGCAGTTCGGCAATGTCGACTTGCTATACAGTCAGATTGGAAACGTTGCTCGTGGCATCACCCAAACTGACGATGCTGTCTTGTTGGCAGCGGCTGACCATTATCAAATGCTGAACCAACTGGGAACGACATTGCGTTTCACCGCAATGACATCGCTCGCGTTAGCGGGGTTAGCTTTTGGCTGGCGCTCTCTGCGATTACGTCTTCGTGCTCGAAATCGAGTAGAAAATGTGATGCAGGCTTTTCTGCTGCTTTGTTCAACACTCGCCATTTTAACCACACTGGGCATTGTGCTATCGGTGCTGTTTGAGGCACTACGCTTTTTCCAAATGATCCCGGTCACTGAGTTTATCTTTGGTACTGAGTGGTCACCGCAAATTGCTTTGCGCGCCGATCAACAAGCGGCCAGCGGCTCGTTTGGTGCGATTCCGCTGTTTACCGGCACTTTGATGATCTCGTTTATCGCCATGTGTATCGCGGCGCCAGTCGGGTTGATGAGTGCGATCTATTTGGCCGAATATGCATCGCCGCGTGTGCGGGGTATCGTCAAACCGATTTTGGAAATCCTCGCGGGAATTCCAACCGTGGTTTATGGTTTCTTCGCAGCATTGGTCGCCGCACCGTTTATCCGTGATGTGGCACAGGCGATCGGCTTTAGCAGTGCGTCGTCAGAGAGTGCATTGGCTGCCGGTGCGGTGATGGGGATCATGATTATTCCTTTCGTTTCGTCATTGTCAGACGATGTGATCACCGCCGTACCGCAATCTTTGCGTGATGGCTCGTTCGGGCTGGGTGCCACGCCGTCAGAAACGGTTCGCAAGGTTGTTTTACCGGCTGCGTTACCCGGGATTGTGGGCGGCTTATTGCTGGCAGTCTCACGTGCAATCGGCGAAACCATGATTGTGGTGATGGCGGCGGGTCTGTCCGCGAATCTAACGGCTAATCCACTTGACTCAGTGACCACAGTAACGGTGCAAATTGTCACGCTACTCGTGGGTGACCAAGAATTTGATAGTCCAAAAACCTTGGCAGCGTTTGCTTTGGGTCTGACGTTATTTGTTGTGACGCTCGCACTTAACGTTATTGCGCTGAACATCGTGAAGAAATACCGGGAACAATATGACTGATAGAATCGAAAAACTGGCGCAAGAAAAGCGCGCAAGGGTAAAGGCCAGCTTAGCAAAGCGCCGCGGGAAAGAAGGACGTTTCCGTTTTTACGGTATTGGTTCTATTTTCCTTGCGTTTACCTTCTTGGTTTTATTGCTCGGCTCGATCGTCTCGCAAGGCTACACGGCTTTCTACACCACGGAAATTCGCTTGACCGTTGATTTAAGTGAAGAAAACCTAGGGATTGAAGGCAAGCCATTAAACGACGAAACCCTTAAATACCTGGGTTATCGCTCAGTGCTGGCAGATGCCATTTTTGATGCCATGCCGGAGGTGACGTCGCGCGGTGACAAACGTGAGCTGTTCCGTTTCCTGTCTAACGGCGCCGAGTACGACTTGCGCGACCGTGTGGCGGCCAATCCTGACCTGGTGGGCCAAGAGATCGAAATTTGGGCACTCGCGGGTGACAACGTCAACCAGTTTAATAAAGGCAATATTGATGGCAGCTTGCCGGAGTCTTATCGCCAGTTTAAAGACAAACACATTGGTTGGTTCAACCAGCTTAAAGAAGACGATCGTGTTCGCACCGTGTTTAACTCGCGCTTTTTCACCAATGGTGACAGCCGTGATGCTGAACTTGCTGGGATCTGGGGCGCGACCGTAGGCTCTTTCTACACGCTGCTGGTGACACTGGCATTAAGCTTCCCCATTGGGGTAGCGGCCGCAATTTACCTGGAAGAGTTCGCACCACGTAATCGCATCACTGAGATTATTGAAATCAACATCAATAACCTGGCTGCGGTACCGTCGATCGTGTTTGGTTTACTGGGCTTAGCCGTGTTTCTCAACTTTGCCGACCTGCCGCGTTCTGCGCCGGTTGTGGGCGGCTTGGTACTGACACTGATGACATTGCCAACCATCATCATCTCGAGCCGTGCCTCTATCAAAGCGGTACCGCCATCGGTACGTGATGCTGCCTTGGGTGTCGGCGCATCGAAAATGCAAATGGTGATTCATCATGTGTTGCCATTAGCCATGCCTGGCATGCTGACCGGCACCATTATCGGCATGGCGCAAGCGCTGGGTGAAACCGCGCCGCTACTGATGATTGGTATGGTGGCCTTTATCGTGGATATCCCCTCAGGGCCCCTTGATGCTGCCACTGCGTTACCCGTTCAAATCTATTTATGGGCAGAGAATCCTGAAAAGGGCTTTGTCGAAAACACCTCTGGCGCAATCATGGTATTGCTGGCGTTCCTTGCTCTGATGAATGCCTGTGCCGTGATTCTGCGTAAGCGTCTTGAGCGACGCTGGTAAGTCGGGAGAAACAACCATGACGACGACAACAATGAACAACCTAGCCATGACCGAAGAAGTAATAGAAACCACGCCGCAAAACACGGCGGCACCGACTGAGACGTGTGGTGTGCCTTTTGTAGAGAACCCGCGTATGACGGCTCGTAATGTCTTTGTCAATTACGAGAACGGCTCAAAATCAGCGATCACCGATGTCAGCCTGGATATTGGTGAAAAAGAAGTCTTGGCGATGATTGGCCCGTCAGGCTGTGGTAAATCCACCTTCTTACGCTGCCTCAACCGCATGAATGACACCATTCCTGGCTGCCAAGTGTCGGGCGATATTATTTTGGATGGCGAAGATATCTATCATCGTGACACCGAAATTGTTGAGCTGCGCTCGCAAGTGGGCATGGTATTCCAGCGTCCTAACCCGTTCCCAAAATCGGTTTACGATAACGTGGCATATGGTCCACGTATTCATGGCCTGGTTGACGGCAAAGATGAGTTAGATGGCCTGGTCGAGCAATCACTGACGCGCGCAGGGCTTTGGAACGAAGTGAAAGACCGTCTGGATCAACCAGCAACAGGCCTATCAGGCGGCCAGCAGCAGCGTCTATGTATCGCACGTACTATTGCGGTCGCACCGGAAGTGATCTTGATGGATGAGCCTTGTTCGGCGCTTGACCCCATTGCCACCGGTATCATTGAAGAGCTGATTGCCGATCTGAAGAAAAACTTCAGCATTGTGATTGTCACGCACTCGATGCAGCAAGCGGCACGTGTGTCTGATCGCACCGCTTACTTCCACCTTGGCGACTTGGTTGAAGTAAACAGCACACAAAAAGTCTTTAATGACCCTGAGCACAAACTGACCTCTGATTACATTAACGGTCGTTTTGGTTAAGCCGAGATGGCGCTGACCCAGCGCCATTGGGTATAGAGCAGGGGCGTTTGCTGATTATTTCGGCGTTTAGCGATAAAAGTGCAAAAAGTCACTTTACATCAGCCACCTCTGCTCATACTATACGACCCGTTCCGGAGAGATGGCTGAGTGGTTGAAAGCACCGGTCTTGAAAACCGGCAAGGGTTAATAGCCCTTCTAGGGTTCAAATCCCTATCTCTCCGCCACATACCGAAAGCCGCTGCTCAGTCAGCGGCTTTTTTGCATTTATTGTCCCGCAAACTCCCAAACCCTGACCTCACCAACATTTTAGGCGATTCTGTCTAAACAGCTATTCTGCACTTTGGTATTCTAACCCTTTATATTTCTGCCTCTTACATGGCCTTTTGGACGCCGCTAACCAACGGCGGTAGCTTGAAATGCAACAAAACGCCTACATAGATGCACGCTTTCTCATAACCGGTTCACACTTTCCCTGGGCGAAAAATAAAAAAAACAATAATAATCAATTAGTTAAAAGTAAAAGCGCGGGGATAATGTGAACACCTAAACCGGGATAGGCGGCATGCACACTATCACCGAAGAGGGCTTGATGAGATAGATGGAAAAACTGCTTGTTTATCATTAGGTTATGGATAGAACAGGGCGTGTAACGGTTTTGACAAATCGAGCACGCGCACTAATACAATGTTAAATTTCATGGAGGGTACAGTGGATAAAATTGCGATAATAGTATCGATATTCTCAGCTGCGATTGCTTTCGTCGCTCTTTTGACAGCTGTTCTAAATAAGAAGCAGGACATGAGACCATGGATTGCTATTGAGCATGTGGAGTTTGAGCCAACGGATGAAAACTTTAGAGTGAATGCTAAGGTAAAGAACGTATCTGGTGGGCCAGCATTGAATTTAAAGTTTCATACAGTAATAGGTGGTAAATCTGATTCTCAGAGCATGGGAACACCTACGATTTTACCTGGGCAATTACTAGAAATGCGTTCGTCAAATATCTCTGGGGTGAATTCGGAAAACTTGAAACGACTAGATGTTAAAATTGAGTTCAATATCGAATTTGATGATGCGTATGGTCACCCATACAGCATTACTCAAAAAATTACTCCATCTTGTAAGTTATTTGACTACACACCCAAAATAGGACGTTCATTCAGGACGTTGTGGTTGAAAATTTAACACATATGAGCCCTTCTCCAGTCAATAGGCAATAGCATTTTTTTGGCTGCGCAGCAGCCAATGCTCTCGAACAACAAAGTCGTCTACTTCGTTTTGTCATTTCCGCCATTAAGTCATTGCTTACGGCAAACACATATAGAAGGTCTCTTACTGCGGTCTCACCGCTGCCTGCCAATCATATGACAGGGCCATTAGACATTACTTCCCGTTCCCACGCAGGAGCGTGGGAACGAGTTATAGAGAATGACTTTTCCGTGGTCATCCACCGCGTGAAGAGAAAAGTGGTGCTTGGCGAGATCAACGCCACAAAAGAATTGAGTAGACATGGTTACCTCCGGTATTAAAGGCCGCACCTAAGTGTGGCAGATCTTCAAGAGGGGGAATCCATGTCATTCGTTAACTTACAACAAGTGGTAACTTCGAATGAAAGAAATCTTAGACAACGCAGGGATAATATTAGGATCAGGTATATTCGGTTCTCTTATTACTCTGTTGTTTACTCGCTATGATAAAGACAAGAGCATTATCATTCAGAATATCACTCAAGAACGCCAAAGATGGCGTGAGAAAATCAGAGATTTAGTAGTTGAGATAAACGAGAGTAGTATAGGAAATAATTGGCAGAAAGTTACTGAGGCAAGAGCTCAACTTCAGGTGCTAGTTAATCCCTATGATGAAAATGATAAAGGTATTATCGACCGAATAGTGACTTTGGAAGTCAATAAGGATACTTCGGCGTTACTGGAAATAAATGACAGTATCTCAAGGTTACTTAAGCATGACTGGGAGAGAGTTAAGAAAGAAACAACTTTCTTCATTACAGCTAAAGGGTTAATGCTAGCAGCAATAACAGTAGCTATTCTAGGGTTTGTTTTCACGCTGACTGGTTATAACGTTGATGGCATGACTCCGTTAGAAGTGTTGTTTTTTGTAGCGTTTCTTTTTTCTATACCACACTTGTACCAACTAACTTTAAGAGTGCTCTTGTGGTTATTGAATTTAACTAAGGTCGGGGCTAAATCAGCTCCTATGATTTACTGGTTAATGGATAAACCTTATAGATGCCCAATGAAAGACGAAAGTATCAAATATGAAGTCACCGTTAAGGATGATCACGATCATGCACTTAGCTACATGGTGACAGTCAAAAAAGTAAGTTAACAAACAATTCAAGCAGATTCTGGACTTGGTCCGTTTTACTGGACACGAAGAAGAGATCATAAAAAGTAGGGGGTTGTTCATTCTTATGTATTCCAAGGATGAATAACTCACAAGAGAACATAATGAATACAATAAACATCCAGTATTATAAACATCCTTATGCCGAATTTATCCTTGGTTCGTATCAAGGTAAGCTTTGCTTGTGTGACTTCCGGTATCGCAAGATGAGAAGTGCTGTTGAGAGGGTGTTCATAGTTCTGTGTCACCCAACGTTTAAAGATCTACGTAGTCGTCGAGCCGCCCTTCGAAGTGGATGCTCAGTTGGGACAATGTCAGGTTCCAATTCTGCACCGGATGCGTCCACTTCTCTGACGCCTTCAACATACCTGCATACAGCAACTTGAGCAATGCGTTCTCGTTGGCAAAGCCACCCTTGGT
>NZ_MUEY01000020.1:0-57545 GCF_001995695.1 Salinivibrio sp. ML290 | reverse complement strand
CCATTTATTTAATATAAGTATCGAGAATAGACTGTAATTCACCGGCGTTACGCATTGACTCAAACCCGGCATCCAGCGTGGCTTTTATTTCCATGGCTTCTGGATGCTCACGCGAGATCATCATGTGGAACTTATCCCCACTGTTGCCCGGAATAGGTTCAGCTTTCATACCACCGGCGAGATAATCAGTCCCTTGGGAAACTTTAAATCCAGCCAATATTTCGTAACGCGCCAAGAAGACATCACAGCGTCCTGCTTCCGTTTTTTGCACGAGCTGTTCGAAACTTTTTGCTGATTTTCTGACTTTACTGTCGTCAACACCAAAACCGGTATAATTATAGCCAAGTAAGCCACACATTCTTAGGCCGTTTAAATCGTCCACTGAGTTTATATTCAAGCCATTAGGATGTTGGCTTGTCGAATAAATATAGCTAGGCTGTAACGTATAGTAATAATCAGTAAGAAGATAATTTTTATCTCGTTCTTCACTGTACGAAGCACTGAGGGCGATATCATAGTTGCCGGCCTTCGTTTGCAGTACACAACGTTTCCAAGGAGGCATTTCGACCGAAACATCAACCCCTTCTTTGCCGAATATCGCGTCAAGGACGTCAACATCATACCCTTGCACTTGTCCGCCTTTTTCAAAGGTATATGGTGGCCAACCAGCACCGTCTCCACAGGCTTTGAGTGATGATGTCTCTAAAGCGAGCGCTGGCCCAGATAGTAGGGAACCAGTGAGTGCTGTCGCGGCGATTGCGGTTGCAGAAAGTGTCGCTATTTTCATAGTGAACTCCTTTTAGGAAAACTCACCTTAAGTATTGACGATATTCTCCATAATGCGACCTGAATCACTGCATTTTTTACGGATTCAATATAACCACCTCGCCAGGCTTTAACCCCTTACGTACGCGTCTTTGCTGTGTGAGCGATACAAGCCGTGTGCTCACCTCACCCGCATCGAGCACCTTCACATAGTTAAGTTGTCCAATTTGATAATACGCATTGCTCGGTAAGTAAAGCACAGGTTCGGACTTTTGTGACACGGTCACTTTTGCAAACATGCCTGGCAGCAAGCTATCGTTAGGATCCGAATGAGGCAGTGTCACCACGACACGATAACTACGTGAGCTCGTATCGGCGGCGGGCGTCATCGTGCGCACCATACCTGTCAGCGTTTTATCATAGGTGGGCAATTCAACCGTTAACGATTGGCCAATCGCCACAAAAGGCAAAACAGACTCAGCCATATTCACCGCCGCTTCAATACTGGCGGGGTTATACAGGGATAACATTGCCGCGCCCGGTGTTGCCGTATCACCTTGGTTGATGATCTTTTCCGTGATCACGCCCGAAAAAGGCGCTCGCACCAAACTAAAACCAAATTGGGTTTCTGCCTCGTCCACCGCAGCAAGGGCGCGGCGATAATCAGACTGCGCCGTTTTTAAGCGATTTTCCGCTTCATCAAACTGAGATTGAGGCACCAGTTTTTTCGCCAACAAGGTCTCCATTCGGCGGTAATCACTGCGCGCGGTATTCAGTTGTGATTGCGCCGAGGCCAAGGCTTGTTGCAATTGGCGAACTTTGGCACTGAGGTCGGCATTATCTAAACGCAGTAATACATCGCCTTGCTCAACGCGGTCACCGACATCAACCAACACTTCCGCGACAGTGGCCGTCATCCGCGCTGCCAGCGTGGCGTTTTGTCGTGCCACTAGCTTACCCGAGAAGGTACGCGTTTGCGGCTGTTCGACCGCTTCCAGTGTTAGCGTTTTCATATCGCTTGCTACACGGTTGGGGGTCGGTTCTGACGCCACTTTCTCGGTAAAGGCGCCAGCCATCGCCAAAAATAACACCAATAACCCAGTGCCTAGCACCAGTGCGAGTAAGCCTTTTTTTGCCTTCATGCATCCTCTCCTTCTACTGATAAGCCATGGGTCGGGTGGTGTTGATACGCAAGGTTGTACACCACAGGCACAACCAGCAAGGTAAACACGGTAGACGCAGCAATACCGAAAATAATTGCCCACGCTAAGCCATTGAAAATAGGGTCGAGGGTGATAATCACATTCCCCAATAAGGTGGTGCCGGCGGTGAGCAAAATAGGCCGCATTCGCACCGCGCCCGCTTGTACTAGGGCTTCACTCAGCACCATGCCTTGTGCAAGTGACTGTTGAATAAATTCAATCAACACCAGTGAGTTACGCACCACAATCCCTGCCAATGCAATCATGCCAATCATCGCGGTGGCGGTGAATAGCGCCGGATTTGGGTAGCCATTGATCTCACCGCTTAAGCCATTGAGTAACCAAAAGCCCGGCATAATGCCAATTACAGTCAGTGGGATCGCAAGCATAATAATGCCCGACACCGCCGGTAGCCCAGTTTGTATCAGCATCACAATAAAGACACCCAGCAGTGCTGCGCCATAGGCAATCCCCAGATCGCGAAAGACATCAATGGTGATCTTCCACTCTCCTTCACCACTCCATAACACCTCGATACCCTCATCAACTTGCCAGCCATCACCCGCGCCATTATCCAAATAACTACGCGCTGATAGCGGGCGAGCACTATCCGATTCAGGTTGATTAAAGTCGGCCATCACATCGGCGACTACTTCGCCCGGCACGCGTCCAGTGGGTTCGGCGTACACATACACGACGGGGCGCAAATTTTTATGATAGATAGGCTGATCAACCGGTTGCCGCGTAAAATGACCGAGCTCACTCAAGGCGACCAGCGGCTGCGGCGCATCCACCAAGGCACCTTGAACAGATTGTTTAGCTACCCCAGCCCGACCGCGTACGTGCAGTGCAAGCAGCGCATCAAGTTGATCGCGCGCATCCGGCGCAAGCTGCAGCCTCACGGGCAAGGGATCCATTTCATCGGCATCCGCTAAATGGGCCAGCGTGACCCCTTGGTTCGCGGCCCTGAGCGCTTGGTTGATATCGGCCACAGCAATACCCGACAAGGCGGCTTTTTCTTGGTCCACCACAAACTGCCAGCTCGATAAAGGTCCTTGAATACTGGTGCTCACTTCTGACACCAAGGCTTCACGCTTTAATCGCTCGGCCACCTGCGTCGCTTGCGCTTGCAGGGTTGAATAAGGCGTGCTTGGTGAGCCATACACTTCCGCGACAATGGTTGCCAGCACCGGCGGCCCTGGCGGCATTTCCACTAATTGCACCTCGGCATCATAATTTGCTGCAATGGCTTCTAATTCATCACGCATGCGCGTGACCAAGCCATGCGATTGCAACGTGCGCCGGTGCTTATCCACCAGCACCACACGCAGTTCACCCTGGTAAGGCGCTTGGCGAGTAAAGTAATGTCGCACCATGCCATTAAAATCCATCGGTGAGGCGAGCCCGGCAAAGCCGGATACCGACACCACCTCGGCTTGCGTTTGTAGATAACGGTTCATTTCTCGCAGCACGTTGGAGGTATCAACATGATTGGCGGTTTCCGGCAAATCCAGTACCACCTGAAACTCGTTTTTATTGTCATACGGCAAGAGTTTGAGTGGCACGAGGCGCAAAGCAGGCAGCAAGGCGGCGATGACGAACAACACGCCCACTAGCCATAAAAACGCTTTGGCGCGACGATTACTCTCGAGCAATGGCAGCAACACGCGTCGGTAGCCACGGTACAACGGCGTGGTCTCTATGCGATAGTCATCACCTTTATTGGAAGCGCGGACAATTTTTTTGGCAAGCCAAGGGGTGACTAAAAACGCTACCAAGGTACTGATCACCACACTGACCGGCACATTGAATGCAAGGGGCGCCATATACGGCCCCATCATGCCGGTGATAAAAAACATCGGGGTAAACACAATCACAATCGCCACCGTCGACATGATCAATGCGCGTTTGATTTCCAACATCGCCAGCACAATCGTGCGTCCACGCGGCTTATTATCATGAGTCAGGTGCCGTTCAATGTTGTCGATACTGGCAATCGGATCATCAACAATCAGTCCCAGCGCCAAAATTAACGCAAACAGGGTGACGCGGTTAATCGAATAGCCAAAGGCTAAATCCAGCCCTAATGCCGCGCCATAACTGATTGGGATCGCAATCGCTACCACTAAGGCACTTCGCCAGTTTAAGAACAAGCCAACAAAGACCACCACGGTGAGCACCGCAATACCGAGGCTGGACACCAAGTTTTTTACTTTGGCATCGGCGGTTTGACCGTAATTGCGAATAATCTCAACGCTCACGCCCTCGGGAAATTGTGTGGCGATCAGATGATTGAGCGTGGCGGTGATATCCTCGGCCACGCTCACCGCGTTCGAACCTTTTTGCTTGGCCACCGAGAGAAACACTGCTGGATGCGGCTGGCTATCATCGGTCGATTGGATCCAGGTATCTGTGGTGGACTCTTGCGCGCCGTCGGATAATTCGGCTACATCCTGCAGGTACACAGGTTTGCCATTAACCACCGCCACCACTAAATGGCGTATCTCCTCAAGGCTTTGATACCACTGGCCGGTTTTTAATACATAGCGCTCACCCTGATGCTGAATATCCCCGACATCACGCTTTTGATGGCTTAGCGAAAAGGCATTAGTCAGATCAGACACGCTGATTTGATAGCTAGCCATAGCCGCAGGATCGAGCGTGACCAATACCTGCCGCGGCACACCACCCACCACCTTCACCTCATTGGTTTCGGGAAGGGCTTTGAGATCCAAGGTGGCCTGCTCGGCAATGCGTCGAAGCGCATAATGGTCGAGCTGGTCAGGGTTTTCGCTACGCAGTGCCGCAATCACAATTGGCACATCATCAATTTCCACCGGCTTGATTGCCCATTCGCTCACAGCAGCTGGGATCGCATCTTGGTTGGCGTACAGCTTGTTATAAAGTTTCACCAAGGCTGCCTCGCGATCTTCACCCACGTAAAAGCGCACCGTGACCAACGCGGAGCCTGCTTGGGTGGTGGAATACACATACTCCACCCCATCAATTTGWCTGACTTTTTTCTCGAGCGGCTGCGTCACCTGCTTTGCCACTTGTGGCGCACTCAAACCAGGCGCTTGTACCACCACATCTGCCATTGGTACCACGATTTGCGGATCTTCTTCTTTGGGTGTAAGCCACAGCGCCGCCGCCCCGACCAGCAGTGCAAGCACGATGAGGATGGGCGGGAAGAAGCTATTCATTACTCGGGTGATCAGCTGACCTTGTGGCTGGGCATCTCGCATATTCGATCCTTTGGCTGATGTCAGTAACGACAAGAAAACGATAGGTAAAAACGCTGAATATTAATTAACTTAGCGCATCGACGGGCAATAAATGTATGCTGATCGCTCAGATTCAGACACATCAGGCACAATAGAGCCGCTGCAAGGTGGCGATAATCGCCGCGACGTGGGGGTCATTGAGCTGATAAAACACCTGCTGAGATGACTTGCGCACCTTAACCAGTTGATGCCGCTTTAACACGCTAAGGTGCTGGGAAAACGCCGACTGACTGAGCGACGACCCTTGCAGCAATTGCCCCACGGAGCACTCTCCGGCCAAGAGCTGGCACAGCACAATTAAGCGCTCAGGATGGGCCATCACTTTCAACATGGTCGCCACCAAAGACGCTTGCTCACGCATGGCAACAATGTCCATGTCAGGTATGCTTTCTGTCTCAAACGGCACGCTTGACTCTGCCATCGCCTACTCCTCTCTCGCCAATACTCATAGCTTAGCGCGCCATTTTGTTTAGTCAATCCTAATTTAGATTAAATATAATTAGACTTTTCTAAATATAACTTCTAGAGTGATCCCAGTGCCGACAAACACTGAAGGCGTTCGAGCCAAAGCGGTTCGGTCTGTCGGGGAATCGTATAGAGGATGCAAAGGAGTCTTGCTATGACAATTGATAATGGCGTACGCGTAATCGCTGGCATGATGGTGCTACTTTCTGTCGTGCTTACCCTCACAGTTCACAGCCAATTTATTTGGTTAACCGTCTTCATTGGCGTAAACCTGATCCAAAGTGCGTTTACAGGGATTTGTCCGGCTGCCTTTTTCCTGAAAAAACTTGGACTAAGCAACGCTTGATGGAGTCATAATGACCAAAATCGTAATTATTGGCGGCGTCGCTGGTGGCGCCTCTGCCGCCGCTCGCGCCCGTCGCTTAAGTGAACAAGCCGAAATTATCATGTTCGAACGTGGCCCGTACGTCTCGTTCGCTAATTGTGGTTTGCCYTATCATATCGGCGGAGATATTACCGATCGCAGTAAACTCTTGCTGCAAACCCCAGATAGTTTTCGCGCCCGCTTTAATGTGGATGTGCGCATCAACAGTACGGTCACTGCGATTAATCGCGAAGCCAAAACCGTTACCGTCACCCGTGCCGATGGCAGCAATTATCAAGAAAGCTACGACAAGTTGTTGTTAAGCCCAGGTGCGGCCCCCATCATGCCGCCCATCCCTGGCTTAGATAACCCGCTGACCCACTCTCTCCGCAATATTCCAGATATGGATGCGATTTTGCATACCATTGATATGAATAACCCCAGCCATGCGACTGTCGTTGGCGGAGGATTTATTGGCCTTGAGATGATGGAAGCGCTGCATCAACGCGGGATTAAAACCACCCTATTGGAGATGGCCGATCAGGTCATGACGCCGGTTGATCGCGAAATGGCGGGCTTTGTTCATCAAACCATTCGCGATCAAGGAGTGGATTTACGCCTAGGCACAGCACTGGAGTCCGCTGAGTTTATTCCTACCACGCATGTTGCCAGTGATGATGCCGGCGAGCCCAGTGAGCCGCAACACTTAGAAGGTTCACTGAACCTCACGCTAAATAATGGTGACACGCTGCATACTGAATTGTTGATCATGGCGGTTGGCGTTAAGCCTGAAGTCACGCTGGCGCAACAAGCGGGCCTTGCCATTGGTGAAAAAGGCGGCATTGTGGTCAACAGCACTCTGCAGACCCAAGATCCCGATATTTACGCGGTCGGCGATGCAGTCGAAGAAATCGACTTTGTGACCCATAAACCGACGTTAGTGCCACTGGCGGGTCCGGCGAACCGTCAAGGACGCATGGCCGCTGACAACATGCTAGGAAGCACCGAGCACTATCTCGGCACCCAAGGCACCGCCATCTGTAAAGTGTTCGATCTCGCCGTCGCCTCGGTGGGCCAAAATGAGAAACAACTTAAGCACGCTGATATCGATTATCAAAAGGTCTATGTCCACGCCGCAAGTCATGCCGGTTATTATCCCGGTGCGGAAATCGTCTCATTTAAGCTGCTGTTTGCCCCGGATACCGGCGCGATTTTAGGCGCACAAGCGGTGGGTAAAGATGGCATTGATAAGCGCATTGATGTCATGGCCGTAGCACAACGTGCTGGAATGACCGTTGAGCAGTTACAACATCTAGAACTCACCTACGCACCGCCGTATGGCAGTGCCAAAGATGTGATTAACCAAGCGGCGTTTGTGGCCACCAATATTCTTAAAGGTGAAGCGACGCCAATCCACTTTGATGAGGTAGACAATCTGGCCGACGATCAAGTGTTACTTGATGTGCGCAATGCGCCCGAGCGAGAAAACGGTCAGCTTATTGAAGGTGATGTGCATATTCCGGTCGACGAGCTGCGCGGACGCATCGATGAACTACCGAAAGACAAAGAAATTGTGGTGTACTGCCAAGTCGGTCTGCGCGGCAACGTCGCCTACCGCCAGTTAGTCAACAAYGGTTTTAAAGCTCGCAACTTGATTGGTGGCTATCGTACTTACAAATTCGCCACAGCGTAGTGCGAACACTGTGTTCAAATTCAGCTAGGTGACCCGACTTGGGTCACCTTTTTTATGCTCGCCAGTAAACGGTTACGAGAATAACCCCGACGACAAATACCGATCGCCGCGATCGCAAATAATGGMTACCACCACAGAGCCGGGTTCGGCTTTCGCGACTTGCAGGGCAGCAAACACGGCACCACCCGAGCTAACCCCCGCACAAATACCCTCTTCTCTGGCGAGGGTGCGCGCGGTCTCTTTCGCATCTTGCTCGGAAATATCCATCACCTCGTCGATGTGCTCGTCGGTATAGATGCCGGGGAGATATTCAGCCGGCCAGCGGCGAATACCAGGGATCGCACTCCCTTCGGTAGGCTGTAAGCCAATAGTTTTAATCGCGGAATTTTGCGTTTTTAGATACTTTGAGGTTCCCACAATGGTGCCTGTGGTGCCCATGCTGGCAATAAAGTGGGTAGTTTGTTGCTGGCTTTGTTGCCAAATTTCTGGCCCCGTACCCGTTAAGTGCGCCTGCCAGTTATCCGCRTTATTGAACTGATCCAACACTTTGCCCTTGCCCTGTGCYTGCATGGATAAMGCYAAATCRCGMGCGCCCTCCATMCCCGMCGCTTKAGAGACGAGRATCAACTCACTGCCATAGGCWCRCATSGCATCTTTGCGCTCCTGTGTGGCGTTTTCAGGCATGATTAAAATCAGTCGATAACCTTTAATCGCCGCCGCCATCGCCAACGCGATCCCTGTGTTGCCACTGGTCGCTTCAATCAAGGTATCGCCGGGTTGGATATCACCCCGCGCTTCTGCCTGCACGATCATATTGAGTGCGGGTCTGTCTTTCACCGAACCGGCCGGATTATTACCCTCGAGTTTGACTAAAACAGTGCTGCCTGTCTCTGCGGCTAACCGCTGCAAGCGCACCAAAGGGGTCTGACCCACATAGTCTTCAAGCGTGGGGAAATCAGCCACGTTGTTTACCTCTTCATGTTTCATGAATTGCCTGCCTGATGGATGCTCTCAACACCGCGTAAGACACTGTCTACCGCCACATCCTACAAGGAGGCTTGATACGACACGCAGACATTTTTTCACTAACATATACAAAATGGTTATATTTAAACTATTTTTTATTCCCTTCAATTGCTTTTATTCTGTGACCTATCCCAACTTTCTTTGCTGATAACAGCAACAAACGGCCATCAAGGATTTAACAATGAAGGTATTCAAAACTCTGGCTCTTTCGGCCTTGCTTGCCACCAGCGCGGCGCCGGTATCTGCCGCCGAGCAAACCCTCTTGAATTCGTCTTACGATATCGCACGTGAGCTTTTTGCTGATTACAATCCGCTGTTTGCAGCGCACTGGCAAGAAAAAACCGGAGAGTCGGTGACCATTAAGCAGTCGCACGGTGGATCCTCGGCGCAGGCGCGCGCCATCATGCAAGGGCTGCAAGCAGATGTGGTCACCTTCAACCAAGTCACGGATGTGCAGGTGTTGTACGATCGCGGCAAGTTGATCGATAAAAACTGGAAAGAGAATTTCCCTAACAGTAGCTCGCCGTACTACTCCACCACCGCGTTTTTGGTGCGCAAGGGCAACCCAAAGAACATTAAAAATTGGGATGATTTAGCCAAGGACGACGTTGCCTCTGTCTTCCCAAACCCAAAAACCTCTGGTAACGCCCGTTATACCTACCTTGCCGCACTCGGTTATGCACAAAAGGCATTCGGCAAAGATAACACCGAGCAGCAAGACCAATTTTTGAAACAGCTTCTCGCCAATGTGGCGGTGTTTGATACCGGCGGCCGCGGCGCAACCACCTCGTTTGTTGAACGCGGAATTGGCGATGTGCTGGTCACCTTTGAATCAGAGGTCAATAATATCCGCCAGCAATATGGCAGTGATAAATACGATATTGTGGTGCCTAAAACCTCGATTTTGGCCGAGTTCCCCGTCGCCGTGGTCGAGCGCAACGCCAAACGCAACGGCACTACCAAGCTGGCGACCGAGTATTTGTCTTACCTTTACAGCGAAAAAGCACAACGCTTACTGGCCGATTTTAACTACCGCGTCCATCATCCTGACGTGGTCAAAGACAATGCCGATCGTTTCCCTGAAGTCGAACTGCTGACCGTAGAAGCCATCGCAGGGAGTTGGGATCAGGCCATGAAAACGCACTTTGCCAGTGGCGGAAAACTCGACCAACTACAACGCCGTTAATGTTTTCTAGGTATTGAGACGCTATGCCATCGCTATCGTATCAACGCCAATCCACACCTTGGGCAGCACGTCAGCAGCGCGTGCTGCCCGGGTTTGGCATCAGTTTGGGCGTGTCTTTGCTGTTCATCAGCTTAATCCTGCTGTTACCGGCCAGCGGCCTTATCATGCAAACCAGCCAAATGAGTTGGCAAGAATACTGGTTTGCCATCACTGACCCACGCATTGTCGCCAGTTATAAAGTCACAGCCGTTGCGGCGCTGATTGCCTCACTACTAAATGGTGTGATTGGCCTGCTCTTTGCGTGGGTCCTGGTGCGATACGATTTTGCGGGCAAACGCTTGGTCGATGCGCTGGTTGATTTGCCGTTTGCACTGCCTACCGCCGTTGCCGGTGTCACGCTCGCCACCCTGTACGCCGATAACGGCTGGATAGGCAGTGTGCTTGCTAACGTCGGTATCCAAGTTGCTTACACGCCGCTTGGGATCGTGATTGCCATGATGTTCACCAGCTTGCCGTTTGTGGTGCGTACCGTCCAACCCGTGTTGGAGGAAATTTCCCAAGAGGAAGAAGAGGCCGGTACTGTGCTCGGGGCGAGCGACGCTGCGGTATTTTGGCGGATTATTCTGCCGACCATCAAGCCAGCGTTGTTAGTCGGTGTGGCCTTATCGTTTACCCGCAGCTTGGGCGAGTTCGGCGCGGTGATTTTTATTGCTGGCAATATGCCCTACGTCAGCGAGATCACGTCGCTGATGATCTTTGTTCGCTTGCAAGAGTTTGATTTTCCAGCGGCTAGCGCCATTGCCTCGGTGATCTTGATGGCATCCCTGTCATTGTTGTTTGCCATTAACCTTTGGCAAGGTCGCTACTTAAAGCGCATTCACGGGCGATAAGGACACCTTATGAGTAGAAACACGGTGAGAATCGGTGATACCCCATGGATCAGGCGCAGTTTAATCGCGCTTATGCTGCTGCTCGTGGCGTTGGTGTTGGTTGTGCCACTGGTGAGCATCTTTTCCATTGCCTTCGCCGATGGCATCGCCAGTTATTTTCAGCATTTACTCGCGCCCGATACCCGCCACGCGATTGGCCTTACATTGTTGGTGGCCGTTCTTACGGTGCCCATCAACCTCGTATTTGGCGTGATGTTGGCATGGGCCGTCACCCGCTTCCAATTTCCGGGGCGAAAACTGATCACCACCTTGATTGATATCCCGTTTGCCGTGTCGCCCGTGGTCGCAGGCTTACTCTATTTGCTGCTGTATGGCAGTAACGGCTGGCTAGGCGCATGGCTATTTGAGCATGATCTTCAAGTAATGTTTGCCCTACCCGGCATTGTGTTGGTCACTATTTTTGTTACCTGCCCTTTTGTCGCCCGCGAGCTGATCCCGCTCATGCAACAGCAAGGGCAAGCCGAGGAAGAAGCAGCGGTGGTGTTAGGCGCATCATGGTGGCAGCTTTTTCGCCGCGTCACCTTGCCCAATATTAAGTGGGCCCTCATCTACGGGGTCATTTTGACTAATGCGCGCGCCATCGGCGAGTTTGGTGCGGTCGCTGTGGTGTCAGGCAGCATTCGCGGTCAAACCAATACCCTGCCTTTGCAGGTACAGCTGCTCTATGAGGACTACCAAACCCAAGCGGCGTTTGCCTGTGCGTCATTACTTGCCTTTATGGCACTCGCCACCTTGGCGCTAAAAGCTTTGGTGGAATGGCGTCAGTATCGTGTGCACGCCAATACCGCGCCAATGGATGAAAGCAGTGCATCAACGCCTGCCCACTTAACCTTACAAACGAACCAGAGTGAGCCGTAAGCCATGCGCATTCAACTGAACGATATCACCAAACACTTTGGCCAATTCCAAGCGTTATCGCCGTTATCACTCACCATTGAGCAAGGTGAAATGATGGGGCTGCTTGGCCCCTCAGGATCCGGGAAAACCACTTTATTGCGTATTATTGCCGGATTAGAAAGCAGTAACAGCGGCCAGATCCTGTTTGGAGAGCGCGATGTCACCCGCGTTCATGTGCGAGATCGCCGTGTCGGGTTTGTTTTTCAAAACTATGCCTTGTTTAAACACATGACGGTGGCGGAGAACATCGCCTTTGGCTTGCAAGTGATGCCGCGGCGCGAGCGTCCTTCACCGGCCACGATGACACAAAGGGTTAATCAACTGCTTGAAGTCGTGCAGTTAGGCCACCTGGGCCAGCGGTATCCCGAACAATTATCAGGCGGGCAAAAGCAACGTATCGCGCTGGCGCGAGCGTTAGCGACACAGCCGGAAATCCTGTTGCTTGATGAGCCATTTGGGGCATTAGATGCCCAAGTGCGCAAAGAGTTACGCCAATGGTTACGCCGACTGCACGATGAAATGGCTTTTACCAGTGTGTTTGTTACCCACGACCAAGACGAAGCACTGGAACTATCGGATCGCGTGGTGGTGATGAGTAATGGTCAAATTGAACAAGTCGACAGCCCGGTTGATCTATATGCTGCGCCGAAAAGTCGCTTTGTGTTTGATTTTTTGGGGAATGTAAATGTCTTTTCCGGCGCCTATCAACAAGGCGTCTGGAAAAATGGCAATGCCTTTATCCAACCCAAATTAAACACGCACACCCAACAATCAGGCACTTTGTATGTGCGCAGCCATGAGTTAACTCTGGCCGATAAACCCAATAGCCAACTCTCGCTGCCCATGCGTGTGGTCTCTATCAATCCAGTCGGTGCCGAGGTGCGGGTTTCACTCGCTCCACAAGGCTGGGAGAGTGAACAACTGTGGGAGGCCACCTTGACCCATCATGCGTGGCAAGCCGCAGCGTATCAAAAGGGCGATACCGTGTATGCGATGCCGCACCGCGGATACTTTTTCAACGGCACTGACATGGAGCCACAACGCCTTAATTGGCCATTTTTGGCGAAAGATAGCTTGGTATACGATATTTAATGGTTTTGCGGGTAAATCTTGGCGGTGCTTTATCAACTCTCTACTCAGTATCCGCCTTTCAAACAGACATCGCCACTTTCAATTCGGATAGCGAAGAAGGGTAGCCTAGGTAATAACCTTGTGCATATTCGCACTCAAAGCTTTTCAACAATGCAAGCTGAGTGTCCGTTTCCACGCCTTCAGCCACCACGTTAATGTCAAGTCGTTTGGCAATATCAATAATACCTGCAGTGATCGCTTTGGCACGACTGTCGGTTTCCATCGATTGGATGAAACTGCGGTCAATCTTGATCTCATCGACGTTGATTCGGTTAAACATCCCTAAAGAGGTATATCCCACACCAAAATCATCAATGGAGAAGGCCACGCCATGGCGTTTGAGGGTATCAACCACTCGTGCGCACTCAAGAATATCATCAAGTGCCGCGGTTTCGGTTATTTCTAGGCACAGGTAACGCGCAAATTCTGAATTCAATTGCAAGTAGTCATCAATACGCCGGATCGCACTCTCACTATTAAACTCAACCGCAGAAATATTAACCGACACACGCTGAATGACAGTTCCCAACAGACCGCTATCATGTAACTGCTTGGCAGCTTTTTCGAGCACGAGCGCCGTTAGGTCTTCGCAAAACCCCTGCTCTTCGGCAAGCGTGATAAACGTACTCGGTGGCACCACACCATAGGTTTCATGGGTCCATCTCGCCAATACTTCTAAGCCGGTTAGCTCGCCTGATGCCAAGCGATATTGCGGCTGAAAGACAACCTCAATCTCTTTGTTATTGATTGCAATCCTGAGTGCGGAAACGAGCTGCCTACGCTTTTGAGCTTGCTCAGTTAAATGAATATCATGATACGTTATCGCCCCTTTGCGCTTTTTGGCATCATTCAGGGCGCGCGTAGCCGCCGTCATCAAGGTGGCGGCATCGTCACCATCTGGCCCAAATAACGCCACCCCTATCGAGCAAGTGGCTTTTTGATCGTATCGTTGCAAATGACGATGACACTCACGGTGCAACCTATCAATATAAAGGGCCATATCGCTGGCACCGTCTAACGCTACAAGGCAGGCAAAGCGGTCTGCATGGACGCGCGACGTGAGTTTATCGAATAGCGTTGATACCTCAATGGCATGAGCCATGTCAGACAGCAGGTGATTAGTACGTTCAAACCCAAGTTTATTGGTGAGTGATGTAAACCCATCAATGTCGATAATCACCAAAACATACGAGGTTTGTTGCTCCCGTGGGGCAAGCAAGGTATCCACATGACGCATAAACACTGACGGGCTGTGCAACCCTGTGACACTATCAATGTCACTCGCTCGCTCTAACGCTAGGTGATTCCTTCTTGCCAGGTTCCAGAGCATAATCGATGTCACCACCACAAAGAAATGCCCTTTAAATGCTTGTGCTAATTCATGCATCTCTAGATTCGTTGATAAGGCAGTCACCACGCGATCGGAGAATAAGATCCACAAAGTCGCAAAAAAGAAATAGATAAACGCCAGCTTCAGTGCGTAGTAGTTCGTTTTTTTCATTGTGGTTCCCTGCTTGCGAGCAATGGTTTTCATATCATTCTAGTCGATATCTAAGTTATCGAAACCTCCCTTGTTCGTTACTTACATCAGCTCTTATACTTCTAAAGCCGCTGTTTCGCCATGCGTTTGCCCGATATTGCATCAAAAAAGAGAGCCTAGTGAATCCAATGTGACAGCACTACAACCAAGAGTTACGTCAATAGCCGGCTATTATAGAATAGTTATAGGCTTTCTCTCAACGACAGCAGCAAGCAAGAGACAAAAACGAAGAGCCGTTAGACTCATGAAACCTCATAATGGCTCGATTGTGGCTGTGGCCAAACTAATATGCCACTAACTGCATGCAGTTAACAACAAACTGTATACATTTATTGCATAAGTGGTGAGTTCTCTATTTGAAAATCAAACCCTTTAATATTTGCCGCTATCAGCAGGCTTTGGATATATTGAGCGAGATTCTTACGCTTTACTTTCTCATCCAGATAAAGGGAAATAGAGTTTTTGACCATATCAAAGTCAATTTGACGGCCTTCAACTCGCCGATGAATACTCGCAACATGAACACCATACCGAGTTTCAATGGGCTTATTCACCAACCCCACCGAAGCCTTGAATAGTTGCTTTTCAAACTCTGGAACTGTTTGACCTTGTGTAATTTGCCCCAAGCTACCTCCCTGCCGGGCTGAAGGACAATCAGAGTGTTTACTCGCAATCTCACCGAAAACAGCTTCTTGGCGTTGTAGCATTCCAATGAGTGACTCTGCTAGTTCCAAGGCTTTTGCTCTCTCTGCTACGTCCTCAGGCGGACACGCTAAAAGTATATGGTTCACCTCCAATAGCGGCGCTGTACAAAATTTCTCTTTGTTGGTTTGATAGTATTGATAACACTCTTTCTCAGTTGCGGAGGGGTACAGCCCCTCCGTCTGAATCAACATCTCTATCACATCATACTCTTCTGTGGGTAGCAGAGGTTTACCTCCATCCCAAAGCGATAATTCAGTGGCGCGCTGTTTCACCACTTCGTTAATTATTAATGCCTCTGCCGCTTTGACCATTGCCTCACGCTTTGTCTCAGCCGGGTGATACTGTACCTCTTGCATAAGTAAACTTGCGTCTAGTTCAATACCATTTACGGTAATCTTGGGTACATCTGAAACCTTCATTACAATACTCCTTTCTTGGAATAGGCAAGCCCTATCAAGGCTTGCCTATTTTTATTTTTGTCGCACAACTTGATACTGCCTCGTCAAATATTCAACTGGCACACTCCAAATATGTACTAACCGGCTAAATGGGAACAATAGGAATAATGTTATACCCCAAAAGACATGTGCGCGGTAAATCCAATGAACGTCAGATATAAAGGTTATAGCCTCTCCCGGCCTAAAGGTTAATAAGTACTTTGACCATGTCATTAAGTTTTTCATCTCTTCGCCATCCATGTGACCGCTCGATACGAAGATTGACAGTATTCCAAGGATCAATTGGAGGTAGATAACGAGTACAATGGCCGTGTCCATACGAGAGCTCGTTGCCCGCACTCGTTCATTGAACAAACGTCGATATACCAAATAACTCAACCCAATAAAGCAAAGTATACCAAAGAACCCTCCGGCTCCCATTGCGATCAATTGTTTGGCTTTCAGTGAAACACCTAACATGTGCCACACTTCATAAGGTATTACTAGCCCTCCAAAATGACCAAAGAAAATACCAATAATGCCAATATGAAATAAGTTGCTTGCTACGCGGAAATACTTATTTGATAGAATCTGACTTGAGCCCGCCTTCCAAGTATACTGGTCTTTGTCATACCGTATGAGGCAACCCAAAAAGAATATCACTGATACTATATACGGGTAGATTCCGAACACTAACATATCGATAAAATTCATAGCTAGGCTCCTCGTGCATTACTATTTTTGTGGCGCGCATCCATGGGTGACCAATTAAGTGGTACGTCACAATCTTTACGCTGCTTTTCTGTAGGCCGATACTTGTTAGTTGGGCATCCGCCATTAATCTCATCACCACCGAACGTAACCGCTTCCTCTTCCCAAACTTTATCGAGCTGTTTTGCCGTATGATCCTCAGACTCATTTTGCACTTGCTCACGAAGCTCTGAAATATCGACACTAGCACCACATAGCTTTAGTAGGCTCCACATGAGTGTCGAATAGTTAGATCCACGTTTCTCTAGCCGCACAGCAAGTAAGCTTAAGACAGGGACTATATCTTGAACCCATCCTATCGACTGCTCTCCTTGTGTCGATACAAACTCAAGAAATAACGGCAGATGATCGGGAAGCTCATTCGCTGCAATTTCAAGCCCTGCTTTCTCATATTGGGCAAGTAAATCAACCATAGCTTGCCCTCGGTCACGCGACTCACCATGAATGTGTTCGTAAATCAGTAACGATAATGAACGCCCTCGCTCAAACAGCCCATCATAATCAGATTGCCAATCAAGTAATGGAATTTCACTATAATTCTCAATAAAGCCAGTCAAGTTAAGTTTGGCGTCTTGAGGCAGCGGGCTGTTATCGACTATGTCGATGAGCTCTTGACGATAAGGGTTAAGACCCGCTTCAGGATACTCGAGTAACCGACCAATCAGCGCAATCAATTGCGCTGCACTGCTCTTCGCATTTTGTTCATTCATTAGCTCTACTCCTGTATCTCCACGGGAATAACTTCACGCACTGTCTGGCTCTTACCACCAAATAAGTCAGTGTCACTTCCTGAACAGCCATTACCAAACGTAAAACCGCAGCCACCTTTAATGTCATATGCATTCTCTGCATATTGAGTATGGCTAGTCGGTATCACAAAACGATCTTCATAGTTAGCAAGGGCCATTACTTGATACATCTCTTCAATTTGAGGTTGCGATAGGCTCACGGCATCCAAAACATCCAGGTTTTCCTCGCACTCAACTTGCTGGCTCCGTTTATATTCACGCATTGCCATCAAGCGTTCCAGAGAGCGGATCACCGGCTTCTCTTCACCAGCAGTAAGTAAATTGGCGAGATACTTGACTGGGATTCTTAACGACTTCAAGTCGGGAAGAACATCGCTTTTCTCTACATCACCAGCCTCAATAGCGGATTGAATCGGTGATAATGGCGGCACGTACCAAACCATCGGCAGTGTTCGGTACTCTGGGTGAAGCGGTAATGCTACTTCCCACTCCATGGCCATCTTATAAACCGGAGACTGTTGCGCAGCTTCGATCCAATTAGAAGCTATACCTTCCTTTTCCGCTTCCGCAATTACCTTGGGGTCAAAGGGGTCGAGGAAAATATCGCGTTGAGCCTGATACAAATCTTTGTCATTGGCGACAGATGCTGCTTGCTCAATTTTATCCGCATCATAAAGCATCACACCGAGATAACGGATTCGACCTACACACGTCTCTGAGCATACTGTTGGTTGCCCTGCCTCAATACGTGGGTAGCAAAAAATACACTTTTCCGACTTACCGTTTTTCCAGTTGTAATAAATCTTCTTATAGGGACAACCAGATACACACATCCGCCAGCCACGACACTTTTCCTGATCGATAAGGACAATACCGTCTTCTTCTCGTTTATAAATGGCACCACTTGGACAAGAGGCGACACAAGCAGGATTAAGGCAGTGCTCGCACAAGCGAGGCAAATACATCATGAACGTATTTTCGAATTGTCCATAAATATCCGCCTGAATTTGATCAAAGTTTTTATCTTTTCGGCGTTTTTTAAATTCGGTTCCGAGGATCTCTTCCCAGTTCGGGCCCCACTCAATTTTCTCCATCCGCTTGCCTGATATCAACGAGCGTGGGCGTGCAACGGGCTGATGCTTGCTTTCTCCTGCACGGTGAAGGTGTTGATAGTCAAAATCAAAAGGCTCGTAGTAGTCATCAATTTCAGGAAGGTCCGGGTTCGCGAATATATTGGCCAAAACGCGACGCTTTCCACCTTGTTTAGGTTCTAGCTTTCCATTCTTATGGCGAATCCATCCACCATTCCACTTTTCTTGATCTTCCCAATCTTTTGGGTAACCAATTCCRGGTTTGGTTTCTACATTATTAAACCACGCATACTCCATTCCCTCGCGAGACGTCCAGACGTTTTTACAGGTCACCGAACATGTATGACAACCGATACACTTGTCGAGGTTCAAAACCATTCCAATTTGAGCTCTTACTTTCATACTATTTCTCCAACTCGCGAAGGTTGTCATCCAGCATGTCTTCGCTATCGTCATCTAACCAATCAATGTGATCCATTTTACGAACGACAACGAATTCATCTCGGTTACATCCCACCGTACCGTAGTAGTTAAATCCATATGATTGCTGGGCATATCCGCCAATCATATGAGTCGGTTTTAGAGTGGCGCGGGTCACTGAGTTATGAATACCACCTCGTGTTCCTGTAAGCTCTGAACCAGGGATATTTACAATCCGTTCTTGCGCGTGATACATCATGCCCATTCCTTCAGGAACGCGTTGGGAAACGACTGCACGCGCAGCAATAGCGCCATTAGCATTGAAAGCTTCGATCCAATCGTTATCTTCGATGCCCGCCAATTGCGCATCAACTTCTGACAACCAAATAATAGGTCCACCACGAGACAGCGTGAGCATGAGTAAATTATCTGAATATGTGCTGTGAATACCCCATTTTTGGTGTGGCGTAATCCAATTAAGCACAACTTCTTTATTGCCATTGGACTTCATTCCCAACACGGTCTGGGTCGTTTTTAAGTTGACTGGCGGCTTGTATAGACAGTGCATCTCGCCAAAATCACGCATCCATTGGTGATCTTGATAGAATTGCTGTCGTCCCGTGATAGTTCTCCAAGGAATTAATTCATGAACATTAGTATAACCAGCGTTATATGAAACATGCTCATCTTCTAACCCTGACCAAGTCGGAGAGCTAATAATTTTTCGTGGTTGAGCAACAATGTCTCTAAACCGAATTTTTTCTTCCTCTTTCGGTTTAGCCAAATGTGTATGATCTAGGCCTGTCACTTTACCTAGTTGCTCCCAGGCTTTAACGGCGACTTGGCCATTGGTTTCCGGTGCCAAAGACAGCACAACTTCAGCAGCGTCAATGGCTGACTCTATTTTGGGTCGTCCTTTGTTTACACCGGAACCAGAGTGGGTGTGATTTAGCTTGCCCAGAAATTCAACCTCATCTTGGGTGTTCCAGCTAATGCCCTTGCCACCGTTTCCTAGTGTATCCAGAAGTGGCCCTAATGATGTGAACTTTGCATAAGTGTTCGGATAGTCTCGCTCTACCACCATCATATTCGGAGCAGTCTTGCCAGGAATGAGATCGCATTCCCCTTTCCACCAAGCTTTAATATCAAATGGCTGAGCAAGCTCACCTGGGGTGTCGTGCTGCATAGGCACAGTCACGATATCGTTTTCAACACCGAGGTGCCCTTCGCACTGTTGTGAAAATGATTTCGCTATGCCTTTGAAAATATCCCAGTCGCTTTTAGACTGCCAAACAGGATCTACGGCTTTCGATAAAGGATGAATAAACGGATGCATATCCGATGTATTGAGATCATCTTTCTCGTACCACGTTGCTGTCGGGAGAACGATATCTGAATATAGGCATGTGGTAGACATTCTGAAATCAAGCGTTACCAATAGATCTACCTTTCCTTCCGGCGATTGCTCGTGCCACTTCACATCTTCTGGTTTTTCTTCCCCTTCTTCTCCTAGGTCTTTCCCAAGTAAACCATGCTTTGTTCCCAGAAGGTGACGAAGCATATACTCGTGTCCCTTGCCTGACGATCCAAGTAAGTTCGAGCGCCAGATAAACATGTTTCTTGGATAGTTCTTAGGGTTATCAGGATCGAGGCATGCAAATTCGATATTCCCCGATTTTAACTGCTCGATCGTATAGGATTTCGGATCTTTGCCCTGGCGCTCTGCTTCTTTACAGATCTCAAGAGGGTTAGTGCTCAATTGCGGGGCAGAAGGAAGCCAACCCATCCGCTCTGCGCGGGCATTAAAATCAATCACTGAGCCCTCCCAGTCTTTCTTGTTTGAAAGAGGAGAGACAATTTCACTCATACGCAGCTTCTCGTAGCGCCACTGATCGGAATGGGCGTAGAAGAAAGACGTGCTGTTCATATGACGAGGGGGTCTGCTCCAATCGAGCCCGAATGCAAGAGGAAGCCAACCCGTTTGAGGACGGAGCTTTTCTTGTCCCACATAATGCGCCCATCCACCACCGCTTTGGCCAATACAACCGCACATAATTAGCATATTGATTAACCCACGGTAGTTCATATCCATGTTGTACCAGTGGTTTAGTCCCGCGCCGACGATAATCATAGAGCGGCCGCGAGTCTTCGCAGCAGTGTCAGCAAACTCACGAGCAATTTTGATCACATCTTTCTGTGGCACACCAGTAATTTGCTCTTGCCACGCGGGTGTATAAGGTAGGTTATCACCATAGCTGCTTGCGCAGTTCGGGTCGTCAAAACCATTGTCGACACCATAGTTTGCCAATGTTAAATCGAAAACCGTTGTTACCCACACTTCTGATTTATCGGCAAGTACAACTTTCTTCGCAGGCACTCGGTGAGTCGTGATCTCATTATGATCAGTGTGTTGGAAATATCCCAACTCGTGCTCACTGCCACCAAAGTAAGGAAAATTAACGGTCACCACCGCATCATGGTCATCTTTTAAGCTCAGGCGTAGGCACACTTCGCGATTACTTGCCCCATCTCGTTGGTCAAGGTTCCATTTCGCTTCGGCCTCTCCCCAACGGTAACCAATTGATCCTTTTGGCGATGTCAAAGCGTTGGATTTTTCATCAATTGCGATCGTTTTCCACTCAGGATTATTATCTTGTCCCGCTTTATCATCCAGATCCGATGCACGAAGAAAACGCCCTTGTTGCAAACCGCCATCTTCCGATGCCTCTAGCATCACAAGCATCGGCATATCTGAATAGCGACGAACATAGTCTTCAAAATATGGGGTGGTCTGGTTGACATAAAACTCGTTCAGAATAACGTGTCCGAATGCCATACTTAGTGCGGCGTCAGTTCCTTGTTTAGGTGCCAACCATTGGTCGGTCAGTTTTGCGACTTCGGAATAATCTGGCGTGATACCGATAACCTTAGTGCCCTTGTAACGCACCTCGGTTAAAAAGTGTGCATCTGGTGTTCGCGTTTGCGGGACGTTTGACCCCCAGCAAAGTATGTAATTTGAGTTGTACCAGTCTGCAGATTCTGGTACGTCCGTCTGTTCACCCCAAATTTGCGGCGACGCGGGGGGCAAATCACAATACCAATCATAAAAACTTAAACAATTGCCGCCAATTAAAGATAAGTAGCGGGCTCCTGCCGCATAAGAGACCATGGACATCGCAGGGATCGGTGAAAATCCAAAAATACGGTCCGGACCATACTCTTTCGCGGTATAAACGTTTGAGGCTCCGATGATTTCATAGACTTCATCCCAATGCGCACGAACGAATCCACCCATACCACGTTTCTCTTTGTATTCACGGGCTTTCTTTGGATCATTGACAATCGATGCCCACGCATCCACCGGATTAGCGTGCTGTTTCTTAGCTTCTCGCCACAGTCTAATTAAACGCTTACGCACCTTCGGATATTTAAGCCTATTGGCGCTGTATATGTACCAAGAGTAGCTCGCACCACGCGGGCACCCTCTAGGTTCATGATTAGGAAGATCTGGGCGTGTTCTCGGATAGTCTGTTTGCTGTGTTTCCCACGTCACCAATCCATTTTTTACGTAGATTTTCCAACTACATGAACCCGTGCAGTTGACCCCGTGGGTCGAACGTACAACTTTGTCATGCTGCCATCGTTGCCTATAACTATTTTCCCACTGGCGAGGCTCTGCTGTGGTAACACCGTGTCCATCAGAAAACGTTTCTCGTTTCTGGGTGAAATAACGTAGCCGATTTAGAAATTGGCTCATGCCTGACTCCTGTTAGATGGCTTAACTAATACGCCGTTAACGCTATACGCTACACTGTGATCAGTTTTAAACTCATTTCAGAATTTACTCGTGTATATATGAGTAGACGCCAGCAAAAGGGATTACGCAAGGCAGTAAAAGCAAGGAAAAACAGGCAACTACCCACAAAGAGGTATGGGTGGGTATCTAGTAAAAAACTTTATTTTCAATAAAATAGAAAGCTGAAAAGATTAATAGACGGGCTGTATTATCATGAACAATTACTTAGAGGTAACCCCTGGTGAGCAGGGTATAAACCAGCCTATTGGCATTTTTGACTCCTTAGTATTTAAAATAGGCACGCTATTGATAATGATTAGCGTTATCGCTCTCATTAGTATGGTTTCAGCCGTGTATATTTCAGATAATGCTCAAACTGACGCCTATGCCATCAACTTGTCTGGCTCAATGCGTATGCAATCTTATCTTATATTGAATAAAAAAATAACCAGCAATAAACAGAATGAGATAGGCCATTTAATCGATGAATTTGAAAGGAAGTTATCTAATCCTATACTATTAAAAGCCACCAAACAAACTACAAAAACAAAACTGCATGATTCTATCTTACACGACTGGGAAGATGAAATTAAACCATTGATATTAGAATCACCTCTGACAAAAAAACAGCTTAGTGTTCTAGAGGAAAAACTAAACGCTCTCGTTTCCAAAATTGACCATCTAGTAAAAACATACCAAGTACACGCTKAAGATAACAATCGTTTAATAAGGCAGATACAGGCAGCCTCTCTTTTAATCACAATTTCATTTATATTTTTAGCTATTTACATGGTCAACCACCTCATCAGGCGCCCACTCTCTGATTTAACAATAATAGCCAACAAAATAGGTCAAGGTGATTATACTGTTCAAGCTGATGAGCACGGCCGTGATGAACTATCAATTCTTGCTAAAACCATCAATAGAATGGTCAGAGCCATTAATGACTCACATCTTCGTATGGAAGAAAAAGTACGTGAAAAAACAAAGCAACTAGAAAGAACTAATGAATCTATTCAGCTTCTTTACTCCATTTCCAATAAATCCAATCACTCTCATGAAAGCAACATTGACTTTCAGCCACATCTTTCGAAGCTGTCAGAAGTAACAGGCATTGAGGGATTAGAACTATGTCTGATGACAGAAAACGGCACTAAACCCTACCATCATTTAAATACTAAAAAAAATATTTTGCCGTTAACTTGCCGCAATCGCGACTGTAGTGACTGTGTAAGCTTCGAAAACCCCGTCGAATCTGAGGAGGCCTACACATTTCCTCTTGTCTATGATCATAATCATTTCGGTGTGTTGAACTGTGTGCCTGGTAGCCATGAATCACTGCAGCCCTGGCAATCACAGCTTATTCAGTCTGTTGCCGAACAGTTCGCGATTACATTAAGTTTAAAACATCGCCAAGACGAGGGACGGCGATTAGCACTCGCTCGTGAGCGCACTGTAATTGCACGTGAGTTACATGACTCTCTCGCACAAGCACTGTCCTACTTAAAAATACAAGTTGCTGTATTACAAAAAGCGCTCAATGATCCGTCGGTTGATATCAGCATTGAAGACACTATTTCAGATATAAAAACCGCGTTAAATGGCGCATATAAGGAGTTAAGAGAATTGTTGACCACCTTCAGGTTAAAACTTGAGGGTAGTAGCTTACACGAGGCACTCCAGGAAAGCTTTAAACAATTGTCAGATCGTTTCAGTGACAAAGAAATCAAGTTTAATAATGAAATAAAAAACATGCCCTTTTCAGCTACAGAACAAGTTCACTTACTACAAATAGCTAGGGAGGCAGTACAGAACGCTATCAACCATTCCGAGGGGGATGAAATCACTGTCTTGCTTACAAGTCACAAAAAAAGTGGCTATGTTACTTTGTTAATTCATGATAACGGCATCGGCATTGATACGTTAGAGAAAAAAGAAAACCACTATGGTCTTGCCATTATGAAGGAAAGAAGTAGAAGCCTAAAAGGCAACCTTGTAATTGGTAACCACCCAGAAGGCGGTACAGAAGTTAGATTTGACTTCCAGCCTGAATTTAATATTCCTTTAGATGTAGAGAGAGTTTATGACTGAAAATTCATCAATCGGGACGATCTTAATGGTAGATGATCACCCAGTTTTTCGCAGAGGACTATCGCAGCTTTTTTCATTGGATAATGACTTAAAAGTTGTTGGAGAAGCAGACTCCGGTCATGATGCTGTCGGGTTAGTGACAGAGCTCGATCCAGATTTAGTAACACTGGACCTCAACATGGACGGTATGAATGGCCTGGAAACCATACAAGCACTCAGAGATTCTGGTTATACAGGACGCATCATCATGTTAACTGTCTCTGACCAAGATGATGACGTTGTCGAGGCAATACGACTAGGTGTTGATGGCTATTTATTAAAAGATATGGACCCTGATGATATCGTCGAGTCCATTAAACAAGCAGCGGTGGGAAAAATGGCAATCAGCCCTAAACTCACACAGACACTTGCCGGCGCGCTACGTCAACCAGCCTCGCACAGTGATCAGCGATCATTGTCTACTCTCACTGCCAGAGAAAAAGAAATCATAAAACTGATTGCAAAAGGTCTCAGTAATAAACTTATTGCGAGAGAGTTGGATATATCTGACGGAACCGTCAAAGTACATGTCAAACACCTGCTAAAAAAATTAAATTTACGCTCCAGAGTGGAAGCTGCGGTTTGGATGGTTAACGAAGACAAAGAGGTTTAAAATGGAATGCTGTAACGAAGCGTCTGCGTTAACAGTCGAAGACGCACAAGAAAAAATAGTTGATACTATTCAGTGTAAAAAAAGCACAGAAGTTGTTCAGTTAGACAATGCCGGTAATCGATACCTAGCTGAAGATATTTTTGCTCCCTTTGACACGCCTTTTTTTAATAATTCAGCAATGGATGGCTTTGGATTTATTCATAACGATTTCCAGCATCACAACGAATTTAAAGAGGTTGGAGAGTCATTAGCTGGACATCCCTTCATGGGCTCAATCAAAAGCGGCGAATGCATCCGTATAATGACAGGGGCTATGGTTCCAGAAGGGATTGACACTGTTGTAATGAGAGAAAAAGTATCGGTGCAAGATCAAAGAATCCAAGTCCACACTATCCCTCAACTCGGACAAAACATTCGCTTAAAAGGAGAAGATATAAAAGAGGGGCAGGTCGTACTCGAAAAGAATAAGAAGATAAATGCTGCCGATATAGCCATCATGGCCACTTTAGGTGTTACAGAGGTCACGGTGTACCAGCCTGTCACTGTGGCTGTCTTTTCTACCGGTGACGAAATTATCTCAACCGATGAGCTTCAAGGTTCCGGGCTTATTTACGATTCAAATAAGCCAATGCTTATTCACCTACTCAAAGAATATGGCTTTAATGTTTTAGACCTTGGGATCATTCCAGATGATAAAGACGCGATAGAATCCGCGATTAATAAAGCGGAGAAAGCCGATGCAATTGTAACATCTGGAGGCGTATCGGTTGGAGATGCAGACTTCACAACAGAAGTGCTTAGCGAAAAGGGAGATATTAATTTTTGGAAATTAGCGATTAAACCTGGTAAACCCTTCGCTTTTGGGCTTGTGGGAGCCACCCCATTCTTTGGATTACCGGGCAACCCAGTATCAGCATTACTAACATGCCAGATCCTAGCAATTCCTGGTTTGTTAAAACTAAGCGGTTGTGCCGCTATTTACCCACAATGGCTCACCGCCACCTTAACAACACCACTTAAAAAACATCCCGGGCGCACAGATTTTCAACGTGGTATCTATTCGATCAACGATCAAGGGCGTCTCAGTGTCGCAAGCTCTGGGCCACAAGGCTCTGCACTACTTATGTCTGTATGCAAAGCTAACTGCCTGATCCGATTACCGAAAGATAGTGGAGATGTAGAGAAAGGCAGTCACGTTGAGGTACTTCCCTTTAGCTTTATTCCTGGCTTATAAAATAAGAGGGTGGCTAGATAACGCCACCCTCATTTCCAATTATCAATACCAGCGCAGAGCAGCTTGTTTGTCAGAGGATTTGGCATTCACCCATGCCCATCCTTGCCCCTCTATGTTCTCTTTTTTCCACAAAGGCACTGATGTTTTTAGCTGATCCATTATAAAGCTTGCTGCCTCGAAGCTATCTTTTCGGTGTTTGCTGGACACGCCAACAAATACGATAGGCTCACACAATCCAATCACACCTACGCGGTGAATAATGGAAACCTTTTCTACCGCACGCCATCTAAGTTTAACCTCCTCAACAATCTCCATCATTGCTTTATTTGTCATGGAAGGATAGCTTTCTAAATATATCTCTTTAACACCCATGTTTGCTTCGGAACTGCCACGCACACGACCAGTAAAGGTAACAATAGCACCACATTCACTACTACTTTCAGTCAACTCTTGCGTTAATACATTGATATCGAGGGGTGCCTCTTGGATTCGATACACTGTCAGCCTCCCGTAACTGGGGGAAAAAAAGCGACTTCATCATTTTTATTGACCGTGAAGGCACTGTCTACGATCGTATGATTGACTGCAGATATCACTTCAAGATCATCAAGCCATTGGAAGCAACTCTCTCTTTCAATAAGGTGCGTCCTTAACTGAGACACGGACAAGGGTGTCGGTACTTCAAGACTAATAGCGGTTTCCCCAACACGCTCCCGTAGCAGACCAAAAAACCTCACTTCAACCATGTTCCACCCCGCTATCACCTGATTGTCCGCCTGATTTCTCTAGGACGTAAATACCTTCAATAACCATTTTTTTATCAACAGCTTTACACATATCAAACAAGGTAAGAGCAGCCACGGAAACGCCAGTTAGCGCCTCCATCTCGACCCCTGTTTTATCATCCAAAATACAGCCACAAGTAATCTTGACACCACCACTGACATAATCAAAATCTACCCAAACTTTCGATAAATTAAGTGGATGGCATAGTGGGATAAGATCCGAGCATTTTTTAGCGGCTTGGATAGCGGCTATCCTAGCAGTCGATAGCACATCCCCTTTTTTTATCTGATTCTCTTTGATTAGCGCGACAGTAGACGGTGACATTTTTACAGTGCCCACTGCAATCGCTTCGCGCCGAGTTATATCTTTATCACCCACATCGACCATATTCGCTTGGCCAGCAGAGTTTACATGGCTAAAATCACACATATTTACCCTCTCGACGCACAGTTACTCGCATTGGCAATATGGGGGACAAAGTTACACGGGCCATGCTCCGCATCCAACTGTTCCTTGATTAACATATTCCAGCCCGTTTTACATGCACCAGTAGAACCAGGAAGCGCAAATATAATCGTTCTATTAGCGACACCCGCCACACAGCGAGATTGAATGGTTGATGTTCCTATTTCTTGATAAGACACCAACCTAAAGATCTCACCAAAACCTTCAACGTCTTTGTCAAAAAGAGGTTTAATAGCTTCCGGTGTTGAATCCCGTTCACTGAACCCTGTTCCGCCAGTGATTATGATGGCAGAGATCGAGTCGTCAGCGATCCATCTAGAAACAACCGCTCTGATGTCATAGATATCATCACGCACAATCAGGTGCTCACTCACACTGTGACCGGCTTCTTTCACTGATAAAGATAGAAAATTCCCTGATGTATCATTAGTGCTATTTCTGGTATCAGAAACAGTAAGCACTGCAACATTCAGAGCAATAAAATATGAGGTATGATCAGCCATTTACACTCTCCAATAGATGTTTCGCGTAGAGCCAGTCTCCAGGCGTATTACAATTATGTAGCTCATGACTCTGTATGTATAAGTCACCTGAACTTACTGCGAGTTTTTCACACGCTCGGTTAACAGAAAGATCTCTATTTTCCTTTATCACTTCACCAATAATCTCTTTTTCGCGTTTACGATTCATCATAACTAAAGGAAAAACGTTATTTTTAGAAATTTTTTTTGACTCATTACTTCTTTTAGCCTCATGAACCAATGAGGTTATTGTTAATGATGTTACAAGTGGCATATCTATAGGTATAAAAACGAGTATGGCGTGAGGAAAGTAAGTCATTGCAGAATAAATACCACCTAAAGGACCGCGATTTGAATATATATCGCGAATATCACTGTATTCTTTTTTATCCGCGCAAATAAGAACTCTATCGCATATTGACTGTCTCAGTATAACGGCTTGCCGCTCAATAAGGCTTTGGGCACGATGAGTAAGAAGCGCTTTGTCTTCCCCCATCCTTCTAGACAATCCACCTGCCAGCACCACGCCGACAATTTCTTTCTCTTTATCATTGATCATGATACTAGCCACCTAACATTGCTAGGTTTTTTGTTAACCCACTTTCGCCATGATGTAAGAAATGACTCTCTCGCTTATACTGTAACAAAGCTTCGACCTGCTCTTTCGTGCCCACAACGTCTCCTCGACACAAGTTGTCCCTTAGACTTGATGCGCTACTAGCAAAAAGACATAGATGTAAATTTCCTGTAGAAGAAACTCGAAGACGATTACAAGACTTACAAAAGTCGTCACTATAAGGCATGATCAAACCAATTTTCCCTAGGTAGTCAGGGTGAAAGTACTCATCAGCTGGACCTGCGTTGGCTTCTTTTTGTGTCTTTTTCCAGCCTTGATCAATAAGACGATTTTGCAGTACCTGGCCACTTACGTGTTGATTTCGATGGAAATTACTATTATCACCCGTGCGCATCAACTCAATAAACCGCCAGGTGACTTCTTTATCTTTTGTAAAAGCTAAAAACTGCTCCCATTGGGCTAAATTGTATTCTTTCATCAGAACTGTATTAATCTTCACTGTATCCAAATTGTTGTCTAGCGCGAGATCAATGGTATCTATAACCGACTGCAGCTTTTGTTTCCCTGTTATTGCTCGAAACTGGTATGGATCTAGTGAGTCAGCACTAATGTTTAATGCTGACAGTCCTGATTTAATATACCCGGGTAATGTTTTAGAAAGGTTAAAGGCATTAGAAGTCATCGCGACCTTTTTAATACCCGTTGTGGATGAAGCAATTGCGATAATATCACGAAGATCTTTTCTTAAAGTCGGTTCTCCACCTGTTATTCTAATTTTAGAGGTCCCCAACAGAGAAAAGGCGTGCAATAAAGTTTCAATCTCTAGCAATGACAAGTCATTTTGACCAGCATCACTATCATTACCATTGGGCAGACAATAGTTGCAACGGAAGTTACACAAGTCTGTTACCGATAGGCGCAGATATTCAAACCTACGACCAAATGCGTCATACAGCATGTCAACACCTTTCCAAATCCGGGAGGCTGGCTGGTTTCCCAAGCCAACCCGGTAGTATCTATTAAATACTACGGCTCATCGCTCATATACAAGCGCGCATGTGCCTTGTACGTAGATAGTGATGTGCTTCGGGTTGATTAAAGCTTTACTATAGCTTTGAGTATCTCAAAACTATATAGTCCTTAATGTATACCCACAAAGGAGTATGAAACAACTCATTGATTTATATATTTTTTGGCTGCAATTGACAAGATTATTAATTTCAAAGAAAGTAAAAAAATGATTACATAAGACATGTCTGGATAAAACATAATGATCGATATAGGGATAGACATTGAGAAAAATGCGCTCAGCGCACCACTCACACCAAAAAACGAAAATATATTCTGATGCAGACTGCTCACCTCCTCTTCGTATAAGGAAGAGGAGAAAGACATCGCCATTCCTGACTCAACCCCAAAGATAAACATGAAAAACAAATAGAATGAGATGTATAACACAAAAGACTCTTCTATTCTGATCCCGGTCATAAAGAAAAAAAGGAATACGACAACAACAAATGCATTTATGGTAAAAAATCGTTTAATATCAGATTCACCCTCAGTAATAAAGTTACCTAAAGCTTTACCAATTACACCCATGATCGGTATAAAAAATGCGTAATCTAGTGGGTTTACACTTTCAAAATATAAGCGAGTAATAAACGGAAACACAAAGGTTGCCCCCAATAAAAAAGCAAGCGAACTTCCATAAATCACTGCCAAAAAAAGTCTTTCTTACACAGCTTACAAGTAATTATCTCATCTGAATTAAGGCGACCCCTAACGCTTTTAACCGAAAACAACAGAATGAAAAACAACACAATTATTAATGGAACACATATAAGTGGGTATAGATACAATAAATCGCGACTTATATCACTTTGATAAAAAACAAGTCCGATAAATAATGAGAGCGAAAAACCAACACCACCGACACTATCAGCATAAGTAATCCGAGATGCTACATCATGCTGAGTAAACCTTAATGCCATAAATCGCATTACGGTGGCTGAACTACCAGACGCTAACCCTGTAAAGCTAGCTATGGCCAGCAACATGATGTAATTATTGCTAGGAAAGAGTAGAATTGCAGCCATCCATAAACATGGAAAAACCAGGAGAAGTGTAGAAATAAGCAGCCAGTTCACCACACCAAAAATTGTCGCTAAGAAGCCCCAAAGAAGTCGCGACAACCCACTCCCCAAAAAACAAAATAAGATAAGTATAAGCTTAGAAATGAACGTTAGATTATATCCATGATCTGGTAGATTCAAGACGACAACGGGCCACGCTCCCCAAACTAAGAAGGAGATAAATAAGTGAATGATAATTACCATCGTTATCTCCTTTTCACATTTGTGTCATTCACTTAGTTCTGGAAGGTCATTTTCTGTTCTTCCAGACCGCCACTCTTTGCTTTCAGACTTCCTAATTGAAAAATGCATCCAAGTTAGCGCTAAACTACATAATACAAAGAGCAACATAAAGCATGTTTGCCAGACTCCAACTAGGTCGTTTAACATGCCAAATGTTAACGGAAGAAAAAAGCCACCTAGCCCACCAACCATGCCAACAGCACCACTTACAACACCTACATTATTAGGGTAATAAACAGGGATGTGTTTAAAGACTGCCGCTTTTCCTAACGACATAAAAAAGCCAAGAACAACACAGATTACTGCGAATTGATATACATTGGTTTCTAAGGAGAAATTGATAACACCCTGAATTCCTTCAACACTATAATGAGTGTTGGGGTAGCTAAGGATAAAGGTACAGGCTACCGAAGCAATAAACGTCCAGTACATCACTTTACGTGCACCATACCTGTCGGACAGTATCCCACCAAGAATGCGAAACAAGGAGCCTGGAACCGTGTAAAGCCCAGCGATCAAACCCGCCTGGGCCAAAGAGACATCGAATACGCCGATTGTATATTGCGGTAGCCATAGAGCTAATGCTACAAATGCACCGAATACGAAAAAGTAGTATAAGGAGAAACGCCAGACCCTAACCTCTTTCAAAGGTTGAAGCTGGCTAAATATGGATATCTTCTCTCGCGGTGTTTCTCTGTGTTCGTTCTTTGCCAGCAGATAAAACCCGACGCCCGCTGTTGCTAAAATGATCGCATAGACTTGCACAGCGCTGCGCCAGTCCATGATCAGTAATAACATTGGCATACAAAGTGAGGTAACAGAGGAGCCGACATTTCCCGCACCAAATATACCTAAGGCTGTACCTTGTTGATTTTTATCGAACCAAGCCGATACGTACGCAACCCCAACGACGAAACTACCACCCGCCAATCCAATACCAAGCGCACAAAGTAATAGCAAGTAGTAGCTGTGAGATAAACTCAGCAGCCATGCAGCACCAGACGAGAGGAGCATGACAACCGAGAAAACAGCACGGCCTCCAAAGAAATCAGACGCGATCCCCAGAAATAATCGACTGACTGAACCTGTGAGAATAGGAGTAGCCATTAAAAGTCCCAGCTCAGTACTAGAAAGTTGAAATTCTTCCGCTATTTTTACACCAAGTATGGAAAATATCGTCCACATGGCAAAGCAAAGCGTAAACGAAAATGTTGACATTCCCAACGCAAACTTTTGTTTCGTCCCTGAACTATCGACTGGCTGGCCCATATAGCTTTCCTCCGACTTGTAGTTAAATGTAATCTATAAGATCAGAAAAAAACCGCTATACGTTTAAAGTATCATAATCTTTTCAAAAGATACTCAATTGGTAGTAGGCGGGCATATTACATTTTATGTAAACCATAAATAAGAAGAAAATCTAGAAATAATAACAAACAAGCAATCAAGACCGATTGAAACGAAAGGGGCAAAAACAACACGGCGCACAACTAAACCGCATGTGCTTGAATTAAAATAAGAAAACAATCTTGATACCTACTATTAGATACTCCCTTCGCGTCAAATCATGACGCCGACTACCTCCTGCTAGTAATTGTTTTATTTTTCCTTGGGTGCTTTAGTTAAGCGAGATGAAAAAATCCTTTTCCGTTTGAATCATGGGGGAGTAAATGGGAAACATCCATCGTTGGAAGCCAGAAGACAGTGAATTCTGGGAACAGTCAGGTAAGCGAATAGCAAGCCGAAATTTATGGATATCTATTCCGAGTCTCCTCTCCGGATTCGCGGTTTGGTTATACTGGGGAATATTAACCGTACAAATGATTAATGCTGGTTATAGTTTCAAGCCAGAGGAGCTATTCACACTAACAGCAATTGCCGGTCTCTCAGGCGCTACACTACGCATACCAAGTAGCTTCTTTATCCGTTTTTGTGGGGGAAGGAATACTATTTTCTTTACCACTTCATTGCTGATCATTCCCTCACTATTTACAGGAATAGCGCTACAAGATCCTAATACACCACTATGGCAATATCAGTTGCTCGCCCTTTTATCAGGTATAGGTGGCGGGAACTTCGCCTCGTCAATGTCCAACATTAGCTTTTTTTACCCAAAACAGAAACAGGGTTTAGCCTTAGGGCTCAATGCTGGCCTGGGCAACTTTGGCGTTACCACAATGCAGGTCGTTATACCGATAGTGATGACATTTGCTGCCTTTGGTGCTTTGAGTGGCGACCCGACTCAACTTGTTATTGATTCAGGTACGATTGTCGGCAAGATCAAGGCTGGCACACCTACTTGGATTCAAAATGGCGCGTTTGTTTGGCTGTTGTTTTTAGTGCCACTCGCTATCGCCAGTTGGTTTGGCATGGATAACATAGCCACCCAAGAAGTGACGCCTGATCTCCCCTCTCCTCCAAAGGCCTTTACCATGATAGGCATGATGCTACTCATTGGGTTGGTTACATCTGGGGCGGGGCTCTGGCTCATGTTACCTACTGGGGCCAACGGAAGTGGTTGGAATGTACCGAAAGAGGCAGCGTTATTGCTTGTGCTGGTTTCAACGTTGCTACTTCTCAAAACACTGCCCGGCGCAATTAGTGACAGCCTCACCCATCAGTATCGAATCTTCAAAAACAAGCACACATGGATAATGAGTGTCATTTATACCATGACATTTGGTTCATTTATTGGCTTTTCCGCAGCGTTTCCTCTGGCGATTCAATTGATCTTTGGCTATCAACATATCGTCGTTGACGGTGTGATGACCCACTCAACACCCAACCCAGCTGGTCCGAGCGCACTTACATATGCGTGGATGGCTCCTTTTATTGGGGCGCTAGTACGGCCTGTTGGAGGCTGGTTAGGTGATAAGTTTGGTGGCTCCAAAGTGACTCAAGTGTGTGCTGCGGTCATGACACTATCAGCACTTGGCGCGGCCTTTTATATGGCGCAGGCGTACGAATCAGACACACCGCAAGAGTATTTTCTACCTTTCTTTGTGTTGTTTCTATTCCTATTTACAGCATCCGGTGTGGCAAACGGATCGGTGTTCCGCAGTATCGCCATTATTTTCCCCAAGTCAGAGGCAGGCCCTGTTTTAGGGTGGACATCGGCCGTCGCCGCATACGGTGCATTTTACATTCCCATGGTGTTTGGTGAGCAAATCAAAGCAACAACACCTGAAAACGCTCTTATCGGGTTTGCCATTTTCTATGCAACTTGCTTYATCGTGAACTGGGTATTTTATCTTAGAAAAAAGGGTGAGTTTTATAACCCATAGTATCTACGCTATTTTCATTGTTTTTAATCCAATCTATGGGCAGTCATGGCTGCCCTCAATTCATTAGGCTTAATAGGTTAAGAATGCAAATAACCAGCTATAAAGATTTAATTGATGCCGCCAGTATGCAATCAGAGCCACAGAGGCTGCTTTTTGTGTTTGCGAAAGCCGAATTACCAGAAGGTCATACAGCACAACAAAAGAATGTTTTTCAATCAGGAAAAGGCGGCACACTTACCCCTGTCCTTTGTGTGGATAAACTTCCCAAAGAGGTAGAAGCTTTTTCTACATTGGTTGCAGAGTCCCTCACAACCGGCTTCGACTGGGACGTAGTGTTCATTTCTTCACTCGATGGACGAGGTGGCTATCCACCCAATAGCGATCAGGCGCAACAGCCACTAAGAATGATGCTGAATCAGATAAACGAAGGCAAAATCGGCATGTTTATTACAGCAAATAGAAACGGTGACCTGATTTCTCTTAATCCAGCTTAACAAGGTAAACACTATGATACTAGTTGAACACGAGTATCAACGCTATGACCGTCAAATCGCTCTCAAATGTGTGGACATCGAAGGCCAAGAGCGGCTCAAAGCAACTCGCATTTTGGTTATAGGGGCGGGAGGTTTAGGATGCGCCGCGGCACCATACCTCGCCTCCTCTGGAGTGGGGCACATTACCGTTTCGGACTTTGACAAAGTAGAGCTGTCTAACTTACACCGACAAACATGCTTTACTGAAGGTGATATCGGCAGCTATAAATCTGAAGCAATGTGCGCCCGTATGCTGGCTAACAACAGCCATATATCTTGTACACCAATAACGTCGAAACAATCCTCGCAACAGCTGACCGAAGCAATTCTAGAGCATGACCTTGTTCTCGACTGTACCGACAATAAGCCTACGCGAGAGCTTATTAATGAGATCTGTTGGCAGCAGAAGACCCTACTGATCTCAGGTTCGGCCATTCGCACCGAAGGGCAGATAGGGGTTTTTACCGCCAATAAGGGCGAAGCTTGTTATCAATGTATCAGCTCACAGTTTAGCGCCGCTACCCCTAGCTGTGTCATGTCCGGGATCCTTCCTCCAGTTGTTGGCATCATAGGACTAACCCAAGCCCTTATCGCGATTAAAAGCGTCATCGTACCGAGCTCAGTGGCGACTAACGCGTTTCACTATTTCGATGGACTATCAATGGAGTGGTTCAAGTTCAAAGTAAACCCTAGCCCCGATTGCGAAACCTGTGGGTAGTCAAGTTTAAACAACGTCCGCCACGTTAAATAAGAGTTGTACATGATGGAGCTAGAAAAATGCATTTGAATCAATTTGTACTTACAGCGACGCTGAGTCTACTGTGCTTTTTCTCTGGTGCTACGATGGCAAAGACCTCCCCGCTACGTGTTGCTGTTTCAGCGAATTTTAATGGTACTTTCAATAAACTTGCTTGCGCCTATCAACGAGAGTTCGAACAACCCTTTCTTGTCAGCTCTGGCTCTTCGGGCTCTCTGTTTGCAAAAATAAAACACGCAGCGCCCTACCATCTGTTTTTTTCCGCGGATAAACTACGTCCAGCCTTACTGGATAAAGCAGGGCTGACCGTTGAAGGCTCTCGCTTTACCTACGCCATTGGCATTCCCGTTTTGTGGTCTAAAGACCGTATTCTACTCAATAAAACCGGTAAGAAAATCTTTGAAGCACAGAACTTCAAATACATTGCCATCGCAGATCCTCGTATTGCTCCATATGGCCTTGCCGCCAAACAGATTTTACAACGCCTTGAATACTGGGACGACTTAAACACGAATGCAAAAATTGTAAAAGCACAATCTATTGGCCAAACATATGGCCAGGTAGCATCAAGAGCCGCCGAAATGGGATTCTTATCGTTGTCGCAAGTAAAGGATCATGTTGAGACAATCGGCGGTTCATATTGGATACCTCCTCAACCTCTTTACGATCCCATTGAACAACAAGCAGTTATTCTCAACTACGCAAAAAAAGCGCCTCGTATATTTGATTCAGCGGTTCATTTTCTTAACTGGGTAAAAACCAGCCAAACTGCTAAAGCCATTATCAAGGCCTCAGGTTACAAAATAAAACAGTCATCAGTATCGAGCCAATCGATGTCAATGCACTCAGAGAAAGGCAATATTGAACAATGATTTCTCCAAACGATGTCACTGCGCTTTTCATCACCCTAAAGCTCGCTTTCGTTAGCACGAGTATTTTGCTTGTTATTTGTACACCGCTGGCATGGTGGATAGTCAACACACGGACGCGTGTAAAAGTCTTCATTGAAGCATTAGTGATGTTACCTTTAGTCTTGCCGCCTACTGTGTTGGGCTTCTACCTACTCCTACTTTTGGGGCCTAATGGATGGATAGGGGGAAGTTTAGAGGCGCTGGGCTTCAACCATTTAGCATTTTCATTCTCTGGGATAGTGGTTGGCTCCATGATCTATTCGCTGCCATTCGTGATGCAACCACTTCTGTCATCTTTTCAGTCCGCAACCGGTAGCGTATTGGACGTCGCCGCGACATTAAGGGCCTCCCCTATTGATCGCTTTTTTAATGTCGTTCTGCCTTTATCACGTAGGGGGTTTTTAACCGCAGGTGTCCTTTCATTTGCACACTCATTAGGTGAGTTTGGCATTATAATAATGATTGGTGGAAACATTCCAGGACAAACCCAACTCGCGTCTATAGCTATCTACAACCACGTTGAGTCAATGAACTACGCTGCCGCACACACATTGGCTGCCATACTTGTCTCTCTGTCATTTATCTTGCTATTGGCAACCTACACGATGAATAAAAAATTTAAACCAGTGAGCTTCTTATGACCATTCAAGTCGCCTTGAAATTGGCCAGAGCCGAGTTCCTGTTGGATCTTAATTTGCGTTTGCCGGGGAAGGGGGTGACCGCTCTATTTGGTCGTTCTGGCTCTGGCAAAACAACCATATTACGCAGTATTGCTGGACTTGAGACCCTAGATAATGCGACGATTATTGTCAATGGGAAAACATGGCAATGCCAAGAAACATACCTACCAACCCATCAGCGCCCTATCGGTTATGTGTTTCAAGAACCGAACCTCTTCCCCCACTTAGATGTCAACGAGAATTTGTTGTTTAGTTATAATCGTGTGGATAAGGCAGAGCGCTATGTGAGTTTTGAAGCAACGGTTAAAAGCCTTGGACTAACCAACATTACTCACTGCTACCCTCACCAGTTATCTGGTGGGCAAAAACAACGAGTGGCAATAGCAAGAGCGCTGCTCACCAGCCCACGCTTGCTGCTAATGGACGAACCAATGGCTTCATTAGACCTCGCCAGTAAAGCAGAAATACTGCCCTATATTGAAACACTCCAATCGACCCTAAAGATACCTATCATCTATGTCAGCCATGCCATCGAAGAGGTATCAAGGCTCGCCGATCATATTGTTTTATTAGACAGCGGAAAGATACTAGCGCAAGGCTCAACGCGAGATATGCTCACAAGGACTGATTTATATCTAGCAAGAGATGATAACGCTGCTGCGGTGGTGCACTGTGTTGTTAAAACGCATACACACGACTATATGACTGTGCTTGATTTATCTAATCATCAACAATTACACGTCCCTTTGCAGCAGGTCGAAACAAATACCATCATTAAAGCTCGTATACACGCAAAAGATGTGTCAATCGCCTTAGAAGCGCCCCGCCAATTAAGTATTAATAATTGCTTAACGGCACAGCTCATGGAAGTAAGTGACGACACACATCCCGCTAACGTCTTGTTGCGATTAGATGTCAGTGGCCAGCCTATATTATCACGGATCAGTCGCCGATCATTTTCTCGACTTAACCTTAAACTAGGGCAAATGCTTTATGCCCTAGTCAAAGCGGTCAGTTTTGATTCGTGACTGACCGCACAACACGGTTACAATGGCTTAGTAGCGACGGATAATTGTCTGAACAGCGTATACGCCTGAGTCACTTGCTCGCCTGTGACAACGAACCCTGTTAGCTGCTGATCGTCGTCAGAGGCTTGCATGACAATCCCCGAATTGGTCATATTGATAGCCCAGCTTGTTGACGAATGAATATTGCCTGCCATATATATGGGGTAATTAGGTGTTTTCACTCTAATCATCATGGCAGGTAAGTTTAAACCGCTGTCGACGCCGAGCAGTTGTTGACCAAGGGTATTTGCACTTAGAGAGATAGCTTGAAGATAAGGCCTAACGCGCCCCTCAATTTCTGCACAATCTCCCAGCGCAAATACGTCGGTGGCGGATGTTCGCAACGTTGTATCGACGCAAATACCCTTGTTCACCTTAATACCTGCTTGCGAAGCAAGCGTGGTATTGGGGCTCAAGCCAGCCGCAGAGATAACAACGTCTACAGCCATTGTTTTTCCACTCTGCAACGTGAGTGAAAGCGCCTGATCCTGTTGATTGATTTCCGTCACACTCTCTTCAAGGCACAGCGTAGTGCCTAGTTGCAACATCTGCCTTTCAAGCGGCCTGGCAATAAACTCAGGAACAAGATCACCAAGAAGATTGATATTGGGCTCAATAACCACGACAGATTTCCCACTACGTGCCAGATCCATCGCAATTTCAACACCTATCAACCCACCCCCCATAATGGCAATACGCTTCGCACGACGCACACTCGGCTCCAATGCCCGCAATTCTGTCAATGAGTTGACCGTCATGACGTGATCCGCAGCATTGCCTTGAACCGGGGGAATGTAAGCAGTCGCACCTGTTGCAAAGACCAGCTTTGAATACGAATACTTTTTTCCATTTGAGAAGACACAATGAGACTGCGTATCGATATCCTCAACAACAGCCTGAGTCAATAAAGTAATATTATGTTCATTTGCGAACACATCAGCGCGTTTTAATACTAAGTCATCCGCTGTTTGTTGTTTACTAAATGCGTGGCTCAAGTCCGGCTTGTTGTATTCATGGCCATCATCCGCTGTCAACACGGTCAACGGGACCTCACCATCCATACGCCGAATTGTTTTAACCAGTTGGTAAGCAGCAAAGCCACTACCAATAATGATAATTGGTTCTGACATCTTCACTTCCTAACTTTGGTGTATTGCAAACACGTCTTTGCCCAGGTGGCATTCAGGGCATAAGAAGTACTGCGGAACATCACTCCACACAGTTCCAGGCTCAATACCTTGATTAGGCTCTCCCACGGCCGGGTCATAGACCCAATTACAGACAGTACAAATCATGCACTGGCAGTCAGCGGAGTGGGACGGTTCTGAATCTTGGCTAGGTTGTGTTTTTTRTGTGTTTGGTTCTTCAATATGTGGTTTCAATGACTGCGGCAGGGAATTTTTTGCGCTCGGCTCCGCAGCGATATGCATACGAGCGGGCGTCTTGTTGGCCCACAACTTTGCAATATATTGACCGTGTTCTCGACATCTCTCTATTCCATCACTATCTGGACGCCATTTTGTCTTTAAGCTCATCGACGTTTCAAAACCTGCATCCATAAGACGCGTGTGGATACGATCAACGGCACCGCCAGTCCAACCGAAGCTACCGAACGCACCCGCCTTTTTAGCTTTGAAACGCAGTCCAGTGATTTCTTCCAGCATCCCTGCAACCTTCGGCATCATGACATTATTCATCGTTGAGGAGCCGACCAACACACCTTTAGAACGAAACACATTCGATATGATTTCATTTTTATCGTGTTTAGAAACATTAAACACTTTTACTGCGACATCTGGGTCGACGTCATGGATGCCCTGCGCGATAGCATCAGCCATCATTCGCGTATTGTTAGACATGGAGTCATAAAAAATGGTGATTCGGTCTTCCTGATAGTCATCAGCCCACGCAAGATACTGCTCAATTATTTGCGTAGGATTATCGCGCCAAACCACGCCGTGAGAGGTGGCGATCATATCGACTGGCAAATTAAAGCTTAAAACTTCCTTTATTTTTTCCGTTACTAGACGACTGAAAGGTGTAAGAATATTGGAATAGTATCGTAAGCATTGTTCCATCAGCTCGTTTTGATCAACTTCATCATTAAACAAGCGCTCATCACAGTAATGCTGGCCAAAAGCGTCATTGCTGAATAAAACCGCGTCCCCAGTTAAATACGTCATCATGCTATCGGGCCAGTGGAGCATGGGCGCTTCTACAAAAATGAGCTGTTTACCATTACCAATATCGATACTGTCGCCCGTTTTCACCGTATTAAAATTCCACTCTGGATGGTGGTGGTGGCCGACTATCGAGTCTATTGCCGCTTCAGTGCAATATATCGGCGTGTCAGGGATCTTCTCCATCAAGGCGGACATTGCTCCGGAGTGATCTTCTTCTGCGTGATTAACAACAATAAAATCAATACGTTGTAGATCTATCTCTCTTTCAAGATTTTGCAAAAACTGTTGGCTAAAACGGTGGTCAACCGTGTCGATCAGTACAGTTTTCTCTTCTTGGATTAGGTAGCTGTTATAACTTGTTCCTTGAGTGATTTTATACTCAGTCCCATGGAAATCTTGCACTTCCCAATCTCGTTGACCCACCCAGCGAATGTTGTTTTTTACCTGTATTGTCATGATTACTACCTTAAATGACATTGAAAATGTAACACCCTCTAATAGCATGAGTCGTGCCAACAAAAAATATCGTTTATAGTCAATAGTTTATTATCAAAATGGATTTGTGAAGTGTCTAATTGACAGCATTGATCATTGTCTTTTTGACATATATGATTGTTAAAAAGACACTAATGCTGATCCCATGACAGAATTGCTCACCCATTGGCTGCACATTACGCAAGACTTGAACTCTGCACTGATTCGAAAAGACCGGTTTGATACCTTATTAACGACAATAAAAGAAGTGCTTCGCTGTGATGCATCCGCACTACTTTTTTATGAGAATCAAACGTTTACTCCTCTGGCCATTAATGGATTATCGCATGACGTCTTAGGTCGTCGTTTTGCTCTCGCTCAGCACCCGCGTTTGGAAGCCATTGCACGAGCAGGTGATGTCGTACGTTTTCCGGCTAACAGCGATTTACCCGACCCTTATGATGGATTAATTCCTAACCATGATGGCAAGCTTCAGGTTCACTCTTGTATCGGACTCCCGCTATTAGTGGACGATCAGCTAATTGGCGCAATCACTATTGATGCGTTTGACGAAAACCAATTTGATGGCCTCCTCAACCAGGACTTACGGTTTATCAGCGCACTCGCAGCAGGCGGCTTACAAACAGCTCTGCTACTGGAGCAATTAGAAACACAAGCCAATGTCACGCATGACGTATTGACAGAGCGGCGGACATTTAGTGATCAAATTATCGCTCGCTCTGCGGCAATGCAGACGCTTCAACAACAAATCGATGCGGTCGCACATACGGAGTTATCAGTATTAATAACGGGGGAAACCGGGGTTGGTAAGGAGCTAGTGGCCAACGCTGTCCATCAACGTTCTGCAAGAGCGTCGAAGCCATTGGTATATCTTAACTGCGCTGCACTGCCGGAGACTGTCGCGGAAAGTGAACTATTCGGCCACATTAAAGGGGCATTTACAGGTGCGATTAGTGACCGAAAAGGTAAGTTTGAGCAAGCTGRTGACGGCACCTTGTTTCTGGATGAAGTTGGCGAACTATCGTTAGAGCTGCAGGCCAAGTTGCTGCGTGCACTCCAATTCGGCGACATTCAACGGGTCGGCGATGACCGTCATATTCAAGTTAATACCCGCATCGTCGCCGCGACCAACCGCGTGTTATATGACGAGGTAATAGCCGGCCGTTTTAGAGCCGATCTATACCATCGTCTCAGTGTATTTCCTCTCAATGTTCCACCCCTTCGCGAAAGAGATGACGATGTCGTGCTATTAGCCGGTTTTTTTGCCGAGCAAATGAAAGCTAAGTTTAACTTAAGCAGTATTCGCCTATCTGAATCATTACTTCAAGAACTCACCCACTATTCATGGCCTGGCAATGTACGTGAGTTAGAGCATGCTATAAAACGAGCCAGTGTCCTAGCTAAGTCACGAACGCAATCGATGGATCTAGAGCTTATTATGCAAGATTTTGATCTATTTACATCTGACAAACAGGCACATGCTCTTCCCCACTCACAGCCAAAGAGAGAGCCAATCGACGTTCCTATATTGGGTTTAAGAGCAGAAACAGATAATTTTCAGAAAAGAATAATCGCGGACGCACTATCACAAAATCACGGTAACTGGGCAGCTACCGCAAGACAACTCGATATGGATAGTGGTAATTTACATCGCCTAGCAAAACGGTTGGGCCTAAAATAAGAGCAACAGATAAGAAGTTCGTAAACTAATGCCCTACTGGGATTCACTTGACGTATTTTACTCGTTATCCGCTTTTGATTTTGCCAGTCGTTTGTGACGGTTAGAGTTTTTAGGGGTTAGAGACGACGGCACCGCTTTGCGCTCATGGTATAGATGTCTAAACGCAAGGAAGGGATGAAACAATAGCATTCTTGGGCCAGCGTAGCGCATGACTGTCTTCATCTGTTGCTTTTCTGCCTTCTTATAGCAGTGGATAGGACAACGATTGCAAGTCGGTTTATCTTGACCATAAGGGCAACGATCCAACTTCACTTCTGCGTAGTCTCTCAAATGTTGGCACTCTGAACAGAGCGGTTTCCCCTGGTGGTGGTGACGACAATAGATTTTAATCATGCATGAAACGGTTTTAAACTCTGTTGCAAGCTCACCGGTTAACCACTTTGAATACATGCCTTACTCCTAGAAATAATAGCAGTAATAGTGGTAAGCCAGAAGAGGAATAACCGTAATTGAGCCAACTCCAAGCTTACCCTTCATTAATCATATGATGGTGATTACCCCGCCGCGCCATCTGCGCGTGCTTGACTCAACATGGGGCCAAATCGTACCGCAAACCAGCCATAGCTGATCGTCCAAAGCAGTGCTGATGCAGCAACAAGCTCTAGGGTATAAACGGGCCAAAACCACATGCCAAATACACGGACGAGGGCTGAAATGAGTAAGGCATAAAAGAGCCAAGAAACAGTGGGACCTTGATAGACATTGCGCCCAGTATGGCCGAGCGTGACTCGCACAATCATGGCCAAGACAACGCCACCGAGCGCACCTATCGCGAATAAGTGCCAGATAAGATTTGATGCCCAGGGGTTAATCACCAAGGCTTTTAATAACAAGCCAAGTGGTAAAAAGAGATAGAATAGGTGCAGCGAGAACAGCATAGGTACCTGGTACGCTCTCCAACCTTTCCAGCGGTAAAGCCGAACACATTGCGCAATACCCGCTGTAAGCAGCAACCCACGCGCGACCATGTTATCAGTGCCGGACACCAAAGTGACGCCAATCAGTAGCACAAACAGAGCAATAATCGCTCGCTCTAGCCACACAGGTGGGCTGGACACCTGTATACCCAACTTCTTCTCCGTGAAAAACGGGATCACGCGGCCACCCATGACGCTAATAAGCAGCATGAACCACAACAAGGTACTGTGCCAAACTTGATTAATAGGTAGTGAGACTTTCCCTAGCATTACGCCGTAAGACAATGCGTTAAGCAAAGCCGCCACCGCTAAAATAGGAATAAACAGGTAATTGCGCTGACGCTTAGTCACTACCACGCGATAACCCAACGACCATGCCACGCAGGCCATAAACAAGGTATCCAGTACTAGGCTCGCCCAAATCGGGACATCCACCCAGAAGCTCAACCGCGCCAACAGCCATAATGAAAAAATGGCGAAAAGCTTCAGCCCTCGGGTACCCGGCACACCCGTCCAGTTTTGCACCGCCGTCATTAAGAACCCACCGACAATGGCCATCGAAAACCCAAACAGCATCTCGTGGGCATGCCACCAAAGGGAGGGAACGGTCAGTGAAACCATTCCAGGATGCGTGTAAAGCCCACTCCATATAATAATAACCAGACATGAGTAAAGAGCACCAAAGAGGAAGAAGGGCCGAAAGCCCAATCGGAGCAACGGTGGGATCTTATCTTCTTTTTGTTTGTCGGTGACATTCAGTAGCATGGTAAAGCACTCCATAGGAGAATTTCGATGATGTCACCCTAGCACACACGAAAACACTGCCTTTGATATTAAACAAATCCAAACCACTTTAATGTGCTACAAAAAATAGGGTTATTATATCTATTGAGTAACCGATTTTCGTCTTGTCGTGTCACTCGGTTAAGGCCGTCAATAGAAGAAGAAACCCAAACCACTAAATAGAACCACGCTACTGAAAATTAATTACAACATTGTCATTTAATACAGATATTAATTAAACATTGATCACAAATGAAACACGAACTATGCTCTAAATATACCAATATGTAATTTAGTTACACATAAGGAGCGTGTTATGTTATCTGCGATTAAGGAACTTTTTACCCCTCATAAAGATTATGCGGGCCGACATATTGACGCCGTTATCGATCGATTAGCGGCACAAACAGGGACAGAGCCCCATGTTTGGTCTTACCTTCGAGAGCAAGCTGTTTATGAAAACACCCTCAATGGCATGCGTGTATATCCTCATGAGCTCAGAAAGTACGCGGCCTAGAACAAACTGTTCCTAGAACACCAACAGATTTTGCGTCGTGCTACTGTAAGGTTCGTGCTAGACTCCACGCCATTCAGTGTGTTTGTGCAGTAACGCGGACACACGCTTCTTGTTTGTTGAGTCTGTTATGCCATTTAAAAAACTGGGTTTAAGCGACCCACTTTGCCAAGCCATATCCCAACGCGGCTTTACCACGCCAACATCTATTCAAGTCAAAGCGATTCCAATCATCCAACAAGGGCATGATCTGATTGCCGCGGCACAAACGGGCACCGGAAAAACCTCGAGTTTTATCTGGCCTATCATCGATAAATTATCTGCCGGTGAAGCAGGACGTAAAAAGCGCGCTCGCGCACTCGTCATCGCTCCCACTCGTGAGCTCGCCCTGCAAGTGGCAGAGAGCGCACGTCAAGACAGCCAGTTTACTGAGCTAAAGACCTTGGCGATGGTTGGCGGCATGGACGAGCAGGCACAAAAGCAAGCCTTGATCGACGGCGTCGACATTTTGGTCGCCACCCCGGGACGACTACGCGATTTACTCAGCCAACGTGCCGTCTATTTAGATGAAGTGGAAGTGCTGGTTCTCGACGAAGCGGATCGCATGCTGGATATGGGCTTTATTGATGCGATTCAACATATTCTAGACCGCTTGCCGGCAAGCACGCAGTGCTTACTGTTTTCGGCCACGCTATCTAATAAAGTGCGCGATCTAGCCAAAGCGACCATTGGCGATGAAGGCAAAGAAATCAGCATTGCCGCACGAGATGCCTCGAAAGACAACATTACTCAATGGTGTATTCCAGTCGATAAAGATAAGAAATCCGCACTACTTAGCCATTTAATTAAAGAGAATGGCTGGACGCAAGCGTTGATTTTTATCGAAACCAAACACGGCGCCGCCAAACTCGCCACCCAGTTGGAAAAACGGGGCATTGCTGCGGAAGCGTTTCACAGTGGACGCAGCCAAGCCGTGCGGACCCAATTGCTGGAAGACTTTAAAAACGGTGACATCCAATTTTTAATTGCCACCGGTGTCGCCGCACGCGGCATTGATATTGAGTCGCTTGAGCGCGTGGTCAATTACGATCTGCCCTTCCCAGCAGACGAGTACGTCCACCGAATTGGCCGTACCGGTCGCGCCAGTGCTCAAGGCGAAGCGATTTCATTGGTCTCGAAAGATAACACCAAAAACTTGCGCATGATTGAAGCACGTCTCGGGCATCCACTTGAACGTCGCATCATCGAAGGCTTTGAGCCTAAAAAGCCGGTACCGCAGACTGCACCCAAGTGATAATGTGCTAACAATGATCGTGACAAAAAACGGCGAGCCTCATGCTCGCCGGTTTTGTTTGCTTTATGCCTGAGTCAGTGTTTGCCAGAGCGCCTGCCATGCATCTGGGCGGCGATAGTATTGGCTCACTGTGATAGCTTGCCATTGACCGTTTTGCTCCACCAGCATGGATGGAAAACCGCGTAAGCCATGCGCTGCCATCAATTGACGGGTTTGATTCACCGCCGGCATCACGTCATTTTCGGCGCGATTCATCGCCTGTTGCCAAGCCCCTGCCTCTATCCCCATCTCACTGGCAAGCTCTGCGAGCGTGTCAGCTTCATAGACGGAGCGACCTTGCTGATAATGGCCACGCTGGATGCGTTTCAGCATCTCTGCACCCTGACCATCAAGCTGCTGAGCAGCGAGTATGGCTTGCGCGGTCATAAAGGAGTCCAAAATTACCGGCTGGTCGCTTGCCACGCGGTCAAGATAGGCTTGACCAAATGCCTGTCCGGTTTGATCGGCAATGGTCTGATCTGCCGCCAAGATGTGTTGACGAAAGCTGTCTTCAATCGGCGCACGCTCTCGCATACCACCTGGATGAAGCTGCAAGTTAATCTCAGGGGTGTTGCTCAAGCTTTCAATCAAGGTGGCGGCGCCAAAGCACCAGCCACACATTGGGTCAAAAATATAGTGGACGTTTACCATTCCATCTCTCCCATATGTACTTTGGCACCAATTTCCAAAGCCATCGGCAAACCCGCTTTCGGATATTTCGCTTGCATGGTTTTAATCAGCTCAGCACTGTCTTTGCTGCTTGCTTTCGCCTCGGCAAAGTCTTGCAAATACTGCTGGGCAAAAGTAATGGTGTCAGCGTTCAGTGCCGTGCCCGCGGTCATGTGTCCTGGGATCACGACGTTAGGCTTCAGTGCTGCCATTTCTTCTAGTTGTGCGGCCCAACCTTCACGCGCTTGGTCAGATTGTGCGTCTGCCATCCAAAGGTGAACATTGCCATATACAGCGACGTTACCCAGGATCGCCTTGTTGGCTGGGATCCAAAGATACGGACGATGTGCCAACTCGCCTTTCGCGCCGCGAATTTCAATTTTACGACCGTCCAGTGTCAATGATGAACGGGTATAAGCAGCAGGCACTACAGGGTTTTGCGGGGCATTATCACCCATTTTTGGAGCCCAAAATGCCATTTTTCCATCCAGTTTTTCTGCAATGGTGGCGCGCACTGCCGGTGTGGTGATCACGTTTGCGTCAGGGAACATGCCGTGCAGCACTTCCGCGCCAAAATAGTAATCTGGGTCTGCTTGGCTAATAAAGATAGTGGTCAGCTCTTTCCCAGAGTCCAGCACTTTAGCGGCAATACGTAGCGCGTCTGCTTTAGTAAAGCCCGTATCAACCACCATGGCTTCGGTTTCGCCATACACCAAGGTTGAGTTTACGTGGAAGCTATTACCATCCGCGTTATACACGTCCAAGTTCAAGGGTTCAGCATTATTTGCTGCCATTGCGCTGCCGGTCAGTAATAAAGAGGCGGCTAGGGTTTTTATCAATTTCATCGTCGTGCTCCGTTGTTTGCATTCGGTGTTGAGATGCTGTGCAGTTTACGGGCTCGACTTGTTCGAATATATAGCTAATAATTTACATCATTATTTCACAATTCGAGCATGTAAACGGGTCGTACCGCCTTACGAACGGCTGGCTCTTAAGCATAGATGAGATTGACATGGACACACTGACTGCAGCCCGCGTATTGATTGATGTCGCCCTTACGCAAAGTTTTACCGCCACTGCCGAGCGGCTCGAGATGTCGCGCCCCATGGTGACTCGTCATGTCGAAGCGCTGGAAGACTGGTTAGGCGTGCGCTTATTGCAGCGCACCACGCGCAAAGTATCGTTAACCTCCGCTGGCGAGCAAAGCTTGCCACAACTGGAACAATGGGTTGAACAAGCCAATGCCCTGACACAGCAATGGCAACAAGACGCGGGCTTGACCGGAAAAGTACGGGTGGCCACCAGTATGTCGTTTGGTTTTGCGCAACTGATCCCCGCGGTAAAGCCCTTTATGGCCGCTCACCCCGGGGTCGATGTAGATATTGAAGTGCAAGACAAGGCCGTCGATTTGATTGCGGAACGGATTGATATAGCCATCCGCATTGCATCCAACCCGGATCCTTCCCTAATTGGTCGTCCGATCGCCGCGTGTGATTCCGTTTTGGTAGCGGCACCGGATTATTTGGCGGCCCATGCACCGATCCGCTCACCGGAAGATCTCACCGCGCATAGCTGTCTCAGTTACAAGCAGTTTGATCGACCGATTTGGCATTTAGACAAAGGCGAGGAACACGCCGCGGTTGAAGTGCAAGGTAAGCTCTCAGCTAACGAGGCGACCACCTTACTCAGTGCTGCCATTCAGGGCATGGGCGTAAGCATGCAGCCGGTGTACCTGGCTCATAGTGCCATTGCGCGAGGTCAGTTGGAGGTCGTGCTCCCCGATTGGCAACCCAAGGCAATGGATATCTACGCCTTGTATCCGTCACGTCGCAACCAGCCACCGGCGGTGCGTGCGTTGCTGGATGCGCTGATTGCCCACTTCGCCAATCGCGAGTGGGCACCGGTTGCTATTTAGCTAGCAGAAAAAATTGCGTAAGAAGAGCTATTTAGTGAGAGGATAAGCTCGCAGGCTTAATCAGACGATTTTGCTCGCGCAGCATGATAACGCTGGGCTTTAACCAGCCATTTATCAAGCTGATTGGCAAAGGCTTGTTTTTGCTGCGGACCAAGCGGAGCAGGCCCACCTGTGTGCACACCGCTACTGCGCATGGTTTCCATAAAATCACGGATATTAAGCCGGGCGCGGATGTTTTCTTTGGTCAGCAATTCGCCGCGGGTGTTAATCACCGTCACGCCCTTTTCAATCACTTCATCCGCGAGCGGAATGTCTTGGGTGATCACCAAATCGCCCGCCTCTGCCTCGGCAACAACTTGGTTGTCCGCCACATCAAAGCCCTTTTCTACCTGACGTGAACTGGCGTAAGGCGACGGCGGTAAACGGATAAACTGGTTGGCAATAAAGGTGGCTTGAATGTGCGTTCGGTGTGCCGCGCGTACTATCATCTCGCGCATCGCGACCGGACAAGCGTCCGCATCTACCCATATTTGCATGCTGGTTCTCTTAGCGTTAGCGTCAATGCCTGCATTAAACCCCAATTCACCGCAAATTGAAACGTTACCCCTGCGTCGTATCCGCGTTTAGTACTGGCTTTACATCGCTTAGCTGCTCAGACGCGCAGACATTAGTCTGTGTTGGCCGCCCGCTCTCAAACTGCGCTAGCCAAGACGTTAAGCATGGCATCACGCCATCTGCAAATGCTGCATCGCCTTGCCACCAAATTCGGGCCAGAGTTAACCAGCGGTGACGCTCACTGTGTGCATTGGCGATGTTGTCGGTGCGCAGTAGGCTGTGGTCGGCCTGTTCAAACACACGCACGTGATAAAACGGCAGCGGCGCGTTAGCAAGCAGCTGGTGATACGTAGAAGCGGTTTTATCTGAGTCGACATAAGCATCCCGCGCACCAAACAACGCTAACGTGGGCACGTCGAGATCGATTAAATCAGCAGTCACATCCGAGGCCCAATTACGTTGTACAAATTGCCAAAAAGCCTCGCTCATTGGGGCGTTGTCATCCTGTTTTACGTGGTTTAGGTACTGTTGATACGACGCGCCGGACTGGATCAAGGCATCCACTGTCGCCTCGGCAGCTTGCTCTTCCGCAATAGCGGATTCACTGTATCCGGCGGCTAATCGCCGTTGACGTCCAGAATACTCGGATTGCGCCATCCAGTTGACTGCTCCACCGACACTGATCAGAAAATCGATGTTTTCGACTTGGTGCGCCACCTTCGGCATCACCCAACCGGCTTGGCTAAAGCCCATCAACCCCAGTTTGCCATCCTTTAGCCCCAAGGTTTGGCGCAAATAGCGAATCGCCGCCGCGACTTCATCGGCCCGATCTTGCATCGATTGCGACCGCCAATCCCCGCTCGACTCTCCCACTCCCGGCTTATCCCAAGACAACGCACACCACCCATTCGCCGCTAACACTCGCCAAAGTGGGAGGTAATAACCAAACGCATCGGTCGGCACGTCACCAGAGCCATGCACAAACACCACACACTGATGCGGGCYCTCAGAACCTAAAGGTAAAATTAACTCACCCGTGAGCTGATTATCACCTACGTTAAAGTGAATGGCTTGACGCTTTAGCCCCGCGTTTGGGTCATCCATGGCTATCACCACAAACGTGCCCATCAGCACCAGCGCTATCAAACCTCGCTTTAGCCACTTCATCCCCTTTCTCCTTCCACCCCATTACCGCTAAAAGGTGTATAAATAGCCGGTATTGAACGACCACAAATCGTCTCTATCAACAATCGGGCTGTCTGATACTTCATCGCCATAGTGGCGATAGCCCACCCCCAACAACAGATGATGCGCGCGGCCAAGCCTGTAATAGAGATTGAGGTCGGATTGAAGCATGCAGGTTTGATCAGGTTGATACGTGGGTCGGCCAGCTTTGGTGTCTTGGGCTGACACACCGACATAATAACGACTCACCGCGCGACCCACACAAGTCAGTGACACTTGAGGATCAAGCACCCACTGGCCTTGTTCCATCGGCGCGCCATAGCGGCCCACCACCGCGCCACTGTTATGATTATCCGAGATATCATGATGGTAGCCGAGCTCAAAATAGCCCACCGACGTTATCCAGCCGGTGGTTAGATTAGCGCTATACACCGTATCGAGACTTTTCATATCTTTGAGGGTTTTGCTGTCACCGCGGGCGTGATCGCCAAACACATCGTCGCCCACGCCCGCCGACACATACCAGCTGTCGCCCTCGGCGAGATACACACCTAGGGTATCGTTGCGATAAAAAATCCCCTCCCATTGCGCCTCAACCACCAGCTCAATGTCTTGGTCATCTTCACCACCGAGATATATCGACGGCTCCGTATAGCCGACCAGGCCGACGGTCAGATAATTATCCGCGGACATACTGTCGGTTTGCGCATGCCCGGCTAAGGGCACCAAGGTCAAAACGAAACAGATAAGTGTGACAAATGGATTCACCGGCGATTCTCCATAATGGCGAAATAGTAACTGAGAGTTCGCCCTTATCTTGAAACAACCGGTATTAAGAAAACCTTAAGACTCTCCCGTCATTTTGTGCGCGGCTTCCCAATTGATAACCGCCTTCGCCATCTGAGCGTCACATTGAAATTCAAAATGCCAGTTGAGCTGTCCGGCAATGCGCTCAACAAGCTGGAGACCTAGGCCAAATCCGATCTGATTCTCATCCACGTCTGAATCAATAGGGTTGGCAATCGAAAACTGCCCGTTGGTGATCTTAATCTCAATCGCACCGGGCGCACTGTAGGTGAGCGCATTGCGAATCAGGTTGGTACTCGCAATACGAAACAATTCCCTCTCAATAGAAATAGGATCACTGTGATTATCGATATGGACAGTCACTGGCTTATGCGCTGCAAGATACGCCAACTCATCCACCAAGGTTGCGCAGAGAGAGCCAAGGTCGACCTTTGATTGGCGAACCTTATCTGGATGTTGCCGTGCCAACCAAAGCAATGATTCAGACAGTGCCATCATATTGGCGTTGGCACGCGAGGCGCGCTGCAAGGCCGGATAACTGGCGTCCTTGTCATCGATGCGCAGTGACAAAGTATCCAAGGATGCCTGCATAATCGCCAACGGCGTACGCAGTTCATGGCTGGCATGCTTTAAGAACTGCTGCTCCCGTTGGTTATGCTCACGCACCTGTTGCAGCGAGGCCATCAAGTGGTCGGCGATTTGGTTAACTTCACGTACCGAAAAGCGTACATCGATAGCTTGATCAGGGTGTGTTTTTACCTGCGCCGACCATGCCACCAACTCTTTGAGTGGCTTCAATGCATTGTTAAACAACAACCCAATCACGGTGACAAGCACCAGCATAAAAGCGGTAATTAACACGCTGGCATCGGCCAACGAGCGCTCGACAATCATGGCGGCTAATGCCTCGATTTTTTCTGCCGCTTCAAACTCGACCAAGTACAGGCCTTGGGATAGGTGCTGATCGGAGTACAACAAATAACCATACTCTCGCGCACCACTGTCATTGATGCGCTGAATTTCAATTGGATCATCGGGCTGTATCGGCTCTGAGGAAAACAAATCACGCACCGATGTCGGGATAGCCTGCCAATCTCGATACGCACTGACAGTGTCACTTTGGGGTAATGGGTAGTTAGGATCGGCGGCCAGCTTCTGCTCTAGCTTGATAGCATCGAGCCGCATGTAGTTTTTGCCTGCCTGACTGATTTGATAAAAGCTAAACACAGTGACAAGTGCCAACAACCCGATAAAGATCGCCACCGCCATGAACACAAGCTGGCGGCGCGATTGCGCGGCGAGGCTTCGAACAGGGCTTTGGCTCATACCGGCGCGGCCTCAGAAAGGGACAAACCAATACCGACATGGGTGTGGATCAGCGTTTTAGCAAAGGGCTTATCAACCACTTTACGCAAATGGTGAAGGTGCACGTTAATGGTTCCTTGGCGCACATCATCGCTGGCCCAAATCGCCTCCTCAATATCGCTTTTGGACACCACAGTGGGTGAGCGGCGCGCGAGTAGCAACAGAATGTTCCAACCGATAGGGGTCAGCTTAAGCGGCGTATCACCGCGCGACGCGATATGCTCTTTGGGATAAATCGTCAGATCAGCGATGGTAATACACTCTCGCACCGGTTGATGACGCCGATGCAAGGCCTGTAAACGTGCGAGTAACAAGGGCATGGTGCAAGGTTTGACAACATAATCATCTACACCGGCGCGAAAGCCCTCAAGCTGGTCGGTGTCCGCGCCGCACGCGGTCAGCATTAACACCGGGGTATCGATACCCTGCTCACGCAGCTCGCGACAAACCGCCATCCCCTGAACGTTGGGCAGCATGTTGTCGAGTATCACACAATCAAACGTCTGCTGGCTGGCAAGCTGGATCCCCGTTTCGCCGTTATAAGCAAAATCACAGTCGATATTATGCAGCTCTAAGTATTCTGAAATCGCTAAGCTGAGGTCGTGGTCATCTTCAATGATGAGTATTTTCATGCGGCATGCTCTTCTATCCGTGTCGTTTTTAATCTACACGAATCCATTGGATAAAATACACCCCACTCTCTTGATCTCGTCCGATACAAAAAAAGCGCCCGCAGGCGCTTTTATCGAAAGACTATCATATGACTTACTTTAGCAATGCCAACACCGCATTGACGCAGGCTTCAGACGACACCGGGTTTTGCCCGGTGACTAAGTTGCCATCAGTAACCACATACGAGGTAAAGTCATCCGCTTTCTCATAAAGACCGCCGTTTTCTTTGAGCATATCCTCAACCAAGAACGGCACCACCTCGGTCAAGCCAACGGCGGCTTCTTCGCCATTGGTAAAACCGGTGACCCGTTTCCCTTTCACTAGTGGCTCGTCGCGATCTGAACGCGTATGGCGGAACACGGCCGGGCCGTGGCACACCGCACCAACCGGTTTGCCCTGATAATAGAAGGTCTCAATCAGCTGACGAGATGTCGGATCTTCCGCCAAGTCCCACAATGGACCGTGTCCACCGGGATAGAAAATCGCGTCATACTCATACGCATTCACATCGCTCAGCTTGACGGTGTTATTAACCATATCTTGCAACTCCGCATCGCCATCAAACCGGCGTGTGGATTCCGATTGCGCATCTTCCGCTTCGCTGTTCGGATCAATCGGTGCCGCGCCACCTTCCGGGCTGGCAACTACAATGCTCGCTCCAGCATCTTTAAACGCGTAATAAGGGGTGGTGAACTCTTCAAGCCAAAAGCCTGTCTTGTGTCCCGTATCGCCCATGGCATCGTGAGATGTCAGCACCATCAAAATTTTGTGTTGTTGCATCATCGCTCCTTATTGTCACGCGTTTGGGTAGTATTTGCTTGGTTTTCATTGAGTAGACTAACAAGACATGAGTGTTAACGTAAAAGGTGGTCGCTTAGATCACTCTCATCAGTTGACGGTTTTTTTACGTTTATTGTCTAACTCTGACCTAATGCTAGCGCAATAATGACACCTAAGCGCAGCAAACGCCTATCATGAAGTCATTCATCGCTGGTCCCCAGCAACGATTTAGCCTTTAAACATTGATTAAACGAGGTAAACATGAAAAAAACCTATTTACTTGCACCACTGGCACTGGTTGTCGCACTGGTCGGCTGTGAACAGCAAACCAACGAACCACAAGAGGCGCAATCGCAAGTCGAATCTAGCTTAGACGACGCCCAAAATGCAGTGAAAGAAGGCACAGAGCAAGCGATGGATAGTGCAGAAAACGCCATCGATAGCGCAGAAAACACCGTTTCTGAAATGGTTGATCATCATAATGCAAAAACATCACTAGACTGGAACGGTACGTATCAAGGTGTGGTGCCCTGCGCCGACTGTGAAGGTATTGATACCACACTAACACTGAACCCAGACAACACGTATTCACTCACCAAAACCTATCTGGGCAAAGAGGGAGAAGCACTTAAAGAATCGGGCACCTTCAAGTGGGATGAAACAGGCAGTGTCGTCATCCTTGAAGGGCTGACTGACAGCCCTAACCACTTCTTTGTGGCGGAAAACCAGGTGATCATGCAAGACATGAATGGCGAAACCATCGAAGGCGACCTTGCTGAGATGTATCACCTGAAAAAGCAGTAATCTACCTAAGGTCTGTGATCGGCTGTTTTGGCAGGTTACAGGCCCTTTTCATCATAACCTTTAACAGGCTTCACCTCTTCTCCATTTGTTAAGTGAATATTGTCGCCGAAATACCCACCAAGATCAGACAGTTCGACATGATCTAACTTGATACATTGACTTTACGATACCTTTACACCTCCCATTCAGATGAGAGATCGATTCCAGAAAATCCTTTGCCTTTATTTCTGGCCAATCAAAGTTGATATATTCGGCCGATAAATAGCCAAGCTAGGAGTAAAACGTGGCCCATACCGCATACATAAAGATGATTGGAGAAACACAAGGCTGTATCTCTCAAGGTTGCAATACCGATGACTCTATTGGGCGAAAAGCGCAGATTTCACACATGGACGAAGCAACCGTTTTAGCTTGCAACTACTCGCTAGAAAAAGAAGCGGACCAAGTCAGAAAAACTCTCAGCGCTTTAACCATCACAAAGCCGATCGACAAGGCTTCCCCTCTTCTTGGTCTTGCTTTTTCAAAACAAGAGAAGATTCAGTGTGAGATAAAGTTTTACAGAACCAATGATAAAGGCCACAACGAAAATTACTATACCATTGAATTAGTTGATGCTGTCATCGCACACCTGTCGTTTAACCAGCCTCATGTCCTTATGTCCGGCGATGAGGACATGTCCGAGGATATTGCTCTTCGGTACAAAGATATCGTCTGGAAGCATAATATTACTGGCACCCAAGGCTACGAACGATGGGAGTAAGATCTAAGCCCTCACCTTACGACATTGCCGTTGTAAGAAAAGCTGGCAAAGGGTTAACCATGCAAGCTACAAGCCTCGCTAATCGTCATATTCGAAGTGGGGTCTTGAAGAATCAATTCGTCAGAGAGATTGATCGGTTTGAACAATGCTTGGTTAATGACGTTGAGCGGGGTAAGAAAACCAAAGCGCAAGCTCTTACCGAAATGAAAAGAGAGCAATCCAGCTTAATGGAGCAGTCTTCGTTAATTGCCTCAAAAGGAATCGGTACTATTGCCGGCGCCATGCAAGTTGCCGCGGGTGGAGCAATATGCATTTACTCTGCCGCATCATTATGCTCGATCGGCGCATTGTTGGTGACTCATGGGCTTAACAACATGTATGAAAACGGTAAATACTTTGTCGATGGCGACGAAGATGCAACTGGCTTGGTTCGCGAAGCTTATCAAGGTGCCGCCGAATTTGCAGGATATCCTAAAAGCTATGGAAACATGGCCTACTACGGTGTCGATTTGGCCTTGTCAGGCTATGGAATGGTAGCAAAAACAACCACAGTAAAAGATGCCGACAAGGCTTATCAAATACTATCAAAGGGCACATCCCAGACTTGGACTAAGAGCAGAAATGCGAAAAGATTTAAGCTCTTCAGATATAGCTCTGAAGATTACTTGAGAGGTTATCAAGCAATGAGCAAGTCCGCCCTGGGAGTGGAAGTGGCAGCAGATTACTATAATATTGACGCTATAAAGGACTCATACAAGTGAGCGAGTTTTTATTTTTTTTAATTACAGCTTTACTGCTATCTGCGTTGAGAGGGATCTCTCGCATATCCTTTAAAAGTTCAGCATGCCTTTTCATCTACGTTGTTCTAGTTATTGGTTTTATCGGTGGGAATTACTACTCTATTTTCATAAATGGAACTTTATTGATGGATATATTCCCAAACCTATCATTTGAAGAAAATGAAGTAATTAGGTGGCTTAGCATCATTATATGTTTATTTTTAGGGCTACTAACTCCCAAAAGGCAGTAAATAAATACTTTCATCACGATCGTTTCTTTTCGAAAAAGTCACACTCCACTGTGGGTATAGCTTATTACAGGAGCCGTTGGTGATGGTATGACTGCTGACTCCTTATACAAAGAGATGAAAAACTGACCAGCATAATAGGTTTTTCTGTTACATCTATTTGTCTTGTCTATTTATTATGGCGAATAAATACCAAGCCATGCAAAGGAAAGTTTTTTCTAAGGGTTATTGTACCTTTTCCCTTTGCAATACAATTTTTTTCTATTTTTCAATATGGAAACAAGACTGCTGGCGTGCCTGTGAGAGTTACTTTCTTTGAGGATATTATAGTTCATCACTTACATCTACCGAACCCTGCCGTTCAGTGGCTATCATTTATTTTTTGTATGCTCATTGTTATTTTTTGCTTTCCCAAAAAGCCAAGGTAAGTGACTGATAAATAAACTACAAATTACTATTTTTACTAAAAATAATGCGTTCATCCTAACGTCTAACACTTGGACTTAAGGGCAAAAAATGCTAAAAATTTAAGCTATTTCGATATAGCTCTGAGGATTATCTGAGAGGTTATCAAGCCTCAAGCCGACTATGCCTGGGGGCAGAGTCCGTAAGTGATAGTTTTACAACATATTCAT